>DASXXW010000090.1:0-44864 GCA_036502865.1 Rhizomicrobium sp.
GCCCTCTCGCTGCGCCATACAATCGTTTCACACTGGCCGTACCCATCATACTGCCCTATGACATGGCGGCGAAATTGGCAGTACAAAGACTCGCCAGTCATCCGCTTCGAGTCAACGGAATGCCCGTTGCGATCACCAATCTTGCGATCCTGCCATCCGGCAGCGACGTGATCGTGGCGGCGCGTTTTTGTATCAAACAGCGTTGGGATTTCTTCGGCTGGTTCGACTCCTGCGGGGCAGGCTATCTGCGCGGTGTGCCGCAATACGATGCGCAATCGCAGACAATCCGGATTGCAAATCTTCATTACGATATTGCGACGGCGAATGTGTTTCTTTCCCTCGCAAAATGGTTGGATGGCGTTGCGCTCCGCGAAGCGCTGCAATCGCGCCTTGATTTTCCAATGGGCGCAGACATCGCAAAGCTTCGCGGAGAGGTGACTAAGGCATTGGCAAAGCCGCAGGGCGGCGACGTTCAGATCTCCGGGGTGCTCGATAGTTTCGGAGCGCCCTCACTGACTTGGACCCGGGACGGATTTCTCACCACTTTTGGCGCTCAGGGCCGGGTCGCCGCCCAAATCCGTTCCGTCGCCCATTGACATTAGGTAAGCAGTGACTTACGGTAAGTCATGGCTTACGAAAATGCTCTTGCCGCTCTGGGAGACCCGACGCGGCGTCGCATCTTCGAACGCCTGCGCACAGGGCCGAAACCGGTCGGCGTCATTGCCGATGGTCTGTCGGTCAGCCGGCCGGCTGTGTCGCAGCATCTGAAGGTTCTGAAAGAGGCGGGACTTGTGCGGGAAGAACCGCAGGGCACGCGCCGTGTCTATCACATCGATCCTCGCGGGCTCGGTCCGTTGCGCGCGTGGCTCGATCAATTCTGGGATCACGCGCTGGAGGCGTTTCGCGCCGAGGCCGAGAGGGAGCAGGACGAACCGTGACGAGAATTTCCGTTGCACCCGTGAAGCGGAGCATCCGGGTGAACGCGCCCCAGGCGCGCGCTTTCGACGTATTTGCCACGCGCTTCGACAGCTGGTGGCCCAGAGAACACCACATCGGCAAAGCGGTCATGAAGGAAGCAATCATTGAGCCGCACGCCGGCGGCCGCTGGTATGAAAAGGGCGAAGACGGCTCGGAATGCAACTGGGGACGTGTACTCGTCTGGGAACCGCCCTCAAGGCTCGTGCTGTCGTGGGAGATCAACAGCAAATTTGCTTTCGACGAAACGGTCGCGAGTGAGGTCGAGGTTCATTTCACTGCCGACGCAGAGGGCGGCACGCTGGTTGAACTCGAACACCGAATCCTCGCTGCCGATGCGCAGGCGCTTCGGGAAGTGGTGGATTCGCCGCGCGGCTGGGGTGCGTTGCTGGAAATCTATGCCGCCAAAGTGGCAGCGTGAGAACTCGGGGGACATGATGCGCAGAACGACAAATATTTACAGCGCGTTGCTGGCGTTGGGCCTTGTCTGGCCGGTTCAGGCGTCGGCCACAATTGTCGATGCCGGCGCGGCGGGTTTCACTGTTGAGGAAACCGTCGATATCCCTGCACCTCCCGATCAGGTTTATCAGGCGCTTGTTACACCATCACGCTGGTGGAGTTCCGATCACACGTATTCGCATGACGCCGCCAATCTTTCGCTGGATCCCAAAGCCGGCGGTTGCTGGTGTGAAACACTCGCCGGCGGCGGTTCGGTGCAGCATATGACCGTCGTGAATGCGATTCCCCGCAAAATGCTTCGTCTGCGCGGCGCTCTTGGACCGCTTCAATCCATGGCTGTCGACGGAGCAATGACGATCACGCTCAACGCTGACGGCAAGATCACGCATCTGACGCTGATCTACACGGTCGGCGGATACGCCAAGGGCGGTTTCACCAATATTTCCAAAGCCGTCGACCGTGTCCTGGGCGAGCAGACCGAGCGTCTGCGCCTGCTTCTCGAGACCGGCTCTCCAACGAATTCGTCTCAGCCTCAAACAAAGGAATAATCGCCATGTCGCTCGAGCTTCACGTATTTCCCATCAGCCCGCGGGCGTTCAAAGTTCTCATGACTGCGCATCACCTTGGGATCGATTATGATTTGCGTATCGTCGATCTGACCAAAGGCGAACAGAAAACGCCGGAGTTCACGGCGCTTAATCCCAACCAGCGCATGCCGGTGCTGGAAGAAGACGGCTTCTCCCTGTGGGAATCGAATGCGATCGTCGAATATCTCGCGTCGAAGAAAGAGGGCTGGCTTCCGGGGAATGCGCGCGACCGCCTGGCGCTAACCAAATGGCTGTATTGGGACAGCAATCATTGGGATCCGACTTGCGCGATCTTCATCTTCGAACGGATCATCAAGCCGTTCTTCAATCGCGGCGAAACCTCGGCGTCCGAAATCGCGCGCGGCGAAGAACAGTTCAATCGGCTGGCTTCGGTGCTCAACGGCCAACTCGAGAAACATCGCTTCATCATGGGCGATACATTGACCATTGCAGACCTTTCCATTGGCGCGCCGCTGACCGTTGCGGACCGCGCGGGCTTTCCGCTTGAGGCATATCCTGCCATCCGGCGTTGGCACGCCGAGCTGAAGACCCTTCCTGCCTGGCAGCAGACGATAGCGATCGGCGAAATGCCGAGAGCCGCGTAAAGCGCGCATCTTTTCGTGGGCGCCGGCCCCTGCTAGGCTGGCGCCCATGACGGTCAAGTTTGCCCTGCTGATTCTCTGCGCGCGGATCGGGTTCAACCCGTAGAACGCCTGCGTCTTGCGCGCAGCCGCGCGCGCTCCCATTTCCTTTTTCCAATCGCAGGGCACCGTCATGGCGCAGCAGAGCGCAACCCACAATCTCACCAAACACTGGCAGGCGCTGGACGCTGCCCATCACATCCACCCGTTTTCGGACGCAGGCGCCCTCGCCCGCGAAGGCACACGCGTCATCACGCGCGGCGACGGCGTCTATCTGTGGGATTCCGAAGGCAACCGCATCATCGATGGGATGGCCGGGCTGTGGTGCGTGCAGGTCGGCTACGGCAATCGCGAATTGGCCGAGGCGGGTTATGAAGCGCTGAAGACGCTCCCCTATTACAACCACTTCTTCAAGACGACGAACCCCTGGACCGCGGAGCTGGCCGCGAAACTCGCGCAGATATTACCGGACGGCCATGAGCATGTGCTGTTCGCCAATTCCGGCTCGGAAGCCAATGACTCGGCGCTGAAGCTGATCCGCTATTTCTGGAACCTGAACGGCAAGCCGGAAAAGAAAATCCACCTGTCGCGGGACTATGGCTATCACGGCGTCACCATGGCTGCGGCCTCGCTTTCTGGCCTGACGCCCATGCATCCGCAATGGGATTTGCCGCTCCCGGGGTTTGCGAAAGTGCCGGCGCCATATTGGTTCGGCGCCCGGGCTGCGGGCTATGGCGATATCGGACCGGAGGAGTTCGGCGTCCTCGTCGCCCAGCAGCTCGAAGACAAGATTCGCGAGATCGGGCCCGATCGGGTCGCATCATTCTCCGCCGAACCGGTGCAGGGCGCAGGCGGTCTGATTTTCCCGCCGGCGACCTATTGGCCCGAGGTGCAGCGCATCTGCCGCCAATATGACGTGCTGCTTCATCTCGATGAAGTGATCACGGGGTTCGGCCGTACCGGAGAATGGTTCGGCGCGGACACCTACGGCATCGCTCCCGATATCATTACAATGGCGAAAGGCCTTTCCTCCGGATATCAGCCGATTTCCGCGGTATCTCTCGGCAAGAGAATGGCGGACTCGTTTCTCTCGACGAATGAAGAGTTGGTGCATGGCTTCACCTATTCGGGGCATCCCGTTGCTTCGGCAGTTGCATTAAAAAATCTTGAAGTGATGGAGAAACGGGGCCTCGTTCCGCGCGTCAAACAGACAATCGGTCCCTATTTGCACAAACGCCTGCATGAAACTTTGGAAACCCATCCTCTGGTTGGCGAAGTGCGCGGAATTGGCTTGCTGGCAGCAATCGAACTTGTGCCGGACAAATCTGTGCGTGGGTTTTTCCCGCGCGAAACCGATGTCGGCATGCGCTGCCGGAACTATTGTTTTGCCAATGGGCTGATGATGCGTGCAATCCGCGATACGATGGTGCTCGCGCCGCCGCTCATTGCTACCGAGTCGGAAATCGACGAGATCGTCGCGAAAGCAAAATCTGCGATCGACGCTACGGCACGGGATTTGGGGAAACTATAAAGGAATAAATTGGATCGCTGCGCCGTACTGCCGGGCCCGGTCCAGCAATTGAGGCATCGTGTAAATGTGTGCTAATTATGGCGAGGGCAGCGCTAAACGATCTTCCAGAATTATCACGAAAAAAATAGTTGAAACCTGTTGCCCCAATGCATAGTTTTAGATCGGAAGGGCGACACACCGTCCGGCAGGCACTGCCCCCCCGCTCGCACGCCGGATGGAGCCCTTCCGCAGGTGTCGGTCATCCCCTCCCGGCACCAGCGCGTAACAGCGCGTGACGCCCGATCAGCCCCCTGGTCGGGCGTCTTTTCTTTGTGAAGTGGCTGTAATTCTTCGCAAAGTGAGATTGAGACGTCCTCCGCCCGGGATCAGCGTGGAGCTGTTTTCAACCACTCTGTCGATGCCGTGAAACGCGAGCCGCGCCACGCCGCCGAATATCAGCACATCGCCGGATCTCAGGAGAAAACTACGACTGGGACCTCGCCGCGTTGTACTACCGATCCTGAACACGGCTTCGTTACCGAGCGAGATTGATAGGACCGGTGCATCGAACGCGTCTTCGTCCCGATCCTGATGCAGCCCCATGCGGGCGCCGTCGAGATAGAGATTGACGAGACAACATTCCGGCTCGTCCGCGTAGCCGGCCAGATCGCGCCAGATTTGCTTGATGTCCTCAGGCATCGCCGGCCAGGGCTGGCCTGTGATCGGGTGAAGCGTCTCGTAGCGATAACCGGAAATATCGGAGTACCAGCCGAGCGGGCCGAAATTGGTTTCTTCGACGGAGAATGATTTGCCCGAGCGCGGCATGCGCGGGCGGTAGAATGGCGCTTCGCGCACGCGCGCAAATATCTCCGACACCAATCGTTCCTGCTCGGTGCGATTCAGATAGGCGGGCCAGAGCGCTACACCTTCCGCGATCGCCAGCCGCGCGCGCGACGCGGGAGGCTCACTTTCCCGTTGCACTTCCGGGGACACCATAAAGCCCGTGAAAGCTATCGCCTTCGCCGCGCACTTCGAGCCAGTCGCGGAAGGTCTCGGCGGAGTAGCCGGTCTCGATCCAGTTCCGGAGTGAGGCTCGGCCAGCCTGTTCCGCAGCAAATTTGGGAAGCAGCTTCAACCAGCGCTGTTTTGCTTTCGGCAGATGCAGGTAGGGCCAGCGCGCGAACTGGCGTTCGGCATCCGCCAACCCCGCCCAGCCCCGTCTGTGCAGAAGATAGAGCGCGGCCGCGAGGCTGGTTCGATCCTGCCCGCCGGAGCATTTGAGCAGAAACGGCTTCGGCACGGCGTCGAAGGCATCGACGAGGTCGGCGAGCATGGCACGCGCCGGCAATTGCCTCGAATTGAGCTTCACATCGCGATGGACGATGCCGGCCTTCGCGCACACACGCGTCTCGTAGCGCCACCAGGAATGTTTGGGATTGCTTCCCCGAAGATTGATGAGCCCGCGCATGCCATGCGCGCGGAGAAATGCGCCGAGGAACCCGCCATAGGCTTGTGCCGACCGCGCCGCTTCGCCGGGCTCCACCCAGTGAAAATTATAGGGAAGATCGAGGATCAAGAGTCCCGGCCATTCTGAGTGGCCGGCACTGTCTCACGCGGAGCGGAGAGGCGCCAGTCGCACCGCCTCTAAGGTTCAGACAGCGAACTCGCTGGCAATCGCCGCGAAGTGAAGGATCACCGCGACCAGCACAAAGCCGTGCCAGATCGCCTTGTGATAGGGAAGCCGCTCAAGCAGATAAAATATGACGCCGGTGGAATAGATAAGGCCGCCTGCCACGAGCAGATGAAAATTCGTGGCAGCCATGGTCACAGACAGAGGCTTGATCACTGTTACGACGAGCCAGCCGAGACCGAGATAGAGCGCCACACTCGCCATCTCGAAGCGACGTGGAAAAAGCATTTTGAGAACGACTCCAACGGTCGCGCCCAGCCAGATGAGTGCGAGTATCGTGCCGCTTGCAGGCGCGGGCAGCCGGTTGACGGCGAACGGCGTATATGTGCCGGCGATCATGATGAAGATCGCCGCATGATCGAACCGCCGCAGCCAGTTTCGAACATTCCCCGACGGCCACAAATTATACATCGCCGAGGCCGTGAGCATCGCAAACAGGCCGGCGCAATAGATCGAGACGCTTGCAACAACGCTCAATCCCGTGACATGAAAGAGCAGCCAGAGTCCGCCATTGATTGCGAACAATACTCCGGCGATGTGAATCACGGTATCGACAGCATGTTCACGCCTCGTATAGAGACGAGTGGCTTTGACTAGGTTCATGGGAGACATATAGCCGGACGAGCACCGGCACACAATCAACTGCAGTCACCGCGCGGACAAACTCTCATCAATTGCCGCCAAACTCGGCAATGCTGGGGTAGATGTGTATCATATATTTCGAAAGCGGATTGCGTTCGCCCAAACCCATCGCATGTTGCACGACATGATAGGCCGCTATCCATTCGCGCTTGCAAACCGGCCCCTGCATGTCCACGTCACCCACGAAATTGACGAGCACGAGCCAGGCCGGAATTCCCTCCTGGCGAAGAAAGTACAAATGCGCGAGCCTGTTTCCAAACTGGTAAAACAAATCCGTCCACGCTGCCCGCGGTGTCGCATTGCAGGCTTTCGCTGTTTTTCCCAATGCAGCGTAAATTTGATCGCGGGCGTTCCCCTTGGCCTGCGTCGGCGGCGAGCATAGTTCACCAATGTGGGCTTTTGCTTCGACGAGAAGAATATCGCCTTTCTCGGTTTGCCCCAACGCATCCCATTGGGGCCCGCGAGACGGCCAGAATTGCCGGAGCGACGAACCGAGCTGCATGCAACCGATGCGCTCAAGAAAGGCGTCGTCGCGATATTCGGCATATTCGTCATCGGCGAGCGGAGATAACCAATTTATATTCGCCGCAGATTTGATGTGTGGAAGAATACCTTTCGCGAGCGAAGCGGGCCGGACATTAACCGCCGTCTGAATCCATTTCAGACTTCCCCTGGCACCCGGAGATTGCGGAAATCGAGCCATATGCTGGCCGTCGTGCCTGATACTATTCTGCAGCTGCGATGCGCGTCAGTTCGCCCGCGTCGCGCAATTCCATGTAGAGGTTGATCGGATCGAGATCGTACCCGTTCGGCCATGTCGGCGCACCCATTTCGACAAATACCCGTTCGAAATAGGTTTGCTCTTTCAGCGGCTTCGCCATCTCGCCGCTTTTGCCGATAAGATAGGAGAAATCCTTCACGCCCTCACTGCCGTCCGAGAACCGTACCCACAGCCGATGCCCCTGCATCGGTCTCACACGCAAAACATCGACGAGCGGAAAATCAGCCTTTGCCATCGGGACCCGCTATTTTCTCCAGAGACCGCTGTGACCGCGCCCTGTTCCAATTCTCCTCCAACTCAGGTTTCCGCGCCAGTGCCCATTCGCGGACGAGCCGTTCTGCGGTCGGTGGCAGCTCTCCGGCGATTATCTCGCCATCCGCGATTCGAAAAAGCGCTTTTGCACGGCCGTATCTGGCATGGAAGTGCGGTGGATCGTGGTCGTTGAAGAACATCTGAACCGCGATGCCATAAAACCACGCAATCGTCGGCATCGCCTTTTGGTCCGGGCTGTTCGCCTAATTATCCAGGAAGCTTCGGAGTTTCCGCGAGCGGCTCGGATGTTTCAGCTTGCGCAACGCCTTGGCTTCGATCTGGCGGATACGTTCGCGCGTGACGGAGAATTGCTGACCGACTTCTTCGAGCGTGTGATCGGTGTTCATGCCGATACCGAAGCGCATGCGAAGCACACGCTCCTCGCGTGGCGTGAGCGTGGCAAGCACCCGCGTCGTCGTTTCGCGCAAATTCGCCTGGATCGCGGCATCGATGGGCAGGATCGCATTCTTGTCTTCGATGAAATCGCCGAGATGGCTGTCTTCCTCATCGCCGATGGGCGTTTCGAGGCTGATCGGCTCTTTCGCGATCTTGAGGACCTTGCGCACCTTCTCCAGCGGCATGGCAAGGCGTTCGGCCAGTTCTTCCGGCGTCGGTTCGCGGCCGATCTCATGCAGCATCTGGCGCGACGTACGTACCAATTTGTTGATCGTCTCGATCATATGCACCGGAATGCGGATGGTGCGTGCCTGGTCGGCAATCGAGCGCGTGATGGCCTGCCGGATCCACCAGGTGGCGTAGGTCGAGAATTTGTAGCCGCGGCGATATTCGAATTTGTCGACGGCCTTCATCAGGCCGATATTTCCTTCCTGGATGAGATCCAGGAATTGCAGCCCGCGATTGGTGTATTTCTTGGCGATGGAAATCACGAGGCGCAGATTGGCCTCGATCATTTCTTTCTTCGCCTGCCCGCTTTCACGCTCGCCCTTCTGCACCGTTTGCACGATGCGGCGGAAATCGCTGATCGACTGGCGCATCTCCTGCGCCAGCGTCTGGATCTCGTCGCGATATTGCCGGATGCGATCGCGCTCTTCCTGCACGAAATCATGCCAGCCTGGACCGCTTAAACGGGCGACGCGGCGCGCCCAGTTGGGATCGAGCTCATTGCCGAAATGTTGCTTCAGGAAGTCCATGCGATCGACGCCATGGGCTTCGGCAAGGCGCAGCAAACGCCCTTCGATCGAGACCAGCCGGCGATTGATGCCGTACATCTGATCGACGAGTGCTTCGATACGGTTATTGTTGAGCTTGAGCCCCTTCACGAGATCGACCGTCTCGGTGCGGAGCTTCTTGAAGCGCCGCTCCTGCCCGCTCGACAATTCGTCCGACGCAAGCGCCGCCTCGACGGAAGCGTCCTGAAGCTTGCCGAGCTTCTTATAGAGGCTTGCAATCTGGTCGAGCTTTTCGAGAACCTGAGGCTTCAGCGCAGCTTCCATCGCCGCAAGCGACAGGCTGCCTTCGTCGTCGAAATCATCGCCCTCGGCGGCCGCATCGGCAGCCGCGGCCACTTCGCCCGGATCCAACTCCTCGGCACCGGCCGCGCCATTCCCCGCCAGTGGCGGAGAGCGAACAGGTTCCAGGCGCGGCGGTGGGGGTGGCGGTGGCGGCGTTGGCATTGAAACTGCGACAGGAGGCATTGCGGCAGCGGGCGCGGTATGGCCGTTAACCGGCGCCACTGTGCCATCGGCAGACGGCACTGCCATTGTCGGGGGCTGGGCATCGGGCCCCGCGCCATACATCGCCTCAAGGTCGATGATGTCGCGAAGCAGAACTTTTCCTTCGTTCAGTTCGTCGCGCCAGACGGTGAGCGCCTCGAAGGTGAGGGGGCTCTCGCAAAGCGCGCCGATCATCAATTCGCGGCCAGCCTCGATCCGCTTCGCGATGGCGATTTCGCCTTCGCGGGACAGGAGCTCGACCGAGCCCATTTCGCGCAAATACATGCGCACCGGATCGTCCGTCCGGTCGTAAGGTTGTTCGTCTTCTTCGGATTTGGTCGCGACCTGCTTGGTCTGGGCGAGCGCAGGCAGATCGCCCTGCTCTTCCTGCTCTTCGCTCTCGATGACATTGATGCCCATTTCATTGAGCATCGCCATCGTGTCCTCGATCTGCTCGGAGGACACTTTGTCGGACGGGAGAACCTTGTTCAGCTCGTCATAGGTCACATAGCCCCGCTGCTTGGCGCGCGTAACCATCTTGCGCACCGCGGCATCGGACATATCGAGCAGAGGTGAATCGGCATCCTCGCGCGGTGGCGTGTCGCCCGGCGCACCGGGCGGCTTCGCCGCGGGCTTCGCGGCCGGCATGGTTTTGCTCTCAGGCGCGCTGGCTGCCGCGGCGACAAGCTTCTTTTCGACTGCGACATCGGCCCCGTTCGTGACCGCCTGCTGCTGATGAGCCTCGGCCTTTGGCTTTACCGCCTTGGCCGGCGCGGCTTTGGCGACGGGAGCGGGCTTCTTCGCAGGCGCTTCCTTGACGGGAGTGGCGGATTTCGGATGCGCTGCCTGGGCGGGCTTGGCTTTTGCCGCCGGTTTTGGCGCCGCTTTCGCCGGTTTCTTGGGTTGAGTCTTGGTCGCCATTCGTCGCTTGTGGTTATACCGCTTTATGGGCGGAAAGATTTGTCCAATCAGGCCGCTGCGGCTCTTATCGGCCGATCTGCCCTACTTGCCAGGAAGTTCGCGGGAAAGAACGAGGCGATGCCAATCACGCCAACTTTCCTCGCTTGCCTCGGATTTGAAACGCTCCAAGGCGCGCCTGCGTTCAGCGTCGGACTCCGACATGTCAAGCAGTTGTGCCGCAGCGCGAACCCACCGGGCTTCGAAGTCGCCACTATCGCCGCTGCCCCCCTCCACAGCCTTATCGTGGAGGCTTAGTTCAGAGGAGCGGGATACCCGGCGCGGCTTCAATCGCTCGATGAGCCAACCCATGCCTGCGCGTTCGAGATGGCCCTCCAGCGACCCCGTTTCAAGCCTAATTCCGGAAGCGGCGAGCTGTAGGAGTTCATGACGCAAATTGTCAAGCGACGAGTCCGCCAGTGGCAGTGCCGCGAGCTGCTCATGGTGCCGCTCCAAAATCCAGGGCGCGTCCAGAAGAAGCGCCATAAGTTCCATTTCCTTCAGCCTGCGGACAGCGGGATCAGGCCGATGTTCCCCGATGGCAACTCGCAGCGGCGGCGGCGCACGCATCGCCGCGGGCGCACGGAGCATGCCGCCGGGCTCGGTGTCGTGCTCGCGGTGTCCGGAGACGAGCTTATTGGACTTCAGGGCCGGGGTGAGCGCGGCCCGGTTCTGTGTTCGCGTCTGGGCTTCCGGCCGGCGCTTTGACGAGGATGCAGACACCCGAAGCTCGTCGCCGGCGGCAAATGTTCTCAATCCCAATTCGCGCGACGCGATCTCCACGAAAGCGCTCAGATAGAACCTCCGCACATCTGCGACCGGGATCGATTTCAGCCGCTCATTCAGACGCGACACGAACGCTGCCTTGCGCTCGGGTGTATCCAGCGCGGTCCGGCCCGCCTCCATCTGCCAGACCATCTCGACCATTGGGATGGCTTTCTCCAGCGCTGCCTGCATCGCGCCGGCGCCTTCGGCGCGTAAGAGGCTGTCGGGGTCTTCACCGGATGGAAGAAATGCGAAACGGAGCGAATGGCCAGGGGCGAGCAGCGGCAGTGCAAGCTCGGCCGCGCGGAATGCAGCACGGCGTCCGGCTTCGTCCCCGTCAAACGACAAGGTCGGTTCCGGTGCGCTACGCCAGAGCAGCGCAAGATGATCGCCCGTGAGCGCGGTTCCTAAAGGAGCAACAGCGGCCTCAAAGCCCGCGCGGACAAGCGCGATCACGTCGAGATAACCTTCGGCGACGATGAGGCTGCCCGATTTGAGCGCAGCAATCCGCGCAGTCGCGAAATTGTAGAGCAGCTTTCCTTTGGAGAAGAGCGACGTCTCGCCTGTGTTGATGTATTTCGGCAGTACGTCGCCGTGCAGCGCGCGCGCGCCAAACGCCACGATACGGCCTCGTGCATCCCCAATCGGAAAGATCACGCGATCGAAGAAGAAATCGCGTGCGGGCTGTCCATCCGCACGGCGCGCGAGACCTGCCGCGACGGCATCGTCTTCCGAAAAACCCTTTGTTTTCAGATGATCGAGGAGCGCCCTGCGCCCGGACGGCGCATAACCGATATGGAATTGCCGGCACGCATCCTCGGCCAATCCACGGGACTGGAGATAGCTCCGCGCGCCCGCGCCGTTGCTCCCGCGCAATTGCTGTTCGAAAAATTCGGTGGCGGTTTCTATTGCCGAATACAGCGATTTCTTCTGCTGTTCGCGCGTCTCATCCTGCGGCGTCCATTTTGGAAGTTCGACGCCGGCATCCTGCGCGAGTCGTTCCACTGCTTCCGGAAAGAGCAGGCCTTCGGTTTCCATCAGCCATTTGAAAGCATCGCCGCCTGCGCCGCAGCCGAAGCATTTGTAGTTGCGGCGTTCGGCCTCGACCTTGAATGACGGACTTTTCTCTTTGTGAAACGGGCAAAGGCCCCAGAAGATGTGGCCCCGCCGCGACAGCTTCACGCTGCGTCCGACAAGCGCCACAAGATCGGTACGCCGCAAAATCTCTTCGAGCAGTCCCTCGCCGTAGCGCATCCAGTGATCCTACGACGAACAGGCGTGCAGCGTGCGACCGGGCAGAGGCGAATCCTGTGAATCGCCAACTATTTCTGCGTCAGAAGCTCCTTCACGATGGCGCCGGCCTTGCCGAAATCCATCTTGCCCGTGTGGTGCTGTTTGAGCGTAGCCATGACCCGGCCCATGTCCTTGACGGATGATGCGCCCGCCTCGGTGACCGCAGTCTGCGCTGCCGCGCGGATCTCTTCTTCACTCATCTGGCGCGGCAGGAACTCGCTGATAATGGCGATCTCCTCGTTTTCGGAAGCCGCGAGCTCGGGACGGCCGCCGCTTGTATAGATCGACGCGGATTCTTCCCGCTGCCGGATCATCTTGCCGAGAAGGGAGAGAATCTCGTCATCGCTCACGCCGGCGCGGCTCTCTTCCGTGCGATTGGCGATGTCGCGGTCTTTCACCGACGCCAGGACCATGCGCAATGTCGAGACGCGCCTTTGGTCCTTCGCCTTCATCGCCGTTTTCAATGCTTCGTTCAGCCCGTCGCGCAATGCCATTCGGATTCTCCTTGCCTTCCGCAAAGTAGGTCTCAAGGTGCGTCATCGCAATCCGCACGCCCTGCTTGACCCGTGCAGGGCGGATTTCTATTTTCTGGAAAATCCAGGATCAGACAGATGACACACAGTCCAGACGCTTCCGCCGCATGCGCGGTGGAGGAGTTTTCGGACGGCAGTGGCGTTCTGGTTCTCGCAGACGGAACTGTTTTCAGGGGCCGGGGCTTCGGCGCCGTCAGCCATGCCGTAGGCGAAGTCTGCTTCAATACGGCGATGACAGGATATGAGGAAATCCTCACCGATCCGTCCTATGCTGGCCAGATTGTCGCCTTCACCTTTCCGCACATCGGCATCGTCGGAACCAACGGCGAAGACATCGAGTCGACCACGCCTGTCATGCGGGCCCTTGTCGTTCGTGCCGATGCGGCGCGGCCCTCGAACTGGCGGGCGCTTTCAAACCTCGATCGCTGGCTCAAATCGCACAATATTCCGGGCATCTCCGGTATCGATACGCGCGCATTGACGTCGCGCATCCGCGAACTGGGCATGCCGCATGGTGTCGTTGCGCATTCTCTGGACGGAAAATTCGATATCGCAGCACTGGTGTCGAAAGCGCGCGGATTTACCGGGCTCGAAGGCCTCGATCTCGCGAAGGACGTCACCTGCCGACAGTCCTATTCGTGGCGGGAGACACCCTGGAAATGGGGTGAAGGTTATGGCCAGCAAGAAAATCCGATATGGCGCGCCGTTGTTCTCGACTACGGCGTGAAGCGCAACATCCTTCGGCAGCTCGCGGGCCAGGGCGCAGATATAACTGTGCTCCCGGCGAGTGCGACGTTTAAAGACATCATGCGGCACGCACCGGATGGCGTGTTGTTATCCAACGGTCCCGGCGATCCGGCCGCGACCGGCGCCTATGCGCTCCCCACGATCGCCGCCTTGCTTGAACGCCGCGTGCCTGTGTTCGGTATCTGTCTCGGGCATCAGCTGCTGGCGCTGGCACTGGGCGCGAGCACACAGAAAATGGCGCATGGTCATCATGGAGCCAATCATCCCGTGAAAGATCTCGACACCGGAAAAGTGGAGATCGTCTCCATGAATCACGGCTTCGCGGTGGACAGCCAGAGCCTTCCGCCGGGCGTGCGTGAAACCCATGTCTCGCTGTTCGACGGCAGCAATTGCGGACTGTCTCTCGGCGACGGGCCGGCTTTCTCGGTCCAGTATCACCCAGAGGCCTCGCCCGGCCCCATGGACAGCAACTATCTATTCGAACGCTTCGAAAAATTGGCGAGGTCGGAGCGGCGCTGAGTTAGCGGGCGAAGGCGCCGGCTTTATTTATCGTCGTCGTCGTCATCGTCGTTATTGTTGTTATTGTTGTTGTTATTCTGATTGTTGTTCGCATTATTATTGTTGTTATTATTATTGTTGTTGTTGTTCTGGTTCATGTTGGGATTCCGCGGGAAGTTCGGCCTCGGGAAACCATTGGGTGGACCAAACGGATGCGGCCCTCCCTGATTGGCTCCCGGACCCGGCGGCGGCGCTTTGTTGGCCGAGAGCCTCAACTCCTGCTCGGGGCCGCTCGCCCGTAACGCGACACTGTCGGAATCGATGCGCGTGACCTGCCAGCCATCGATGCTCCCGCCAAGGCTTACGCCGACAGCAAGCGGTTGGGCCGGCGATTTGAACAGGGCGATCTTTCTGTCTGCATCAAGAATGACGCCGACCAGCGAAAGATCGGAAGGCAGACTTGCCGCGTTGGATGCGCCCGGTTGGGATGGCGCGACCACTCTTACGCGAGCCGGATTGAAGACGAGCCGATCGTCAACTTCCGCAAAGGATTGCCGTGGCGGCGCCTCGAAACGGGCAACGGTGGTGTCGTCATCCGAACTGTCATCAGTATCGTCACTATCGTCATCGTCGGATTTGGGCTTGGCCTTCGGATGCGCCTGGGCCTGGACCTGCGCCTGGGGCACCGAAACTTCCGGCAGCGGCGCGAGGACCAAATAACCAAGCAGGACCGCCAGCCCCGCGCAGACGGCCGAAAGAACAAGTTGAAGCGGATTCAGGCGCGTCATCAATGCGAACCCCGCCAACGGTAAGCATGAATGGTCCAACGCATTTCCAAGGAAGGATCCTGATTAGGCGAATTCGGTTTCCAGTTGGGCGGCATCACGAGATCCGCGCTATCGACGAAATAATACGGGACATGCGACTCGACCGCGTAAACGAGGGAGCTGAAATTCGAGAGTGGAATCGTCACGTCATATTCGATCGATACGGAATCGAACCCCTGGACTTTGGTAGGCGGGAGCAATTGCGCGCTCAAAAGTGAGCCGCCGCTCTTGTCGATCAGTTCTTTCATCTGGCTTTGCAACTGGGCCTGGGCGAGATCCGCGCTCGTGGCATCCAGCAATCCAGGTACGGACTTCGCGCCCTCCTGCAGTGCGGCGAGACGCGCGGAAAGCGCGGGGCGCTGGGCTTCGAGCGCGCGATACGCCGTGAGCTGCGCAAGTTCATCTTTCCGTTCCTCTGCCTGCGCGCGGAACATCAGGAAGACCGGCAGAGCCACCACAAGCAGGAACAGGAAGGCTAGCGCACCCAGTGCAAGCAATGCGCCTTTGCGGCCGCGCAGGAATTCGGGAGCGCTCATTAGTGATGGACCGCCTTGGCGTCATGCGGAGCTTTGATGTCGAACGACAGATCGAAACGTTCATTCCCGTTCTGCGCGCTTTGGAGCGGTGCCATGAATTGCGCATTCGCAAACAGTGGCGAGCGATCGATCTGGCCGACCACGTCGGACGCCGATTTTGCAAAGCCTTGAATATGCAGTTTTCCGCCGTCGAGCTCGAATTCAGTCAGCCACGTTCCATCGGGAAGAACGCGGGTCACCTCCTTCAGCAGCGCAAGCAGAAACGGCGCGCGTTTCTGCCCCAAAGGAAATTCGATCTGCGCCTGCACATCGGAAATATCATGCGTGAGCCGGTGCACCACTGCAGCGCGTGACGCTGCGGAATCGACTTCGGACGAAAGCTCGTCTGCAGCCGACGCGCCACGCCAGTAAGTAGCAAACACGACGATCACGATAAGTAACAACGCCAGGGCGGCGAGTAACACCACGTTCCATTGCCGCCATTTGAGATTCAGTAGCCCGCGCCGATCGAGCGGAAATGAACGCCAGTCGGCCTCGCGCGGATCGCCGGCGAAACGAATGGCGCCCACCCGCAAGCCTGCCGCCTGTGCCAGCGCAATTGCAGAGTCCACCGTGCTACGCTTGACGATGCGCAACTCCAGTTCGGTCTGTTTCTTCGCCCGATTCGTTTCGAGAATTGAGAAGTCATAATACAGCTTGTCGGCTTCGATCGGGCTCAGACGTTCCAGTTCGAAGGGGACCGCCTTGGCAAGTGTGGCCCTGTTTGCGGCCGGCAATTCGAACCGGCATCGCAACACTTCGCCCGCCGGAATTTCCACGGCCACATCCGTCGTGCCGCGGGGCGCGATTTCGGACGCTGCCAATAGCGAAGAAATCTCCCCGGCACGGATCGCGCTCTCGCCCGCTGCGCGCCCAATTTCCTGCACGCGGGCACCTGAAACGAGAAGTATCCGCACATCTTTCGGTGCAACTTCCAGAACAACGAATTCCGTTCCCCGCGCCCAGGGGCTCGCGAGCACGTCGCGGACAATAGCCGTGATCTCGCGACGCCACTCCACAAGAAGTTCGGACGCAAGACTTCGGAAAGATCCGAGCGATTCGGTGAGCGTTGGCGTTGCCATCAGCGATCCTGACAATACTTGCTGAGTTGATCGAGGACGCACGACTCGTCAACCTGAATCCGTGGAGACACGACGAGATCCGGCCAGTCCGACTTGTCCGCCATGGCGGCGCGTATGCGAATGAGAGCCGGCAATTTCTTTTGACCTTTCCAGACGGATGTCCACTGCGCGGGCGCAGATGTTGCTGCAGCGGCATTGGCACCCAATCCGGCCTTGGTCGTGGTGGGCGGCTGGGTCGACGACGTCGTAGCAGGTGACGGTGCACCGTAATAGGACATCTGGAACCATTTCAGGCCGCTGATGAGCGTGTAGTGCGTGATCACACCCCGCGTGCCTTCAAGTTCGGGCTTTCGGGCGATCACAACCGAGATTTTCCCCCTATCCGGCACAGCCTGCAGCGTCACCAGATCCATGCCGCCCGGAAGCGTTTTAGACGGCGAAAAAAAAGTTGCGCGCTTATCCTCCCCCGAGAAATCGACCGCTTTCGGGCCATCTTCGTCGCCGGCAAAGAATGGATAAATCTCGGCGATCTCGTCGGAAATGGTGAGTTGGGCGGCGCGAATACGATTGGTTTCGGTGGTCGCCGTCTCGGTTTTCTCCCAGACACGTGTTCCAAACCGCAGTCCGCCAAACAGCAGCAGCGACAGAAACGCAAGGACGGTGGTGGCGATCAGGAGTTCGAGCAGAGTGAACCCCGATTCCGCGCAGCGGGACCTGTGATGCCGGCAAATAACGGTCACTCGGAATCGGACCCCGCCTTTGGCAGGAAGCGCAGCGTCGACAGGCTTATCGAACGCTTACCTCCCGAACCGCGCCACGACACCGTTGCGACAATTTGGGCCGCGTTTTCCTGCCATGCCGCCCTGTCCTGGGCCGATCCGAAGGGCACAACCTGAAGACGCCACAAAAAGTCGGAGGCTTTTCCGGAGCTGCTTCCGATTGACGGATTAGCCTGCGCTTTGACCTGAACGAGAAGCGATTGCGCCAGCACGCGCGCGGCAGCTTCTTCGCGGCTTTCGCGCGCCCGGTCGAGGCCCTGCATGAAGACCGCCAACAGCACGCCGAGCGAGATACTGAGGATCGAAAGAGCGACCAGCACTTCGATCAGCGTGAACCCAGCCTGCCCGCTCGCGCTTGGAGCCCAGGCATTCACCGGGCGAAACGCCGCCCTCTTCGCGGTGTAGCCCGCGAAAGAAACACCCCCATGTTCGATCGGGGTGACGGCAGGCTGGCTCACACACATCCACTGACTACCAATTGGCTATAGGCGGTTTTTCGTCGTTCTTCGCCGTGTCCGCATGGGCGCCATAGCTATAGAGGTCGAACTCGCCGCCATGCGTTCCCGGAAATTTGTAATTATACGGATGCCCCCAGGGGTCCGAAAGCTTCGTCGTCTTCTTGACGTAAGGGCCGTTCCAGTTCTCGACGCCTTCCGGCGCGGTCACGAGTGCTTCGAGCCCTTCCTGCGTCGACGGATACCGGCCCACATCATATTTGAAGAGGTCGAGACCGGCGGCGAGGTTCGAGACTTCCGTCTTCGCCGTCGAGACTTTCGCGCTATCGAGGTAATGCAGGACCATGGGCGTGGCGATGGCCGCGAGCAGGCCCAGAATGGCGAGCACCACCAGCAGTTCCATCAGCGTGTAGCCAGCTTCCCCCGACCGATCCTTTGGCCTGCCGGCGCGCAGGAGCCGATCCCGCATTGCCGACGTCGCCCTTGCAAACAACTTCGAATTCTTCACCGGATACCTCCTATTGCAGGGCCAGATCGTTGACGCTGATGATGGCCACCAACATGGACGCGATAAGGCCGGCTACGACCATTCCGAGCCCGATTGTGAGAATGGGCACCAGCATCGCCAGCGCACGGTCGACTTTATGTTTGATTCTGGTTTCGTCGAGATCCGCCTGCCGCAGCAGCATTTCGTCCAGTTTTCCCGACTCTTCCCCGATCTGAATCAGATCGAGTGTGACGGGAGGAAATACTTTGGAGCGCGACAGCCTTTGCGCCAGCCTTTCGCCTTCGCGCAGCGAAACCGCCGCGTCCCTGATGGCGCTGGACAAAACGGTGTTGGACAAAACATCCTTTGACAGCATGAGTGCGGTCGGTATCGGAACGCCATTCGACAGGAGTGTTCCGAAGGTGCGCATCAGCCGCTCGACTTCGATCGACGCGAAGAGATTGCCGAGCACCGGCCAGCGAAGCTTGAACGCGTCCCATTTGAGACGATTGGCCGGTTTCTGAAGCGAACGGCGCAAAACAATCACACCGCCCGCAACGAGCAGAACAAATATCCACCCGTAATAGCGGATCGCATCCCCGGCATTCATCACGATCTTTGTAGGCAGCGGAAGCGATTTTCCGGCGTCTGCAAATAACGGTTCGAATTCCGGCAGCACGAATACCAATATCACGATGATCGACGCGCCCGCGGTGAAAAGCAGCAGGCTGGGATAGACGAGGGCAGAGGTGATCTGCTCGCGTATCGCCATGGTGCGTCCCAGATAATCGGTCAGACGCTGCAAAGTGATATCAAGCGAGCCGCCATGTTCGCCGGCGCGCACCATGCTGACATAGAATTTGGGGAAAACCGGATCTGCGGCGAGCGCTTCGGCGAAGCTCATTCCATCGCGCACGCGATTGCGCACGCCTTCGAAAGGTGCCTTCAGCGCTCCGATATCCGAAAGACCGACGAGAATGCCGAGTGCGCGATCGAGTTCAAGGCCGGCCTTCAACAGCGTCGAAAGTTCCTGCGTCGCCATCGCGAGACCACGCGTGGAGACGCGATTGCCGCGGCGCAGAAATTTGGACAAAAACCCGAAAAGTCCTCCCGAACCGTGCTCGGAGGCGTCAAGCGGATAAAGCCCGCGCTGACGCAGCTGCCGCACGACCTGATCCTGCGAGGGAGCATCGAGCACCCCGCGCACGACGGCCCCGGATCCTGTCATTGCGCGGTAGTGGAACTGGGTCATCAGACTACCGGTACAACTCTCAGCACTTCGTCGATCGTCGTAATGCCGGCGATTGCTTTCATCAGACCGTGCGTCGCCATGGTCTGCATGCCTTCCTCGATCGCGATCTTATGGAGCGCATTGCCGTCGGCGTTCTTGAGCACAGCCTGCTGGATGGCGTCGCTCGCCGGAAGTACCTCCACGATCGACGTGCGGCCGCGATATCCCGTGTGATGACATTTGGAACATCCGACAGCGCGGCGCAGCACAATGGAGCGGCCCTTGGTCAGCCTGTCGAGCTTCAGCCGTGCGATCAGCTCCGGAATCGGCTCATAGGATTCGCTGCAGGCTTCGCAGAGTTTTCGCAGCAGGCGCTGGCCTGCAATCCCATTGATCGTGGATGTGAGCAGGTAGTCTTCGACACCCATATCGAGCAGACGCGTGACGGCAGTCGCCGCGTCGTTGGTATGAAGCGTCGACAGGATCAAGTGTCCCGTCAGCGCGGCCTGAACGGCGATTTGCGCCGTTTCGAGGTCGCGGATTTCGCCGATCATGACGATATCGGGATCGTGCCGAAGGAACGATCGCAGCGCACCGGCAAAAGTGAGGCCGATCTGAGGTTTCACCTGGACCTGATTGATCCCCTGCAGGTGATATTCGACCGGATCTTCGATGGTGAGAATTTTCTTGTCGCTCGTATTGATTTCAGAGAGCGCGGAGTAAAGCGTAGTTGTCTTACCGCTACCTGTCGGTCCGGTGACAAGTACGATACCATGCGGTTTTGTCAGCAGCGCGCGGAACGGTCCCAGCACGCTGTCGTCGAAGCCCAGCGAAACCAGATCGAGCTCGACATGGGCCCGGTCCAGAATACGGATCACGACGCTTTCGCCGTGGATTGTCGGCGTTGTCGCCACGCGAAGATCGATGTCCTTGCCGCGTACAGCCATCGCCACGCGGCCGTCCTGACCCAGACGCCGCTCGGCAATGTTCAGTTTCGCCATGATCTTGATGCGCGAGATAATCGCAGAAGCGAGCCGCTGCGGCGGCGACTCGACGGGCCTCAACACGCCATCGATCCGGTACCGAACCCGAAGTTCGTTATCCATCGGCTCGATGTGAATATCGGAAGCTCCAGCTTCGACGGCTTGGGTGATGATCAGATTGACGAGGCGGATAACCGGCGCCTCGCTCGCAATATCTTTCAGGCGATCGACATCTTCGGCCAGGTCACCCATGTGATCCCCGGTCTCGCCCGAAATCTGGTGAATTCCCGATTTGCCGTCGCCATAAAGCCGCTCATGTGCGGCTTCGAGATCGGCGGGCAGGGCGACCTGCGGGAGCACGGGCTTGCCGATGGCGAACTGGACTGCCTGCGCCGCATAGGTATCGAGCGGATTGGCCATCGCAACCACGACGCCCTCCGGCAATTCTCTCAACGGCAACACTTTGGCTTCGCGCAGGAATTTGCGGCCGAGCTGATCTTCCAAAATCGGCTGGGGCGGGTAATCGGCCGCCACCGCCAGCGTAAGATTGAGAAATTCAGCCAGCGTCTCGGCCAGGTCGCGCTCGGTAATCAGACCCAACCGCGTCAGAACGCTTTCCAGCCGCTCCTGGCTTTCCAGAGCCAGATGCTGGGCACGCTCAATCGCCTGTGGCTGAACTTTGCCGGTGGCGATCAAATAATCGGCAAAGGACCGCTCCGGCGGCAGGTTGCCGCCATTCACATGTACAAATTCCGCGGTCTGCAAAGCCGCCATGCCACGAGCTCCGTTTGAATCGTTCCGTTCGACTGCTCAACGCAGGGAGCAGAACATTGTCTTCCGATCTGCTCCCCCGGTATCGACAGATCGTCGCCCACCCGCCGCAAATTCCGGGATAGGCCCGAGATACCCGGCTTCATAGCACCCTATCGGACGCACAGAAACGCGTTCGACACTCAGATTTCCGCGCGTTCCATCCCGGCGAGGGCAGGTGCCAGTCCGTCGAGGCGAATGGTGATCGTATACTGCTTTCCGTCCGCGGCCGGCGGCAACATCACCCGCGCCTGGGGTGTCGACACCAGCAAGGTCTTTGCGGCCGGTATCAGCGCGCCCACTGCGATACAGGCAGGTTTGGTGCAGGCAAACACGGGAAGTCTGAGATTCATTTTGGGAGCAAGTCCAAGCGTCAAATACTGGCCTTTGCTTCCCACGGGAGGAAATCGCACGATCATCGTGAGCTGATTGCCGGGCTCGGCGTAACGAAACGCGACGGCAAGGATGAGCTGGCCGTATTTATCTCTGTAGCCTCGCGCCATCCGGCAGCGACCAACGGTCGGCCCGGCATTCGCCGCCTTGGAAGGCGAACAGGAGAGAGTCCAGGAACCGATATATTTCGTCCCCGAAAAACCTTTGTCGATCTGTGCAACTTCCGCGTTCATTACGCCTTCGATACCGTGTGGCAGGTACCGCGACGCCCCGAACAACAGTGCCAGGAAGATGATCGCCAGCGTCAGGCCGACGATTGTATTGCGCATGAATGTACTCCTTGCTTGCGTCCCCATAGCGTGCCGGGCCACCGGCTTCAATGCTGGGCGCCATCCGACCCGAAAAAGCCCGACCGTCCGGGCACTTGCGAAAGTGAGCGCGCCGCCTCACATTGCGGGCTGCCTTAACCGTCGGCAATTGGCGCTGTATCGCCTGCCGGCCCGAAAACCGCCAAAATGGCGCGCCGAATCGGAAACCGGGGGTCCAGACCTTTAACCATGTCAGGCCTGTCTCTGATCCTGCAAGCCGCGCTAGCCTGTGTGCTTGTTGTGCTGGCGCTTTTGTCGCTCCAATTGCTCGGCCTGATCCTTATTCGCCGGTTTTGGGCGCCGCGTAAGGTATCGGTGCCCCAGGTGGCCGAAGACGCCCTTCCGCATGTGCTGGTGCAGTTGCCCGTCTGCGATGAAGGACAACTCGCATTGCGCGTTGCCCGGGCTGCGGCCGAACTCGACTGGCCTCTGGACCGGCTGGAAATCCAGCTTCTGGATGATGGACGTGCCGATTCCCACGAAGGTTTATGCCGCGCGGTAGAGAGCGCAGTGCCGGAAGGCGTCAATTTTTCCGTGCTTCGGCGCGGCGTGAGAACCGGATTCAAGGCCGGCAATCTTGCTTTCGGCCTTAAGCACTCGGACGCACCTTATGTCGCCGTCTTCGATGCCGATTTTGTACCGCCGCGCGATTTTCTTCGCAGGACGGTTCCCGCGCTGATCAACGATCAAGGGCTTGCCTTCGTGCAGGCCCGCTGGGGACACGCCAATCGCGCGCTCAACTGGCTGACACGCGCTCAAGGTCTGCTCCTCGACAGCCATTTTGCGGTCGAACAGGAAGCACGCTTTCGTGCCGGCCTGCCGATCTCTTTCAATGGAACTGCCGGCGTGTGGAACAGACGCGCCATCGATCAGGGCGGCGGATGGGCAGGTGACACGCTCACCGAAGACCTCGATTTGAGCATGCGCTGTGCGCTGAAAGGTTGGCGCGCCGCCATTCTTTCGGATGTTGTGGTGCCTGGAGAATTGCCCGAAACCGCAGCCGCCTGGCGTGCGCAACAGGCGCGTTGGACCAAAGGTCACGCCCAGGTCGCACGAAAGCTGCTTCCCACGATCCTTGCGAGCCAGATGCCGCTCTGGAAAAAGGCCGTTCTTTCCTTCCAGATTTGTCAGTTCGCTTTCTACACTTTGGCCGCGCTCAGCGCTTCGATCAGCATCGCGCTGATGTGGATGGGCGTGACCTATATCCAGGCTGTTGCCGAATTGGGCATTGGCGTCACCATTATCGGTATCGGAACAAGCGTCGCCTATCTCTATTGCGGCCAGTTTATGCTCGGCCGTGCGCGCGAACCGCTGCTCGCGCCGTCTTTGCTGCTTGGAATTGTTTTCCCGAGCGGCCTCATACTCTCCAACGCGCGTGCAACATTCGAAGCCTTCCTCGGCACCGACATGGAGTTCGTACGCACACCCCGCTCCGGAGAATTCGCGGTCGGAAAATGGCGGGGCCGGCCCGAGATCGCTGCCGGGCTATTGCTGCCCGCCGTCGCGCTGGCCGAACAGGCATGGAGTGTGCCCTTCTTTGTCTTTGCTGCAGCCGGTCTGTTGTCGGTGGGCGCCATGGGGTGGAGCGGCAGTGTTGCAATGCCGCGCCGCGAGGCATTACGGGCAAATAGTCAGAATTGATTAACCAATCCGCGCTTCAAATCGCCCCGATGGTCTGAACCGCAAATCTGCGGCCCAAGAGCGGGAGAGCGGCAGTGACGGCGTTGGCGATCCGGCTTGCGGCGCTCGCTCTTATTGCACTCGGCCTTGTCGGATGCGCGAGCGATAGCGAGACGGGCCGCGCCCGGCTTCCCTATCCCGTGACCGAAGGAACTCGCGTCGAAACACCTTCGAGCCCGCTTGAATGTGTGCCCTATGCGCGCGCGCGCTCGGGCATCCAATTGTACGGAAATGCGGGCAGCTGGTGGGCCAAAGCAGAGGGCCACTATGAAAAGGGTCAGGCCCCGCTCCTTGGCTCGGTCATGGTTTTGGCGGGTTATGCGGGTCCCGGCCGAGGCCACGTGGCCGTCGTCAGCAAACTCGTTTCGCGGCGGGAAATCCGGATCGACCATGCGAACTGGCTGGGTGACGGAGCCATCTATCTCGACGACCCTGTCGCCGATGTAAGCCCTGATAACGAGTGGACGGAGGTCCGCGTCTGGAACGCCCGTTCCGGATCCTGGGGCACCAAGACCTATCTCGTCGAAGGTTTCATCGGCCCCAACCGCATCTCCAACACGGACCGGATTGCGGCAGAATAGTCTCACTGGGAGACTGAAACGGTTTCGGTGCGGGGAAACTCCCCGGCCTGCTGCGAATTTCCAAAAGCTGCGCTATTCTGCCTCGCCCCTCTTTTGTCATGGGAGAAGGCTTCTTATGGTCCGCGCCCTCGCGGCACACGGCCAATTCGGCGGGCACTCCATCGCGCCGCTCATCGCATGGAATGCCTGGCTCCAAAAGGAATGACGGCGCCGTCCGCATGAACGATCCCCAGCCCATAAACGAGACGGTTTCGGCGTCGCCGAAGCCGGCAGGCTCGAAGTCTCACGATCCGCATGCCGCGGAGGCCAATTCCGGTTGGGGCCGGATGGCTATGCTGACCATCGGCGCCCTCGGCGTCGTGTTCGGTGATATCGGCACCAGCCCCCTTTATGCACTGCGCGAAACCGTCAAAGCGACGAGCAGCTCCCTTCCCGACCGGCTCTCCATCTTTGCAGCGGCGTCGATGATCGTGTGGTCGCTCGTGCTCGTGGTGACGGTCAAATATGTGCTGCTCATCATGCG
Organism: Rhizomicrobium sp.; assembly: GCA_036502865.1. Taxonomy (GTDB): domain Bacteria; phylum Pseudomonadota; class Alphaproteobacteria; order Micropepsales; family Micropepsaceae; genus Rhizomicrobium. Next base: position 24,838 of record DASXXW010000090.1, read on the forward strand.
CGCCGACAATGACGGCGAGGGCGGCGTTCTTGCACTTGCCGCGCTGGCGCATCGCTCGCAGGCCCTCGGACGCCGGATGAAGACCTGGATCGGCTTTGCGGCAATTCTCGGCCTCTCGCTCTTTTATGGTGACGGCATCATCACGCCGGCCATCTCAGTCCTGAGCGCCGTCGAACTGATTGGTGCGGAAAACAAAGGGTTAGTGCCGCTCGTCGTTCCGCTGACGCTCGTTATCATGATTGGTTTGTTTGCGTATCAGAACAAAGGCACGGCAAAAATCGGACGGCTGTTTGGACCCGTCATGGCGGTCTGGTTTGTTATTCTGGCCTGCATGGGACTGCGTGCCATCATGCAGACTCCCGAGATTTTGTGGGCGCTTAATCCCTACTATGCGCTCTCGTTCTTTGTCGAAAAACCGGCAGTGGCGTTTGTTTCATTGGGCGCCGTCGTTCTCGCCGTTACGGGTTGCGAGGCTCTCTATGCCGATATGGGGCATTTCGGACGCAAGCCGATCCGCCTAGCGTGGCTGGCCATCAGCCTGCCCGCGCTGGTCCTGGTTTATTTCGGGCAGTCCGCCACCATCCTACGCAATCCGCATTCGGTGGAATTTGTTTTCTTCGCCGGCGCTCCCGGTTGGGCACACCTTCCTCTTGTCATCCTTTCCGTGGTCGCGACGATCATTGCATCGCAGGCGGTCATTTCGGGCGTCTATTCGATAACCCAGCAAGCCGTACAGCTCGGCCAGCTGCCGCGCATGGAAGTGCGTCACACCTCGGCGACGGATTTCGGCCAGATCTATGTCCCGCAGATGAATACCTATCTGTTCATCGGCGTCGTGCTGATCGTGCTGGTTTTCCGCAGTTCGGATGCGCTCGCAGCCGCTTATGGCATCGCCGTGACGGGCGTAATGGTCATCAGTACGTTTCTGGCGATCGTCGTTGCCATGCGACGATGGAAATGGCCATTGCGACTGCTCATTCCGGTATTCGGACCGCTCGCTCTGATTGATCTGTCGTTCCTCGCGTCGAATTCACTCAAAATACGTGAGGGTGGCTGGCTGCCGCTACTTATTGCGGCGGGCGTATTCATCGTCATGGATACGTGGCGCAGGGGCAGGCGGGTCCATCTCGACAGAGTCCGCAGTGAATCCATGCCGCTGGATTTGTTTCTCGAGCGTGCCGATAAAACACCCGTACGGGTCGCGGGCACGGCCGTATTCCTAAGCCCGCGCGGCGATGTTGTACCGGGAGCGCTTCTTCACAATCTCAAGCACAATCGCGTGCTGCACGAACGCGTCGTGCTGGCACATGTTGTAGTGGAGAATATTCCAATCGTACCCCAGAGCCGCCGTCTGGATGTGACAAAACTGGGCAAAGGCTTCTTCAACGTGTTCGTTCATTACGGGTTTTTCGAAACGCCGGATGTTCCGCGCGATCTCGAAGCTGCACGCGTCTATGGGCTCGCACTCGATCTGCCGAACACGACGTTCTTCATCGGCCATGAGACGCTCGTGCCGTCCAATCCGCCCGTACTCGGAAAATGGCGGACGCTGCTCTATATTCATCTGGTGTCGACCGCGCTCTCGCCCGCCCGTTTCTATCGTTTGCCACCGAACCGGGTGGTGGAGATGGGCACGCAGGTCACGATCTGACGCGCGTACCCATTCATCGCGCCGGCTGGCCGTTCATCGCGACGGCTTTGATCGTGAATGCGCTGGTCTTTGTCTTTGCCGCATGGCTCGGCTGGTGCCTTTTGCCGGTGACGCTCTGGGTCATCGCGTTTTTTCGCGACCCTGACCGCAAGGCCCCGCCGGGCGGAAATCTGATCCTATCTCCCGCCGACGGGCGGCTTTTGCCCCCCGTGATGGCGGCTCCGCCCCCGGAATTGGGGCTGGGCCCGGAGCCCCGCTTGAGGCTGAGCATTTTTATGTCCATCTTTAACGTTCACGTGAATAGAATTCCGTGCGACGGAACCGTGACAGCCCTTGCGTACCGGCCCGGCAAATTCTTCAATGCGTCCTTCGACAAGGCGAGCCTGCACAACGAGCGCATGTCGATCCGGATGCAAGTCAGGAGTGGGAGTGGCGAGACCATGGAGTTGGCCGTGGTTCAAATCGCCGGGCTCATTGCCCGCCGCATTCAATGCGGTTTGCAGGAAGGACAGAAAGTATGCCGCGGCGATCGTTTTGGCATAATCCGTTTCGGCAGCCGTCTGGAAGTGTTCCTGCCGCCTGGCGCCCGCGCCGTGGCGCACGCGGGACAGAACGTGCGGGCGGGCGAAACCGTGCTCGCGGAATTCCCGTCCTGATGGCGCAGGTGGGCAAAATGGGAAAATCCAATCTCGCGCGAACAGCCGCGGCCATCCGCGAAGACGAGCGAGTCGGAAAGTTCCTGCCGAGCGCGCTGACCTTGCTCGGACTCTGCTCGGGCGCGACGGCGATCTGGTTTGCTTTGGGGAACGATTGGAAGGCAGCCGTAGCGGCGATTCTCTGCGCGGCGATCTTCGACATGCTCGACGGCAAACTCGCGCGGCTGTTTGGCGTTGCTGGCGAATTCGGCGCGCAGCTCGATTCGCTGGCCGACTTGGTGAGCTTCGGAATAGCACCCGGCGTGCTGGTCTACATGTGGACCCTCTATCACGCGCAAGGCGCGGGGTGGGCGTTCGCGCTGATCTTCTGCGCAGCCAGCGCGATCCGCCTTGCGCGCTTCAATGTGGAAGCCGCCGAACGCGATCCCGCCTCTCCGCCGCCGTCCCATTTTACGGGCCTCCCCACACCCGCAGCGGCCTGCCTCATCCTTCTGCCGATGCTGCTGGCCTTCCAGTTCAAGGAAAGCACGTTCAGCCATCCCTGGATCAGTGCGGCCATGATCGCCCTGATGTCGTGGCTGATGATCAGCCGCGTGCCGACGCTTTCGTTCAAACAAATCCATGTGCCGCATCCGCTTCGCAAGGCAGCGATCGCCTTTGGCGGCGTGTTGGTGGCGTTCGCGATACTCTGGCCATGGGCGACGTTGACCGTCGGGTTGCTGGCATATCTCGTGACCATCCCGCTGCTGGCCTCGCATTTCGATTCCACCGAAGACGAGTCGGCACCGGACAACGGCTGATCGGCCGGTTCGTAACAAATCATTAGAAAGACTTAATCGGGCCGTAACCCGGCTGTGTCACGATCCTTCCGCGGGCATTCCGGGGAAGGGGCAATGCGGCACGCGCACTACACGATACGGCTTGGCCGGAGTACTGCCGGGGAAAGTCTGCTGTTCTCCGCAGCGTTCCTTGGAGTAATAATCGCGCTCACGTCGGCGCTTTATCTGATCGACGTTGCGACGATGCATGCACTGCTTTCCGTTCCTTGATCTCGCCCCGTTCTGCGGGGCAGAGTGTGCCGCGAACACAATGTGGCACAATGAATGAGTTACGCAGACAGCGACTCTGACGAACAGGCGATCTGGGCTCCGCAGGTTCCCCAGCGCCGCATTGGAGCCATGGCCATCGGTGCGATCGCCCTCGGGGCGCTTGCCCTCGGCTGTCTGGCCATAGGTGTCATCGCGATCGGGCGATTGGCCGTCGGCAACATGACGCTCGGCCGCGGAGATTTTCGAGAACTGCGGATTGGCCGCCTGGCTATCGGAGATTTGAGCCTCGGCCGCATCCGTCGGGGCTGAACCGGCGTTGCATTTGCGCCGGAATTTTCCGTCAATAAGGTTGCCGCCGTGATAATGATTGCCCGTGCCGGCGTGTCTTCGGCGCGTGCAGGAGTATGTGAGCAAATTATGCAGGATTGCAGTTCTTCGGCGATAGCCCCACACCTCGACTTACGGCGCGTCGATACCCACCCCGATTTCTGGTACCCGGTTGCGTGGTCGCAGGATGTGAGGCGCGGCAAAACTCTGGGCGTACGATTTGCCGGCGAACCGATCGTGATTTATCGCGGCGCCAGCGGGCGGATTTTCGCTCTCGAAGACCGTTGTGCGCATCGTCAGGTACCGTTGCACCTGGGAACCGTCGCCGGCGACGCTCTTAAATGCGGCTATCACGGCTGGACCTATGACTGTGCTGGAAAGTGCATCGAGATTCCGTATCTCGGGCGCGAGCGGTTGCCGAATGGCGTACGCAGCTATCCGGCCCATGAAGTCGACGGTCTCATTTTTGTATTCCCCGGCGATGCAAGCCTCGCGGAAGCCCGCAAGCCATCTGTGGCCGGATCGAAAAGCGACCATCGCTATCTGACGCGGCGGCTGAATCGCGAGGTGGCCTGCCACTACACATTCATGCACGAAAATCTGTTCGATATGAATCATCAGTTCCTGCACCGCCGGCAGATGGGAATGATCCGCGCACGCTGCCTGGGACGACGCGTCGGCGAAGATTGGTGCGAAGTCGATTACACGTTCAGCCGCACGGCGGGACGCGGCTCGATCGGCGAAGCCGCGATTCTGAATGTGATGGAGAAGAAGCGCGATGAGGGCCGGCGCGATTTGATGACTATACGCACCAATTATCCCTATCAGCGTCTGAAGTTCTGGGTCGATAGCGGCGATCCGGTCCTCGATGTTTGGCTGGGTTACACGCCGCTCGACAAGGAGCAGCGTACCAATCGCACATTCGGGCATTTGTCGGTGAAGAAGCCGCGCTTTGCTCCTCTCTTGTATCTCGCCTGGCCGTTCATCACCTGGTTCACGGAGAATATTTTCCGCGAGGACAAACATATCGTGGAACAGGAACAGGCAGCTCATGATGCGCAGGGCGCAGATTGGAACAATGAGGTGTTCCCGGCCATTCGCGACCTTCGCGACCTGCTTGCGCGTTGCGGAACCGCGCCCTCCGCCCGGGCGATAGCCGCCGAATAGGCCCAAAATCAAATAAAAATGAAATTTCTCCAAGATCCGGTTTTCTGTTTCCCGCACTCTGCGGGCATGTCAGGATCGCCGCTGCGGCGGCGCATAGCGCCCCCAATCCGGCTGTCGACAGGAGGCACGCATGGGAATTCGTTTATGGACGATCGCAGCGCTCTTTTCCGGTGTTCCGTTTTTTTGCGCCGCACAAAGCGTAGTTACGTACCATAATTCCCTGACCCGTCACGGCGAATATGTCGTTCCCGCGCTGACGCTTTCCGCCGCCGCCGGAATGCATCTGGATAGGAAATTCAAGGCAAGCGTGACCGGGCACGTATACGCCCAGCCGCTCTACTGGGTGCCACCGGGTTCGAAGACGGGACAAATTATCGTCGCGACGGAGTCCAATCATCTTACCGCGCTTTCGGCCAAAACAGGGGCCGTCATCTGGGATACCGCGCTCAAGGCCTCGGTGCCGCTCAGTCAATTACCGTGCGGCAACATCGATCCCGACGGAATTACAGGCACGCCCGTTATCGATCCTTCGACCGGCACGATTTATTTCGATGCACTCACAAACGTAAAAAACAGCCCGCGTCACCTGGTTTATGCCCTGTCTCTGGCCGACGGATCGATCCTTCCGAACTGGCCCGTGGACGTGCAAGCGGAGCTTGCAAAGAAGAATATTACCTTCTCTTCGTCCACGCAGGGCGAGCGTAGCGCCGCACTTTTTTTCAAGGGTAATTTGTATATCAACTATGGCGGCAATTGGGGCGATTGCGGCAGCTACAATGGTACTGTCGTTCAACTCCAGACGTCTCCGCCGAAAATCAAGGGCCACTGGGCGACAACCGCAAATGGGGGAGGGATATGGGCGCAAGGTGGCGTCGCCGGCGATGGCGATTCCCTGTTTGCGACGACCGGGAACACCTTCGATGCCGGAACGTGGAGTGGCGGCGAGGCTATTGTCCGCCTCAAGCCGGGCCTCGCGTTTTCCAACAACACGAAAGATTATTTCACGCCTTCGAATTGGCAACAGCTCGACCAGCGCGACGCGGATCTCGGGGGGACTGAGGCGCTGCCATTCGAAATTGCGGTTGCTGGCGGGTCGCCCGCAAAGCGCGTCATCGCGTTCGGCAAGGACGGAAATGCGTATCTGGCCGACCGGTCAAATCTCGGCGGCGTCGGCGGTGCACTCGGCATAGCGCAGGTTTCCAATGGCGCGATCATCACGGCCCCGGCCGTGTATCAGACCAAATCTGCATCGATGGTCGCCTTCACCAATTCCGGTGGCGGCAATTGCTCCGGAAACAGTCTCACCATGCTCAATATCGCCGCCAGCGGCAGTTCGCCGATCTCCGAGGCGTGGTGCGCTCCATTCAATGGCGGCGGCGCCCCGATCATCACGACGACCGATGGAACGTCCAATGCCATCGCCTGGGTGGTGGGAGCGCAGGGCGACAACCTGCTGCATGGGTTCAATGCATCGACCGGTCAGTCGGTGTTTTCGGGCGGCGGTGCTACGATGAGTGGGCTTCACCATTTCGTGACAATCCTCGCGGCGGAGAAACATCTCTATGTCGCGGCCGACGGAACGGTCTACGCATTCACGTTCTGACGACCGGGATTGAACCGTGCATTGCCGGAAAGGCAGATCTGGCGGCTTCGTAGTTGCCCCTGGAGCGGGTTTCCACGTAGTCTTTAATCCGACCCGCCCGGATGGGCGTGCGATCGTCCGATTGGCGGACGACGATTCAAGGGGGTTTACCCATGAAGTGCACCAGCTATCTAACAGCCGGCGCATCGGTCCTGGCCATCGCAGCGATTGCTTCGTTGACCACCGGCGCATCGGCACACCAGATCTACTATCCGTCCAAACTGGGAACCATGGCTGTGGATCCCAACACGCCGCTCACCCATGTCGGCCCATATAGCAATCACGTTTATTTGGCTCCGAAAAATGCGAAATCGGGCAAATGGACGGACACCACGGCGAAACTTCCTTTCGCAAACGGACCCTGGGATCCAATCCAGCTGACGGATGGAACAATCATCGTCGAGGATTTCTGCACCACGCCTACGCAATGGTACAAACTTACGCCGGATAAAACCGGAAATTACGTGAAAGGCAGCTGGAGCAAGATTGCCGTAATGCCGACGGGTTATTCGCCGTTGTTCTTCGCATCACAAGTGCTGACAGACGGCCGCCTGATCGTGAATGGCGGGGAATACAATGCCTCGAGTAACGCTTGCGGCAGCGGTAAATGGACCAATCTCGGCGCGCTATATGACCCCGTTGCCGATAGCTGGACGTCGGTAACTGCGCCGACCAACTGGCATTCGATCGGCGATGCACAGAGCATCATCCTTCCGGACGGAAGCTATATGCTCGCCGAATGTTGCGGCGAATTGCAAGCCATCGCTGCCATCAGCGGCACGACGGTAACCTGGACTGGGACAGGTTCGGGAAAAGCCGATGATGACGATGAAGAAGGCTGGACAGCTTTGCCTGGCGGAAATGTCTTCACCGTCGATGCCTGGAAGTTGAACACGGGTGGTTCCGGCGACAATTACGAAATCTACAACACATCCACCGGAACCTGGAGTTCGCTGGGTTACACGCCTGATACACTGACGATTACCAGCACGCGCGAACTCGGCCCCGGCCCGTTGACGCCCGTCTACGGCAAGTCGGGCACGATCATCCAGTTCAGTGGCAATCCGAATCTCGGCGTCAACGACATTTACGACGTCTCCAGCAACACATGGAAATCGGGCCCGGTCATGACAGTTTCGGGCACAATCTATGATGTCGCGGACGGTCCGGCTGTGACTTTGCCCGACGGCAACGTCCTGGTGGATGCGAGCCCCAGCACCTTCGGTTACCCTTCGCATTTCTGGGAATGGAGTTTCAACAAAAAGACGGGCGCGCCCAAAGCCACTCAGGTGAACGATACTGCCCAGGCTGCGGGGACATCGTCGTTTGAAGGCAATCTGATGATGTTGCCGACGGGTCAGGCCATCTGGGATGACAGCCAGACGACTCCCAATGAAGTCTCGATCTACACACCGGTCGGCAAGCCGAAGAAGACTTGGTTGCCGGTGGTTTCGAGCGTTGCGAGCAAGCTGAAGAGCGGTAGCACCGGAAACGCCATTTCCGGCACGAACTTCAACGGCTTCGACCTGGGCGGTCAGTACGGCGACGATGCGCAGGAAGCGACCAACTTCCCGCTGGTTCGCATTATCAACACGAAGACCGGGGATGTTTGCTATGCACGCAGCTATAGCTTCTCCACCATGGGCGTGTGGACGTCCGGGACGACAAACGCATCGTTCGACATTCCGAAGACGTGCGAGAAAGGTGCAAGCACGTTGCAGGTCGTTGTAAACGGCATTGCTTCGGCAGGCACAAAGGTAACGTTGAGCTAAGGTTTGGGCGAATTCATTCGCCGAACCGATTGACAAGCTTCATGGGCGGGGAAACCCGCCCATGATTTTTTTGGATCAACACGTCAACCAGAGTCGTGAACGGGCCGCCTGAACTACTTGGCGTAGCTTTTTTCCTCAGCGATACCGCATGGCAGCGCCTCATTGATGTTTCTTTTCAGCGCCGCACGTTCGTCATTGTGTTTATAGACAGATCTCGCCAACGCGACGAACTCCGCGCCGAAATCACCTGCTGCTTCCTTTTCGCGGATACTGTCCTCAATAGTCCAGAGCATCTCGTTGATCGTGCGAAGCTTCATTTTGAGATGCAGAACGGGTTCATTCGTCGCAAGGACGGGCGAGGCGGAATGATGAAGCAGATCGAGTTCGTTGCGAATGTTTGCGAGCGCCCCCTCGCCGTGGATTTTCTCGCTCTTGATTTCCAGAATGGTGATCTTGTCGATCAACTCGCCCCAGGAGACCGGTATCTGCGGCGCTGCAACGGATCGCGCCGTCATGGCCGATTTCCTAACAGCGATGTCTGCAATTCCGCTTTCATTGTTTCAAACACCGCCGGCCAGCCATTGCGTTCCATCTGCCGGAACAATTTCATGGTCGGGTACCACGGGCTGTCATCCCTATCCAGCATCCAGCGCCAATCGGGCACATAACTCAACGCCACCCATACGGGCCGCCCGAGAGCCCCCCCAAGGTGGGCAATGGCGGTGTCGGGTGTAATGACGAGATCGAGGCTCTCCATCGCCGCCGCGGTATCAACGAACGCATCCTGCCCCCGATCGAGTTCGCCACCGAATGTTTCGACGTTCATCCCATGTGGCAGATTGTGAAGCTGTTCGCTGCCCGCATTCTTCTGCAGGCTGAAAAGGCGTACTCCCGGAATATGGGACAATCCTTCGAAATACCTGAGCGGAAACGAGCGCCCGATATCGACTTCACCGCCTGTGGCGCCCTGCCAGCTGATACCAATGCGAAATCCTTCAGTTCCGATTCTCTGCTTCCAATGCGCGACCCGGCTGGGGTCGGCGGTCAGATACGGCACCTTCGACGGGATCGTATCCAGACAGGTCCGAAGCACGAACGGCGTACTCAGCAAACGGATGTGATAGTCGGTTGCAGGCAGTGTTTCACCGAACGGGATTACTTGTATTGCCGGTTCGAGGCATTTCAGCAGCCCGACCAGCGGGTCCTGTACTGCAAGCAAAACTTTTGCGCCGAGTTCCGCTGCGACCAACGCAAATCTGCAGAACTGAATTGTATCGCCGAAACCCTGCTCCGCCTGGACCAAGAGCTTCTTGCCTTCCAGATTCTCCGAGCCGGTCCATAAAGATCCGCAAACCGGCGGAAACGCCGCCGCGACGGCGCGGCGGTCGTAGAGCCGCCAGCCCCGTTCGAAATCGCCTATCAGCAAAGTGCTGACAGCCTTATTCCAGTGCGCTTTCTCGAAACCTGGCTGGAGATTCGTGGCACGATCGAATTCCCGGATCGCCTCGGGCAGTCGTTTCAAACCTTTGAGGATGTTTCCTCTGGCATAATGCGCCGCCGCAAAATCGGGCGCCAAAGAAAGCGCCCTGTCACAACTTTCCAGCGCCTCTTCGAGCCGGCCGCTGTCTTTCAACACGCCAGCAAGGTTACTCCAAGCCAATACATAGCCCGGCCTGCATGCAACAGCGCGTTTGTAACTCTCGACCGAATCCGCAATCCGCCCGAGACGATGCAACACCTTGGCCCTGTTGTTATGGGCTTCCGCGAAATCAGGTTTCAGGACCAGGGCACGATCGTAATTTTCCAGTGCCTCGTGAGTTCGCTCGAATTTATCAAGCGCATTTGCCTTGTAGTGATATGCCTCTGCAAAGCCTGGCCGAAGCGCGATGGTGCGGTCATAGGCCTTGAGGGATTGTTCCGTTCGGCCCGACTGCGCCGCTGCATTGCCGAAATTGAAATGCGCCTCAACAAGATCCGGCTGAATCGTCGTGGCCCGTTCGTAACTCATAAAGGCCTGATCGAAGCGGCCAAGCTCCATCAGCACATTGCCCCGGCTCACATGGAAAGTGGCATTTTCAGGCGCCAGCGCAATCGCCCGGCCGCAGCTCTCCAGAGCTTCGTCAAAGCGCCGTAGCGCCCGAAGAACACGGGCTTTCTTATTCCACGAGAACGCCGCGTCGGGGCTACGCCGGATTTCTGCGTCGCACCGCCTCAGTTCCTCCTCAAGCTGCTGCTTTCCGTCCTGCAATGCCGCTCCTACGCCTGGCGACGCATCATGCCTTCGCAAGATAGAAGATATACTCGACACCGCGCTTCAATAGTCCTGCCCACCGAAAGGTTATGCACTGTCGAGTGGAGAATTCGGCATGGCTGAAACGCGCATTTAGGGCGTCGAGATAGGCCCCGTCAGCACGGTAAGGCTCTCGGGCGGCAGGGCGTATTGCACACCTTGCCCTCCTGCGACCGTTGTCGTCGAAGCGGGCCCATCCGGATCGGGATAGCTATGCCTTCCCTTGACGATCCACGCATACTGCGCCGGCCCAAACTGTGTTTGCGTCACGCTGCCGGTGAACCAGGCGGTACCGCTCGTCGTATCGAAACCCACTTTCACGGCATGCGCCGTATCGAAATCGCGGTTGACCAGCAGCAGCGACCACAACCCATCGGGCCGCGATAGCGGGTAGGCCGTCACCCAGGAGGATTTACCACCGATATGCGCCGGATACAGCGTATGAATGCCGCTACCGGGAACGCTCCAATTCTGCGTTAGCATTTGCGCGGAGAAATATTGGGACAGCGGCGCCTGGGCCGCGTAGTTCTTGTTGCCTTCAAGCACGCCGTAAGTGCCCCAGCCGTGGCACGGATAGGCCGGGCTTAGCGGAATGGGTTCGTATTCGTAGTAAAACGCGCCATTGGCGCCGGTGGACAAAAGCGAGCCCATCATCTCGGCATACCAAAGTGCGCCCGCCACCTGTTGCGCCGCGTCGGTCTCGCTCGCGGAATAATTTGTTTCGGTAATGAACATGGGAAGCCCAGCGGGAAGATTATCCCTGCGCCAGACGGAAACGATGTTCGAAACGATATCCGGCTCGCGCAGCAGGTTGGCTTCCTCCTTGCCATTGTCGCAGGTACCAAACGGATAATGCTCGAAGGAAAAGAAGCTGAGATCGCCCAAATGATTATGCGCGGCGAGATAAGCGATGAACCGTTTCGTCCATGAGGTGCCGGAATATTGCGCATTGCGCCAGGCTTTCACATCCGACGAATTGTCCTCGAATACCGGCCCGCCAAGTTGAAGTTTGGGATCCACCGCGTGCAGCGCAACGGCGAATTGCGCATAAAGCGCCGCATCGTCTTCCGGTGTTACAAATTGCCCATCCGGCTCCTCGCCCATTTCGACGCGGGCAATTGCATAGCCCTGCGTTTCGAGATAGCGGATTTCCGCCGCTGCGTTGTCGGGCGTGCTGTACATCATCGCAATCGGCACGGTCGTGGGAAGTCCACGCGTGATGCCGCTCTGGAATACGATATCGAGACCAGGTTGTTCCTGGTTGCGCACGCGATCGCCTTCCTGATGCCAGGGATCGACGGATGAGGCATAGGTCACGGTCTGCTTGCGGTTCGCCGCATGGTTCACCAGATCGGTGAACTTGCCCTTGTTCAGCGTGCCGAATCCTGCTTCGTAAATTGCGTAACCGGCACAATCGCGCGGATCGGTACTGCCGGAATTCGTGCAGGTGCCCGAACTTGCAGTCATCACGATGCGCAGATAGCGCGTTTTCCGCGTGGCGTTGCCGAGCGACAGCGTCACCGTTCCGCCGGCGCCGTTGGTGACAACGCCATTGGGAAAGCTTTTCCATTCGCCATGCGCCGGATCGTAGATCGGGTCATCACCCGTCCAATATTGAACGGCATATTGTACGGCGTACGGATTCGCCCAATAGATCTTCGCGGCATTCACCGTCTGGGCTTTTCCCATATCGTAAAGCGTCCATTGCGGATGGGCGCTGTCGGGATCACCCGTATAGGCCTGTGTGAGATAGGGGTTGCTTTTCCAGAATGTCTTCAGGTTGCCATCATCGAGCCTGGAGTAATTATCATCATTCCCTTGGTCATGGGTGAAGCCGCGGCGGGGCAGGCGATAGCCATAGCTATCGACGATCGATTTGCCGGGCGTCGCACTGCTCGTCCAATAACCCTGATTGCCGGCTTCGGAATAGCTGCCCGTCGGGTTCCAGTGCCAGTCCTGAACAGATAGTTCCGTGTACAGACGATAACTGACGGGATTGAATCCGGCACCCAGCATCTGGTTGACATTGGATTGTGTGTAGATTTTAGGGACGGCATGAAACGGTACGGAATCCACACCGGCACCGAACGTGCTGTCAGGCTCGAAACTGTTCAGTGCATCCGCCGGATTGGCATCGACCGTAACGAGATAGGGTGATGTCATCGAGGGTGGATAAATGACCGGCGGCAGCGCGCGCGGAGGCAGATGTTTTGGATGGGCGGACACCACGGACGCGAAAAGAACTATCGCAAGCGGCAGAGTCTTCAGTGCGTCTTTCAGCAGCGTCTTCCCCATCGCCTTATTTTCCTCCGGTGCGGTATGCACGCTTATGTCAAATAGCAGTTCCGCGCCAGCGGACCAGGCCCGACGCTACGGCGCCTAAAAATCGGCGTGCCAGTTCCACGCCCGGTCATCTTTGGCAATTTTACGCAATGCCATGCATGTAGGATGACGCCGCTTACGGCGAAACGGAAGTGCAAACGTGCGGTGATTCTTCGTTCGCTTTGTTATCGCAGATGCGCCCGGCGGCGCCGCAATAGTGAATATTTCATAGGCCGGATAGGTCAGAATATGTTCGACGACCCGGGATACCGCCGGCAAATCGGTATCATCGATGATCACGATCCCGCCAACCCCCAGCATCCTGTTGACGTAAAAGAAATCGACGAGCGTGTGATCGAAAGTGTGATAGCCATCGATGATCGCGGCTTGCACACACGTCCCGGCCGCAGCCAGTGCGGGCAGAGCGAATTCAGATCGCTGCTGCAAGAACTCGACGAAATGCTCATATCCGGCCCTGGCGATATTGCTCCGCCCGATATTGCTCCAATTCTGATATTGGAACGGATCGACGACGATATGTTTCGCAGCTTTGCCGTTCGCAGCCAGCGCGTCGCAGGCAAACAACGTTGAAACGCCATAGGCGCAGCCGATTTCCAGAGAGACATCTGGCGCAACCGCGCGGAACACCCGATCGATCAACTCGCCCTCATCCGCCGTCATGTTGGAATGCAATGGGAATTCCGAGGATTCCTCGTCGGCCAGTCTTGTCTGAAGCATTTTTTCAAGAACTGGATTCATCGCACTCTTGCTACCGTTGCGCATCGCCATGCCCGACGGGCAAAGCCGGTCCGCAACACCATTGCCGTCGCTTGACCGATACTGCGGGGTCTGGGCACATTAGAGGCTCTCGAGCGGAACAATCGTCGAATTTCTTATGCGCATGAAGGCTGTCCCCCGAAGCGCCGCGCACGCCCATCTTCTATGTTGGGCCGACAAATGCCAGCGTGTTTCTTCGTGCGACACGGATATGACGTAAACCACGAATGGCGAGCCGCCCGATGCAACAACCAACAAAAAGGAAAACATCGTGAAACGCTTGGAACTCGGCGCTCCGCCGAAAAATCGCACCCTTGGGCTTATAAGCGCAAGCCTGCCCGGCATGCTGTTTCTGTCCATGACAGTGGCTGCACAGGGGGCGCCATTATCCAAGACAACCGGGGCGCGACTTCATGAAGCGTGGCGCACATCCATTATCAGCACCGCAGTGCCCGGTAAGGGATGTTTCACCGCCTCCTATCCCAGCAAGGTCTGGAAGCAGGTGGCATGCGGGAAAGCTCCCGCGCGGCCTTTCCTTCCTGCCCGCGGCCCGAGCACCTTTGTTGTCGGCAACGGCAATGACTATTCGGCCCAGACCGCCACGCCGATATCTTCGGCGACGGCGAGTTTTCCGTCGATCAAGGGGATGACGTCGGAAACCAATGACGGCTCGTCCGATACATATTCGCTTCAGCTCAATTCCTCCTACTATGTGTCGCCGGTTTGCCAGGGCGCCAAAATCCCGTCGGAGTGCCGCGCGTGGATGCAGTTCGCCTACAGCAATTCCGGCGGCGGTTTCATGGAAGTCTGGCTCATCGCTTACGGCAATAATTGTCCGCCGGGCTGGGGGCCGTACGCAAATGACTGTTATTTGAACAGCAACCAGGTCAATGTTCCCACCCAGACGCTGGCCCAGCTATCGGACATTAAGGTGACGGGCACGGCGGTTTCCGGCGGCAACGACACGTTGAAAATCACCACGTCGAGCAAGGCCTACTCCGTGACGCTTCCCGATTCGACCGTCGATCTGGCGGGAAACTGGAACGTATCGGAATACAACATTTTCGGCGACGGCGGCGGCAGCGAGGCCGTGTTCAATCCGGGCACGACGATAAAAGTGAATATCCAGATGAAGGACGGATCGACAAGCGCCCCCATCTGCATCACCGATGGCTTCACGCTGGAATCGAACAATCTCGGCCTGAACCGGTGCAAGGCGAAAGGCGGAAAGAAACCGTCGATCAGCTTCACGGAATCCAACTAACAAACGCGCGAAGTTTCGATCGCGGCGGTCGCAGTGCCGGGCACGGCATGCATCGCCCCGCGACGGACAGGAGATATGACAATGCTTTTCAAAGGCACCGAATTCACAAAACTGCAGACCGCGCTCGGCGCGGGCTTTCCGGCAATGCTTTGCCTTTCGCTGGCGGCGGCAGCGCAGGCCGCACCGGCATCGAAGTCGTCCGAAGCCCGTCTGCATGAGACCTGGCGCACCACAATCTCGCACACCGCGTTACCAGGCGCCGGCTGCTTCACGGCAGACTATCCGGCCCTCGTCTGGAAACAGGTGGCATGCACGAACGCACCCAACCGCGCTTACGCGCCGGCGCATCACCCGGCCGTCGGATTTGGTAATGACTACGCCGCCCAGGTCTCAAGCCCCATCACAGCGGCAGTGGGGAGTTTTCCGGCGATCACCGGTCTCACTTCGGAAAAGAATGCCGGTGTTTCCAACCAATATTCGCTTCAGCTTAACACGCCTTATTTCAACTCGGCCGCCTGCAAGAGTTCTCCCGATCCGGCGGATTGCGAGGCCTGGCAGCAATTCGTCTTTGCGCAAAACGGCGGCAAGAAGGGTACTTCCAGCGCATTCATGGTCTATTGGCTGATCAATTACGGGCCGTATTGCCCGTCAGGCTGGACTCAGGGTGCGCTTAATTGCTGGATGGCGAGCTCCGCCGTCAGTGTTCCCCGCCAAAAGCTATCCGCACTCGCCGGCCTTCAGCTATCGGGCTCCGCAGCCTCCGGCGGCAACGATACGGTGCAACTGACAACGCCAAGCAAGGCCTACGCGCAGAGCGCACCGGACTCCGCTCTCGGTCTGGCCGGTGTCTGGAACGGGACGGAGTTCAACGTTCTGGGCGATGGACTTGGAAGCCAGGCCAATTTCAACAAAGGCACAAACATCACCGTGAATATCCAGTTGACGGACGGCTCGACAACCGCTCCAACCTGCAGACTCAACGACATCTACACATATGAAACAAACAATCTGAATCTTGTTACGTGCAAAGGGCAGAGCGGACAAAATCCGTCCATCACATTTACGGAGTCCGACTGAAGTCCGACATACTCCGGCGTAAATAGCATTCTCCCCCCGGAGCGTGGGGGTGCCCGCAAGAAGACGGTTCCGCCGTCATCGAATGCGTGGCGCTTCCCGCCCCCGGGGCTTTCAGGTTTACGGCCTATCGACGTCGGTCATACCTAAGATGGCCGATCGCATAGAACGTTGCGACGAGGCCTGCGCTGCGGATCAAATCTTCGCTGGACATGTTGTCCCCCATGCGTTCCGCAACAATATTCCTACCACAATTTGCGGGTGCTGCGAAGCCTCACTTGCCCAGAGCAGATGAATTCCGCGCGGCGGAGGTGCCACTTCTGAGAAAGCCTAGTCGCCTTCGCTGATCAGCCGGGCGACGGAGCTGTCAGTTTGAGGTAACTTTTAGTTACCTACCCCCGGCAGCAGACAAATCATTCAACGCACCCTGGCTACTTTCACCGGCTGTCCTGCCGACCAGTGTCCGGGCAGGTTCGTATTATCCGCCATCGTGAAACACTGGGTTCGGCCCCACCAGCACGTATCGTCAGTCACCGCCTGCGTGTCGTTCTCGCTTCCCATTCCGGCCATGGTGCCGTTTGGATTTGTGCTCAGAACCTGCATGTCCCAGCCGGTTATCACACCCGAATCGTCGGTTTCGACGTACAGATAAGGGCTCTGAATGGCGTCGCGTTTGTTTGCCGTGTAGTAACCGTCGAACAACCGGTATGATTTGATCTTCACGGTGCCCGCATAATCCGGCGGAATTTGGTGGGCGAGCGTGACATCCGCCTTTAAGCGCATGGATGTTGTGTAAGGGCTTTCTGCGCTCTGATAGGCCCTGCCCTTGTAGTGGTAGACGTAATCGCCGGCGAAGGCATTACCGGCCGCGAGTGCGAGTGCGGAAATAATCAATAGGCGCGGCATTGCGAGTCCTCCCCAAGTTGCTGCCACAATAGCATGGATGATTATTGCCGCAAAATTATTGCGACTGATGCAGGTATTGTCCGGAGCCGGATGTTGGTCCCGAGCGCTTCAATCACCGCGGAATGTGCTCCGCACTATTTGTGACGCGGTGATTATCTGAATATGCAGCGGAATCGCACTGAAAGGTAGTTCCGCAAATCGGCCTGGACCCTTTGTTTCATCGGCAGGAATCGACCGAAAGCAAGATTGTAGCCGGACTCGTAGTTCCCCCGATTGCAGCCTTGATTGGAGCGATCACCTGCGCGGCGTGATCGCGAATACCGTACCGCAACCCATGCCGTTACAGCTTCCTGCGCCGCCATTGCCTGTCGTCCCGTATAGCACGCCGTCGACGTCGATCAGGGCGGGGCTGGAAATGGGCCCGGATCCGTCCACGCAGTTCTGCAGGCTGCAAAACGCATACTCCACCGTCTCGGAACCCGTCGCCAGGTCAATCGAGAACACCGTGCCGCAGCCGCCGGTACAGCCGGTATTGCCGCCGCCTAACGTGGTTCCATAAAGCTTGCCTTTGACGTAGACCGGCGCGGCCAGCGGCAGGGTGCCATCCGTCCCGTTGCCGAAGGCATGGATCACCGTCTCGGCTCCCGTCGCGGGATCGATCGAGAACACCGTGCCGCAGCCCGGCTTGCGGCTGTCACAGATTCCATAGCTGCCGCCCCCGCCCGTTGTTCCGTATAGTATGCCCTTCACATTGATCAGGCCCGCAACCGGGTAGCTGCCGTCCGTGCCGTTATTCTGGAAGGAATAGAGTACTGTTTCTTTGTTACCCTTCAGGGAGAACACCGTCCCGCAGCCATTGTCACAGCTGCCGCTCCCGCCATACTCCGTCGTCCCATACAGCGTACCTTTGACGTCAAGCAGCGTGCTTAGCGGAATTTCGCCGTATGTCGCGTTGTTCGAAAATGAAAGGCGTGTCCTCTCGACGCCGGTTGCCGGATCCAGCGCGAAGACCGTCCCACAGCCGAGCTTGTTACCGACGCCGCAATCCTCATATTTGCCCCCCATCGGTGTCGTCCCATATAACATTCCCCTGACGCCGATCACGCCGCCAATCGGCTGTGCGCCATCCTTACATAGTTTCTTGCTGCAGAACCGATACACAATGGTTCCAGTCGCGGCCGCCAGGTTGTAGGAAAACACCGTTCCATAGTCGCCGTTCCCGCCGGTCTCGGTCGTTCCATAGAGCGTCCCCTCGACATCGGTCAGGCCCGAGCTCGTTCCACCTGGCTGGTTATAGAGCACCGTCTCGGTGTTATTAGCCAGATCGAGCGAGTACACCGAACCCCACGTCGTTCCATAAAGCGTGCCGTTCAGTTCGATCACGCCGCCATGGGGATTGGCCCCGTCCGTCCCGCCCGCAAACGAATACAACACCCTCTCCGTCTGAGCGTTCGCCACCGGACCGTGCACCACGCATCCCAACACACAAACAACGCGCGCGGTCGCAGTCCATTTCATGGGATGTCCTTTGTCTCTGGCGAGTCGGCAAGAACTATCACCTAAGCGAGAAGGGACCAAACCGGACCTCCCTCCCGCGCTCATGCGAGTATGATCCCCCGCATTCTCGCCCGGACGAACGCCGTGACGTGGCGGCGCCTCGCGGCTTGTGCTAAGGAGGGCATTCTACGGTTCAAATGGGAGGCCCGAAGATGATAAACTTTCGCAAAGTACTGCTTGCAGGCGCAGCCGTTTGTGCGACTGCGGTCTGCGGATTCGGCTTGCCGGCCGTGCCGCGACGGTCACGGAGTTCGATCCGCAATATTCGAATGACACGTACCCGGCCGCCATCAGCGGCGGAGCGATCGCGGGCTATTATGTAAGCGGCGCTAACGGGGCGTTTTTGCGTGCTGCCGACGGGACAATCACGAAGTTCTATCCTCCGAACTCGAACAACACATATCCGACGAGCATCAACAGGCATGGACCCGTCGTGGGTTACTACGACAATAACAGCGCCGCGGAACACGGATTTTCACCGGGGAACACTTGCAGCTATGCGTGCTTCTTTATAAGGAAGTCCAACGGACAGATCATCGAATTCAGCCCCGCCAATGGGGCGCCCGCTCCTGTGGTAAGCATTAACGACGGCGGCACGATTGCCGGGTCGTATGCTGACATCAATAACGTCGTTCACGGGTTTGTTCGTGCCGCCAACGGGACAATCACGAGCTTCGATCCCGCCGGGTCAACCTGGACCTGGGTCGCCAGCATCAATAAAAGCGGCGCGGTTACCGGCTGGTACAACGATTCCACTGGAACCCATAGCTTCGTGCGGGCAGCCGATGGCACAATTACGGCCTTCGATGTTCCGCAATCGACCTCTACGGTAGCGTCGAGCATCAACAAAGCCGAGACCATAATTGGTACCTACGGCGATAGCAGCGGCAGCCACGGCTTTGTAAGAACCGCGGATGGGACGATCTCGACCTTCGATGCACCGGGATCGACAAGCACGTTTCCTGCTGCCATTGCCGATTCAGGAATGGTGACGGGTTCCTACAGCGACAGCAACGGCGTCTCTCACGGCTTCATTCGAAAGAATAGCGGAAAGATCACTTCGTTCGATGTTCCGGGTGCAAGTCAGACGTTTCCCACGGCCATCGATAGCGTCCGTGCCGACCGGAATGACATCACGGGCGATTACGAAGACAGCAGCGGCGAGTATCACGGCTTTTTGCGAACGCCGTAATCACGAAGGCAGATACTGGCGCACCGGACAGGATAAAAATGGGAACTGGATGCGGATCCTCGTCCGCCAACAATTTCGAGGCTGAGAGAGGTGGCCCTATGCCAGAGTTCGCGGTTCTACGCTGTTCGGTGAATCCGTAAAGCCAATACTTTCGGGGAATTGCGCGCCATTGCACCAAGCTGGACAGCACCGGAAACGGTATGCCTATACCGGGTCCGCCGCTAATTTTGAACGTCTGGGAAAGGCGCTGGTCGGGCAATAATGTCGCTGGCCCCCCGTACGAAAGCGTTGCGGTTAGGCATCTTCGTTGGGGCCGACGACTGCCGAAACTTAACACCGGCATTATTTTGTTTGGTAACTTTATATACCACGCCGCATCCG
>DASXXW010000091.1:0-2567 GCA_036502865.1 Rhizomicrobium sp.
GCGCGCGGATGGAGCGGGCATTGTCAATTCGCGTCATGATGGACTCGCAAAGCTGATCTCCCTCTCCCCCGATTTCGGGGGAGAGGGCTGGGGTGAGGGGGAATAGTCGAGGGACAATGCTGAAATTTCTGACTCGTTTGGTGCGATCGCGCCCAGTGTTTGTTTCGATGGATTGCCATGCGTCAAATACCCCCTCACCCTAACCCTCTCCCCCGAAATCGGGGGAGAGGGAGATCAGCTTTGCGAGTCCATCATGACGCGAATTGACAATGCCCGCTCCATCCGCGCGCCGCGCGGCACCGAGCTCAATGCAAAGAGCTGGCTCACCGAAGCGCCGCTTCGCATGCTGATGAACAATCTCGACGCTGAAGTTGCGGAGAAGCCCGAAGAGCTCGTCGTTTATGGTGGAATCGGCCGCGCGGCGCGCGACTGGGAAAGTTTCGACCGCATCACATCCGCCCTGAAGCGGCTTGAAAGCGATGAAACATTGCTGGTGCAGTCGGGCAAACCCGTCGGTGTTTTCAAGACGCATCCCGATGCGCCGCGCGTGCTGATCGCCAATTCCAATCTCGTGCCGCATTGGGCCGATTGGGACAATTTCAACGCGCTCGATCGCAAGGGCCTGATGATGTACGGCCAGATGACGGCCGGCAGCTGGATCTATATCGGCAGCCAGGGGATCGTTCAGGGCACGTATGAAACTTTCGTGGAGCTTGGCCGCCGTCATTATAATGGTTCACTTGCAGGCCGCTGGATATTGACGGCCGGCCTTGGCGGCATGGGTGGCGCACAGCCGCTCGCGGCGGTCATGGCAGGCGCCTCGATGCTCGCCATCGAATGCCAGCCTTCACGGATCGAAATGCGTCTGCGTACGAAATATCTCGACGTGCAGGCGCAATCGCTCGACGAAGCGCTGGAAATCATCACGCGCGCGACGCGCGAAGGCAAAGCACTATCCGTCGGGCTGCTGGGCAATGCGGCAGAGATTCTTCCCGAGCTTGTGCGCCGCGGCGTGCGACCCGATGCCGTAACCGATCAAACATCCGCACATGATCCCATCAATGGGTATCTGCCGAAAGGCTGGACGCTCTCCCAATGGGAAGCGGGACGTACCAGCGATCCCAAGGGCGTCGAACGCGCGGCGAAACAATCCATGGCGGAGCATGTGCGCGCCATGCTCGATTTCCACCGCATGGGCATCCCGGTCGTGGACTACGGGAATAATATTCGCCAGGTGGCAAAGGACGAGGGTGTCGGCGACGCTTTCGATTTTCCCGGCTTCGTGCCCGCCTATATCCGCCCGCTGTTCTGCCGCGGCATTGGTCCGTTCCGCTGGTGTGCGCTCTCGGGCGATCCGGAGGATATCTGGCGTACGGATGCCAAAGTGAAGGAATTACTTCCGGATAACACGCATCTGCACAATTGGCTCGACATGGCGCGCGAGCGCATCCGCTTCCAGGGCCTGCCAGCGCGCATTTGCTGGATCGGGCTGGGCGACCGCCATCGCGTGGGCCTCGCCTTCAATGAAATGGTCGCGCGCGGCGAGCTGAAAGCACCCATCGTTATCGGCCGCGATCATCTCGATTCCGGTTCCGTTGCTTCGCCCAACCGCGAGACGGAAGCGATGAAGGACGGCTCGGACGCGATCTCCGACTGGCCGCTGCTCAACGCGCTGTTGAATTGCGCGAGTGGTGCCACATGGGTGTCGATCCATCATGGTGGCGGCGTGGGCATGGGCTTCTCACAACATGCCGGCATGGTGGTTGTCTGCGACGGGACGGAAGACGCCGCGAGGCGCGTCGGACGCGTATTGTGGAACGATCCGGCCACGGGTGTCATGCGTCATGCCGATGCCGGCTACGAAGATGCCATCGCATGTGCGAAGGAAAAGGGTCTCGATCTGCCGAGCCTCAGGTAGCTTTTTGCGCGTTTTGGGGAAAAGTGATAGTAATCATTCCCGGACCGATCCGGATTGAGACTGGCCCAGACTTGCGGGTAAGAAAATGCTGCATGGGGACAAAGCGAAGCGGCTGCCTGGAAAGAACCGGCAAAAACGAGTGGCGGCACTTGTAGCGATACTGTGCTTGCCTGCTGTTACTCCCGCCGCGGGAGCCAAGGCGACATACGCGACGTTCAACCTCGGTGGGCGGTTCGGCACCGGCGCTTATGCGATAAACGATTCCGGAACGGTGACAGGAGATTACGGCTATACATCCGAGCAGGCTCACGGCTTTTTGCGAACACCGGACGGAACGATAACGACTTTCGATCCGCCGGACTCGACAAGCACGCTTCCCATGGGCATCAACAGTGCCGGTTCAATTGTGGGACTTTATTACGGCGGGAGCAGCGGCAGCGGTTTCATCAGATCCCCCGACGGAACGTTCACGGCTTTTGGTGTTCCAGACGCTCTGACTTATCCGAGAAGTATCAATCTGAAAGGTGAAGTCACGGGATTTTACGAAGGCAGCGACGGCGTGCAGGCGTTCGTGCGATCGGCCAAAGGCAAAATCACGAAAATCATCCCGACCGGGTCGACAGAAACGTCAACATTCAGCATCAATTCC
>DASXXW010000092.1:0-7509 GCA_036502865.1 Rhizomicrobium sp.
ACGCCAGTCGACGCATTCGTCAAGAAAAACCCTCACGAGACAGTTTCGATCAGCCGATCTTTTGCCTGCTCAAGAAAAGAAATCGCCTGCTCGCGCGTAACAGAAGGAAATCCCGCCAGAAATTCGTCGATCGAGTCGCCCGCCTCCAGATAGTCCAGCAATGTCTGAACGGGAACGCGAGTGCCGTGAAAAACAGCTGCGCCGCCCATCACATCCATATTCCGGGAAATGACCAGAATTCTCATGCGTGGATTTTACCGGCAATTGGGCGGCTTCGCAAACCTGCCGCAACCGCGTTGACGACACCCGCGCCTCTGCTATCTTCGCGCCAACGCGCAAGGTTCCCATTTGGGATGTGAAAGGGAACGCGGTCGAACACCGCGGCTGCCCCCGCAACTGTAGCCGGCGAGCGACCATCCAAATGCCACCGGGCGAAAGCTTTGGGAAGGCGGATGGGAGCCATGACCCGGGAGCCAGGAGACCTGCCTTACGCGGTCGTCCTGTTTTCGGCCGGGGTGCGCCGGGGACTGCGGGGGAAACCGTCGCGACGACATGTTGGAGTCGTCGTTGCGGAGCCGGGGATGTTTGCATCTCATTACTTTCGCCGTGCGTTTCCGCTTGCCGGCTCCTGGACCCCAACCAGGAGAATATCATGCGCAGTTTACTCATTAGTTCCATAAGTTTTGCCGCTTTGGTGGCCGCTTCGGCTGCCTTCGCGCAGAACGAAGAAACGCCGGAAACCGTTGTCGTCACGGCGACACGTACGCCGACGCCTGAAGCGAAGATCGCCAGCAGCATCACCGTTATTACGGCAAAAGACATCGCAGCCAAACAACAACAGACATTGCCCGATGTGCTGGCCGATGCCCCGGGATTGAATGTCCTGCAATCGGGTGGCCCGGGCGGACAGACATCCGTATTCATGCGCGGTACGGATTCCAACCATGTGAAAGTGCTGGTGGATGGCATTGATATGAGCGATCCGAGCAGCCCAACCGGTACGTTCGATTTCGGCCAGTTTCTCACCCAGGATATTGAACGCGTTGAGATTCTTCGCGGTCCGCAAAGCGGACTCTACGGCTCCGATGCGATCGGCGGCGTGATCAACATCATCACCAAGAGCGGATCGGGCCCGTTACAGGCCACGGGCGATATCGAAGGCGGCTCCTTCGATACATTCAACCAGGCGGGTACGGTCAGCGGTTCGGAAGATCAGTTTCATTACGCGGCCACAATCGAGCATTATTGGTCGGGCTCAACGCCGGTCACGCCGCTCGATCTGCTCGCGCCGGGCGAACACCGGGTCGACGATTCCTACGGCAACGTAACGGCATCGACGAAACTCGGATACGACATTACCGACAATCTCGATCTGGGGCTTGTGGCGCGGTACACCAATTCCCAACTCGATTTCACTGGCGAGAATTACTTCACGGGCTTCCCGGACGCCACGCAAAGCCACCAGGGGATTTTGCAATATGATACGCGCGGGACGGCCCATCTTGTATTAGGCGATGGCTTCTTCGAACAAACCCTCGGCATCGCCTATCACAGCATCGATTCCACGCAGGCCAGCCCGGACGGTCCGACGGCTTATTATCTCGGCGACCGGACCAAAGTGGACTGGCAGGGAAATCTCAAATTCTCCGACGATGAAATCCTGGTACTGGGCGCGGAGCATGAGCATGACGGCATCCGCGAACCGATCTCGGCGGGGATGGATATCGATTCCGGCTATGGCGAGCTGCAATCGACATTCGGTAATTTCTACAATTCCGCCGCGGTCCGCTTCGACGACAATTCCAATTTCGGCAGCGAAGCGACATGGCGCGTGGCTCCGGCCTATCTCATCGCCGATACGGGCACCAAACTCGAGGCGAGTGTCGGCACCGGATTCAAGGCGCCCACGCTCAGCGAAATGTTCCAGAACTTCCCGGCCTATGGGTTCTATGGCAATCCCAATCTCCGGCCGGAAACGAGCCTTGGCTACGATATGGGGTTCGAACAATCATTGTTCGACGAAAAAGTGCGGTTCGGCGCCACCTATTACCGCAACGACATCAAGAACCTGATCAACGGAACCTTCACAACCTATGTGAACATCGGCAAGGCGGAAACCGATGGCGTGGAGGCCTTTGCCGCTTGGCAGATCCTGCCGACGCTCAATCTGCGCGCGGATTACACCTATACGGAAGCAAATGACGAGATCCTGGATCAGGAATTGGTCCGCCGGCCCAAGAACAAGGGAACGCTCAATGCCGAATGGCAGGCGACGGATTCATTGTCTTTCGACGCCGATCTTCTGGCCGTCAGTTCCTGGGTCGACGGCGACCGCGCCTTCTTTTCCTACGTCAAGGCGCCGGGCTATCTGACCGCCGACATCGACGCCGACTACAAAATCAACGACATGTTCTCGGTCTATGGGCGCGTCACCAATCTCTTCGATGCGAATTATCAGGAACCTGTCGGCTTTCTTCGCCCCGGCCGCGGCTTCTTCGGAGGCCTGAAAGCGAATATATAATAGCCGCGCATCGATCCAACTGTCATAGCCCGCATTTACGGGCTATGACAGTTCGAGAGCTTGCTACCTGATTTCCTTCGTCGCTTACGAGAGCTAAGCCGCGTTTTTGCGCTTCTCGAACGCGGCCCATACGCCGCTATCGCCATCCCAGCTTCCGCGGCTGGCGCCTTTCGAATATTCCGTTGCCCGCTGCTCGAAGAAATTAGCGTGTTCCACCCCGTTGAGTATTTCGACCAGCCAGGGAAGCGGATGAGCCTTGAGCGCGCGATAGCCGCTCTCGGTTTCTTCGAAATTCCCGAAAACAGGCGGGAGCTTGAGTTGCGTGAGACGCCAGTCCGCGATGTAACGGACATAGGATTTCACCGCCTTCGCATTCATCCCCTGAATCTCGCCCAGGCCAAATGCGAGATCGACGAAACCTTCCTCGAGCCTCACCATCGTCTTTGCCACATCGACGATGTCGTCGCGCACGCCGCGTGTGACTGCGCCAGTTTCGGCGTTCCAGGCATGGAAAAGTTTGATGATACCTTCGCAATGCAGGCTTTCGTCGCGCACCGACCAGCTCACGATCTGGCCCATGCCGTTCATCTTGTTATGGCGCGGAAAATTCAGAAGCATCGCGAAACTCGCGAACAACGCCATGCCTTCGGTAAAGGCGCCGAACATCGCGAGCGTCCGCGCCACGTCGGCGCATGTTCCCACGCCGAACGTATGCATGTAATCCGCCTTGCCGCGCAGCTCGGCATAATCGCGGAATGCTTCGAACTCGGCTTTCGGCATGCCCAATGTTTTCAGCAGCAACGCATAGGCATCGATATGCACCGTCTCCATATTGGTGAAGGCGGCCATCATCATCTGCACTTCCAACGGCTGGAAGATGGGGATGTAGCGTTTCAGGTAATTATCGCCCACCTCGACATCCGACTGGGTGAAGAAGCGGAATATCTGCGTCAGCAGGGAACGTTCCGCCGGCGTGATGCGATCCGACGACCAATCCTTGATGTCGTTGCCCAGCGGGACTTCCTCGCCCATCCAGTGCGTCTGTTGCTGACGCTTCCAGAACTCATAGGCCCACGGGTAACGGTCGACATCATAGCTGCCGGTCGCGGTGAGCAAGCCGATCCGGCCGGTGCCGATCAATTCGCGCGGATCGGTGCCTGCAAATTTCATTGACATGCCAGGCACTCCTCATAATCGGTTTTTGCTTCAACCCTGAGAGCGCTTTCTTTCTTCTCCAGCTGCCCGGCAAATCCTGCGCGGCTGATCGATTTGGAGCGGCAGTAATAGAGGCTCTTGATGCCGCGCTCCCACGCCGTCCAATGCAGCATGTGCAGATCCCATTTATCGATGTCCGCGGGCAGGAAGAGGTTCAGCGACTGGCTCTGGCAGATCATCGGCGCGCGATCCGCCGCCAGATCGATGATCCAGCGCTGGTCGATTTCGAACGCCGTGCGGTACACGGCTTTCTCGTCTTCGCTCAAACATTCGAGATGTGCGACCGAGCCTTCGTTCTCGACAATGGATTGCCAGACGGCCGGCGTGTTTTGGCCTTTCGCTTCCAGCAGCTTCTCCAGATGGGGATTTCGTACGCTGAACGCGCCCGACAACGTCTTGTGCGTATAGATGTTGGCAGGAATCGGTTCGATGCCGGCGCTCGTTCCGCCGCAAATAATGCTGATGGATGCCGTCGGCGCGATGGCAAGTTTGTGCGAAAACCGCGCTTTCATTTTGCGCTCCTTCGCGTCTTCGCACGGCCCGCGTTCCACTGCCAGCGCGAAGGATGCCGCGTCCGCCGCGCGGCGGATATGGCGAAACATGCGCCGGTTCCAGCTCTTCGCCATGGCGCTTTCCAGCGGAATGCCGCGCGATTGCAGGAAGGAATGAAATCCCATCACGCCGAGACCGACCGAGCGTTCGCGCAACGCAGAATATTTCGCACGTTCCATGCTGTCCGGCGCCGTCTCGATAAAGCTGGTCAGGACATTGTCCAGCATCCGCATCACATCTTCGATGAGGTCCGGATTTTCGTTCCACTGATCCCAGGTCTCGATGTTGAGCGATGACAGGCAACATACCGCCGTGCGCTCTTTGCCCTTGTGATCGGCGCCGGTGGGCAGCGTGATCTCACTGCACAGGTTGGAGGTCGCGACTTTCAATCCCAGTTCGCGCTGATGCTTGGGCAGCGCACGATTCACGTGATCGATAAAGAGCAGATAGGGTTCGCCTGTCTGCAATCGCGTTTCCAGGATGCGTTGCCAAAGCTGGCGCGCATTGATCTCGCGAACGACCGCGTCGTCCTTCGGGCTGCGCAAAGGAAACATCGTGCCGTCACGCACTGCTTCCATGAATGCGTCGGTGATGTTGATGCCGTGATGCAGATTGAGGCCCTTGCGGTTGAAATCGCCGCTGGCCTTGCGGATCTCCAGAAACTCCTCGATCTCCGGATGATGCACATCGAGATAGACGGCAGCACTTCCCCGCCGCAGCGATCCCTGACTGATCGCCAGCGTCAGCCCGTCCATCACATGAATGAAAGGAATGATACCGCTGGTTTCGCCGCAGCCCTTCACCCGCTCGCCGATGGAACGCACCTTGCCCCAATAGGTGCCGATGCCGCCGCCATTGGAGGCAAGCCACACATTTTCATTCCACGTGCCGACAATGCCTTCAAGCGAATCTGCGACATCATTGAGAAAGCATGAGATCGGAAGGCCGCGCGTCGTTCCGCCATTCGACAGGATCGGCGTCGCCGGCATGAACCAGAGTTTCGATATCGCGTCGTACAAACGCTGCGCATGCGCAACATCGTCGGCATAGGCGCAGGCCACACGCGCGAACATGTCCTGAAAACTCTCGCCCGGCATGAGATAGCGATCGCTGAGCGTCGCCTTGCCGAATGCCGTCAGAAGATTGTCGCGCGTGCGATCAAGTTTGAGATCGGCCGGAACAGGTTTGCGTCCCAACGGGCCCGGCATCGGTGCGGGCGCGGCAGTCGCCTTTCTGAACACAAGTTTCGGACCGGGCATGGTGCGGCCCGGCGCAATTTCCGGCGCGGGAACGAGATGTCCGTCGATGTCGAAATCGAATGCGAGCGATGACATGGCTTCTCCCCTTTCGGCTGCAGGGGCGCGCAGATGGCGCAGGAACAGACCCTCCCGCGCACATCCCCGGACACCCCGCCCGACGAACGACACTCTGTTCGCGGCAGGTCTCCTGGCTCGCGGATCATCGCCTGCTGTCTGGCCTTCCCGACGCAAAAGCGCGTCAGTGACTCAGGTGACAGCGGGCTCTCCGCTTACAGTTGCGGGGGCAGCGCCGGTTTTGCACCGGTTTCCCTCTTAGCCTCTAGATATCGCTATCCAGAGGAACCGTGAACGCCATAACTTGTGGTTATGAGGGAATTCGAGTCAAGCGCATTTCACAATTTTTGCATAATCCGGCGCCGCTGCTTCAAACACATAAAGAATTCTTTATGTCATGATTGACGGCGGGGCCCACTCGCTGTCTGGACTCCAGCCATCACGGTTCTTCTGGTCGGCGTTCGAACGGAAGCTAAGAGAGAATCCGGTGCGTCGAATGGCCATGCCGGAGCTACCCCGCAACTGTAAGCGGAGAGCCCGCTGCATGTCGTGTCACTGGCGCATATCGCGCCGGGATCATCCAGATGGACGAAGCCGCGCTGCATGGCGCCGTTATTTTATCCGGGCGGCAGGATGTTTCCGGCTGGCGTCATCCGGCGTAGATCCCGAAACGCAAATCCATACGCATATGTATTACTCCGAGTTCAACGATATCATCGCAGCAATCTGAACCACGGATGTAGATGTCATTTCGATGAAGATCGCGCGTTCGAAGGTCGAATTGCCGGATTGAAAGAAGTGTGTGACCTTACGCTTCCATGACTTGCCAAGGGAGCGGGGCGATGATCCGGATCGATTCAGGAAAATTTTATCTGACCGGCGTGGCCGTCTTCGCGGTCTTGTTGCTATCGGGAAACGCCGAAGCCGCCAAAACCAAAGTGTTATATTCCTTTTCCGGCGGAAGCGACGGCCTGGCACCCACCTCCGGACTTATTACCGATGCGTCGGGGAATTTCTACAGCACAACGGATGCCGGCGGAGCTACCGGCCACGGAGCGGTGTTCAAACTAACGCCTGCCGGCAAAGAAACAGTGCTCTATTCCTTTGGCGGCGGCACCGATGGTCAGAATCCGCAGGCCGGCCTCGCGGAAGACGGCCAGGGCAATCTTTACGGTACGACATACGAGGGCGGTGCCGATAATCTGGGTGCCGTCTTCAAGGTCACGCCCGACGGCAAGGAAACGATCCTGCATTCTTTCGCGGGCGGGGCCACGGACGGGTCGAGCCCGCTGTCGGGCGTCATCCTCGATGCGAAGGGAAATATTTTCGGCACCGCGGAAGCGGGTGGCAGCTACGCCAGCGGCATTGTTTTTGAAATCACGAGCAGCGGCACATACAGCGTCTTGTACCAATTCGCAGGATCGCCCGATGGCGCCTATCCGCTATCCACCCTGCTGATGGACAAATCGGGTAATCTGTTCGGCACCACGCTGGGCGGCGGCGCGCAATCGAATTATTGCGGTGTGGGATGCGGGGCCGTGTTCGAACTCTCGCCTTCGGGCAAGAATTCCTGGACCGAGAGCGTGATTTACGCCTTCCAGGGCAATGGCAACGACACGACCAATCCCTGGGCAAATGTGATCGCGGACAAATCCGGCAATCTTTACGGCACGGCGACGCAGGGTGGCAATTATAATGATTGTTTCAGCGGCGGCTGCGGTGCGGTGTTTGAACTTTCGCCGGGCAAGAACGGTTCGTGGACCGAAACCATCCTCTATGATTTCGTGAGCGGAAAAGACGGCGATACGCCCTATGCGGGCGTAGTCCGCGACGCCAAGGGCAATCTCTACGGCACAACATTTTCCGGTCCGTCGTCGAAGAATTGCGCCTTCTATGGCTGCGGCAGTG
>DASXXW010000093.1:0-3170 GCA_036502865.1 Rhizomicrobium sp.
CATTCCCCATGTCCACGAAATGGCTGGGTCGGCCGGAGAGATGATTCGCGGCGAAAAGCCGGTTCCCGCGCCTTGCGCGCATCGCGTATGATGCGCGCAGTGCCACTTATCCTGAGCGTTTCGCCCTTACCCGACACAAGAAATACCAACCCAACTTTAGGATTTTGCAGAATATTCCGAAAACTATCGGCGCGTCGCTTACCGGGGCGTTGAGGGATCGCGATAGTGCGGACGTCCAGCACGCGAACGAAGCCGGGTGGTCTGCCTTGGGTGAAACATTAACGCGTGCAAGGTGACCGAGCAATGAATGCACTCGCGTGATCCAGCATAGCGAGGTGGGTAAGAGCGTAAATGCGCCATTCTTAACGCGCCTTCAAGCTTTCTCGCACCGCGTCCATCCCGCTTCGGCCTGCCCGTTGCAGCCGCTCCCGGGATTCGGCACTCATGTCATCAATTTCGGCTTTCAGCATGTCGGAGGCCTCTCGCACGCTCCGGGACACGGCCCCGGCGCGAGCATTCAGGTCCTCTTTAACATTGTCGCTAAGCTCGCCAACCCATTCGTTTTCGAGATCCGAGGTGCTGAACGCACCCGCGAGGACAGCACCGACGGCCACGCCTATGGCGCCGAGCAGTAGTGGTTGTCTCTCGAGCGCACCGGAAACAGAAGATTGTATTTGCGCAAGGGCCTCTTTCCGGGGCAGTGCATCACCGAACTTGCCAAATTTTTCCCGCGCGTAGGCGATGCCTTCTTCCAACCGGTCCCTTGTCGCACCAGCCGCGTCCGACGCGGCATCAGAAACCGCACTCTTGGCGTCTCGCAGGCTTTCTTTCACGTGCTGTGATGATTCGTTGTCCAGGTCTTGGTCCGGCGCGGTCGGCGGACTGTTTGCGAATTTGGGCGCGGCCGATCGGAAGTTGCGCGCGCCGATATCTGCAAGCGGTGCGGCAGCTGCATTCGCCTTGCTCGCCGCGCTCTTAAGCTTCTCATTGCCTATCAGCAGCCACAGCGCACCCCCTCCGATAAGGGCGGCCGCCAGGGGATTCTCACGAATCGCTTCTCGCAGATTTTCCAGAAAATTGCCTTGTGTGCCGTTCATCGCACCATTTCCTTTACGGTGTCCTTGTCCTTTCCGAGCTGGCGCATCGTTTCACGGGGCGCCAGGTTGCGCGCGTCCAGCCGGTTGATGCCGACCGCAAACAGCACGCTGGCAAGCACCGCGGCAACGACCGCGGAGGCAAGATAGGAGATCGGCTGCGACCATCCCGCCGCGATCAAGGCGGCCGACAGTGCAAACAGCGCCATGACGAGCGCCGGGATTAGCACGATACCGGCGGCCGCGATGAAGCCCATGGCACCGCCGACCTGCTGAACCTTGTCGCCCAGCTCGGCCTTGGCGAGATCGACCTCATTCTGAAAGAGCTTAGCGAACTGCGACAGCGCGTCGCCCAAAAGGCCCGAGATGGCCCGAAGATCGGATTGGGTGCTCATAGCGCATCATTACCTTGTGAGGATGAAGCCTGATTTCCCGACGCCTTCAGGAAACGGACCGCCGCGAAACCGGCAAGCACTGACAGTCCGAGGAAAGCCGCCGGCTGCCGCTTTGCAAAGTCCGTTGCGCCGTCGACGAGGTCACGGAAGGTTCCGTTGCGGATCTTCTCGGCCGAATCTTCCACATATTCAGCGGCGGACTTGATGCCGCGGGCAGCAAAAGGCGCGTCGCTTTCGAACGCACGGGCCGCGTCCCGGATGTCGCCGGCAAAGCGGCTTACGAAATCCGCTCCGGAGCGCTGTTGTTCGCGGGCCTTATCCTGGAAATGATCGGCGGCTCCCGTTGCCACGTCCTTGGCGGCGTCGGCCGCCTCCTTGAGTTTATCACGTGCGACATCCGCAGATGCCCGCAGCGCATCGCCCGCGCGCTGCTTTACTTCTGCGCCGGCATCGGCCACCTGTTCCTTCAGGTTCTGAGACCGGTTCGGATCTTGGTATTGAGAAGAACTCTTGTTCTGGGTATGCGGGTCAAAGTCGGTCATAACGGCCTCTCTCAGCTGTTCGGATTTCGCGAAGGCTCGAAGGCCGTCGCCACGACGTCGTCGGCAGCTTCTTTGAGTCTGTCCGCCATTTCCTGAGTCATGCGGCTGGCGTGTTTGCCGAGATCCGCATCGGAAACGCTTTTCGCGCCGGCATCGGTGGCAGACAGTACCGCGTCCTTGGCCGTCTCGAATCCGGACTGGGCTGCCTTGCCTGCTGCGCGCTTCACTCCATCGCTCGCGTTGCCCATAAGGGCGCCTTCCGCCCTGGTATCGGGAAGCGAAGCTGCGATGATCGCGCCGATCGCGACCCCCAAGCCACCGATCAGCGCGGCATTATCTCGGATCATCTGACGTGCGGTTTCCGGTGCGCCAGCTGCCCTGTCGCGTACGGTTGAACGGGCATGTTCGATCGTGTCTTTCGCGGCTCCTGAGGCGGCATCCATGCCGGCCTTGACCTTGTCGGTGGTCTGGGCCGCCCGTTCCGTCAGGTCGCCCGCAATTCCGGTCGCCCTGGCTTGCGCTTTGTTCGCCATGTCGGCGGCCCGGCGCCCGGTCGCGGACACCGCATCTGCCGCATCCTCGCCGAAGGATTGGACGCGCTCCGCGGCTTGCCCTGCCATTTCCTGGGCCTTTTCGATGGTCGGAGCAGCCGCATCCGCCGCG
Source organism: Rhizomicrobium sp. (assembly GCA_036502865.1). Classification (GTDB taxonomy): domain Bacteria; phylum Pseudomonadota; class Alphaproteobacteria; order Micropepsales; family Micropepsaceae; genus Rhizomicrobium. The sequence goes on from DASXXW010000093.1 coordinate 2,695, forward strand.
CGGGTGCGCACGATCTTCGAACTCAGAGCGAGGCCGGCGCCGATCATCAGGAGGGGGAGTGGAAAGCCCCGTGCCAACCGCAGCGCGGGCACCGCGACGGCGGTTCCCGCGGCGATCGCCTGCATCGGGTTTTCCATGGCTTGTTGCTTTAGGGCATCAAGCCAGCCCTGGGTTTTGCGACTGACGAAATCGGACACTTCCGACTTGATGCCTTCCGGCGAGACCTTGTAGCGAATGTCTTCCGCAGTATCGGTGATCCGCTCCTTCAGCTGATCGACGGTCGCCGATAGCTGCGCGCGGCTCTGTTCGGACTCTCTTCTCAATTCCTCAACGGATCGCGCCATGGTCGTCACCCTATCGGTACTTGTATGAGAACGAACTCATGCTTCGGTGAATCGTTCCGCGCGGCCTTGGGTATCGGCTGGCGCACGCTCGTCGGCGATGGCTTTTGCAAGCTCGGTGCCGAACAGGAAGAT
>DASXXW010000094.1:0-5528 GCA_036502865.1 Rhizomicrobium sp.
AAAGATCGCGCCCGTGCCATAGGCCATCAACACGAAATTCGCGACATAGACGGGAAGCTTCCACGCCGGATCGAACGGATGCGTGGCGGTCAGCTTCGTATCGTAACCAAGCTTCTCCGCCGTCTCGATCGCTTCTTCCGCCGTGCCGAGGCGGCGGCATTCGGCAACGAATTCCGTCAACTCGGGATTCTGCGCAGCTAATTTCTCCGTCAACGGATGATCTGGCGACAGCGCCACGAAGCTCGCACCGAACAACGTATCGGGCCGCGTGGAAAATACGTCGAGGCCTTCGCCATTCGACAGATCGAAACGGAATTCGAGTCCCTCGGAGCGGCCGATCCAGTTCTTCTGCATCAGCCGGACCTTTTCGGGCCAGCGCTCGAGACCGTCGAGTGCAGAGAGAAGCTCGTCCGAAAAGGATGTAATACGAAAGAACCATTGGGCGAGTTTGCGCCGCTCCACCAGCGCGCCGGAACGCCAGCCGCGGCCTTCGATCACCTGCTCGTTCGCCAGCACCGTGCCGTCAACCGGGTCCCAGTTCACATCGGCTTCGGAGCGATAAACGAGACCTGCCTTGTAGAAATCGACAAACAATTTCTGCTGCTGCGAATAATAGGCCGGATCGCAGGTGGCGAATTCGCGGCTCCAGTCGATCGCGAGCCCCATCGCCTGGAGTTCCGTGCGCATGGCGGCGATATTGGCGTAGGTCCATTCGCGCGGATTGACGCCTTTCTCGCGCGCTGCGTTTTCCGCCGGCAGGCCGAATGCATCCCAGCCCATGGGATGAAGAACGTCATAACCCTGCGCACGCCGGAAGCGCGCGAGCACATCGCCCATCGTGTAGTTGCGGACATGGCCCATATGGATCCGCCCCGAAGGGTACGGAAACATCTCGAGCACATAGCTCTTGGGCCGGCCGGACTCGCGCCCGGCCGCAAACGCATTGCGTTCGGCCCAGGCGGCCTGCCAGCGTATCTCGGATTCTTTGGCGTTGTAGCGCGCCATATGCCCTCATCCTCTGGCTGCGCTGCAGCCAAAGAAAAGGGCTACAACGCGGTGAATCTATCCGCCAGTGCCTCCGCTCGCGAGTCGGAGCTCGCGGGCCCGCGTCAAAATCGCGTCTTCGAGTTTCGGCGCGGTCTGCGGATTGACGGCGGCGTCTGCCCAGCCGGTGCCCGAGCGCGTCTGCCTGAACACCGCAACCTTCAGCCCGTCGGCGCGAAGGCGCCGGTCAAGAATGTAGATCGTCAGCTTCATGCGCTCATTGGGCTCGGTCGGCGCGGAGTACCAATCGGTGATGACGACGCCGCCATAGGGATCGGCCGAGGCGAGCGGCATGAACGCAAGGGTGTCGAGCGTGGCATGCCAGAGGTAGGAGTTGACGCCGAGCGTGACGCGCCCGCTATCGCTGGAAATGGCGGTCGTGCCGGTCGTCATGTCGGAGGTATCGTTGGACGAACCACACGCCGTCAGGAGCAATCCACACAACACAACCGTCAAGAATCGCATCTACAATTGCCCTTTTTCCGGCCCTGACGGCCGAAGACACAGTCCCCTCGCGGGGCGGCCTTATACGTTTGTCGCGTTGCCCGTGCAACGGCTGGCGTCCCGTAACTGGACACTCAAACCACCGATGGCCGCAAGGCCCACAAAGGCCGAATCCACAAATTGCTGCGCCGTCAGCGCGTCCACACCGCCCAGCGCATAGACCGGAAGCGGAGCCTGGCGCGCGATCTGTCGCGCTCTGACAATCCCAAGAGCGGGTGCTCCGGGATGGCTTGTGGTCGAAAGAACGGGCGCGAGAAGGGCCGCGTGTGCGCCCACCTGCGCGGCGCGGCAACAGGCCCGAAGCGAATGCGCGGCGCAGGTGATGAGCCAGTCCGGCCTCAGCGCCCGCCAGTGGGCCGCAGACGAAATATTGCGCTCCGGAAAGTGAACACCGTTCGCATCGCATTGCGACGCCAGCAGGGGATCACCGGCAATGATCCATGTCAGGCTTCGTTCGCGAATGAGGCGCGCCATCATTCCCGCAAGCGCAATCCCGCGCTTCGTATCGCGCGTGCGCAGAATAACGAGGCTACCGCGCGGCAATGCGGCGATCGCGGCGGCCGGATTGGGAAGCCGCTCGTCATCGGTCAGCAGGACGAGCGCTGGCAGCGGCGACTGCGCAGCGCGGCGAAGCCTGTTCGCCGCCCTTGCCAATTGCGCGCGTGCAAGGCTATCCGCCACTGAATGTCCTCGCCCGATTCAACCGACTCGCCCGCTGGACGAAACCTGGCGGATATCCTTGCGCGCATCGAGGCTGCACGGAAGAAGGCTCTTTCGCCTGCGCCATCCACCACGCTTGTTGCCGTTTCGAAGACTTTCCAGGCCGAAGAGATCGAGCCCGTTCTTGCAGTAGGTCAGCGCGTGTTCGGCGAGAACCGTGTGCAGGAAGCAAAAGGGAAATGGCCGGCGCTGAAAGCGGAATGGCCGGAGATCGCGCTGCATCTCATCGGGCCGCTGCAATCAAACAAGGCACATGAGGCGGTCGAACTGTTCGACGCCATCCATACGATCGACCGTCCGAAAATTGCCGACGCGATGCGGCGTGAAATTGATGCGTCGGGCCGCGCGCCGCTTCTATTCATCCAGGTGAATACAGGCGAGGAACCGCAAAAGGCAGGCGTCATCCCGCAGAATGCGCCGCAATTTTTCGATTACTGCCGCGAGAAGCTCTCACTGCCGATCTTCGGACTGATGTGCATCCCGCCGGCAAGCGAGCCGCCGGCACCACATTTTGCTCTTGTCGCCAAATTGGCGCGCACGCACGGTTTTGCGGGTCTCAGCATGGGCATGAGTGCTGATTTCGAGCCCGCGATCCGCTTCGGCGCGACGCATATACGCGTCGGCTCGGCGATATTCGGCGAGCGTGAGTATTCCAAATAACCTGCCGTCATTCCCGCGCAAGCGGGAACCCGGAACCCGAGAATTATCAGGAGATCGCAAGCACTCTGGATTCCCGCTTCCGCGGGGATGACATGTTCATTTGCATGTGTGCGCTTACAACAAATGTCCGGCTTTCTCCGCCTTGGTGCGGAGATAGTCGCGATTATGTGCATTGGCTGGAAACGCATGCGGCACACGCTCCACGACGGAAATTCCGGCGGCGTTCAATGCTTCGACTTTTTGCGGATTGTTCGTCATCAAACGAACCGATTTGTATCCAAGTAATAGGAGCATGCGGGCCGCAAGAGCGTAGCGGCGTTCGTCTTGTTCGAAGCCGATGCGTTCATTGGCCTCCAGCGTATCGAAGCCCTGGTCCTGCAACCGGTAAGCGCGCAATTTGTTGATGAGCCCGATGCCGCGACCTTCCTGGGCGAGATAGAGCAACACGCCGCCGCCCGCCGCCGCGATGGCCGTGATAGCGCCGCGCAATTGCGCGCCGCAATCGCAGCGCAGCGAACCTAACAAATCACCGGTGAAACATTCGGAGTGAAGCCGTGCAAGAACCGGACGGTCCGTAGGGGGATTACCGATAATGATTGCATATTGCTCGGGCTCGCCATCGCCGGCGCGAAACGCAGCAAGCTCCGTATGCTCCGCGCCCTCAAGTGGAACGCGCGCGCGCGTCACAAGCCTGAGTGTTTGCACGGCAAGCGAATCATAGGCGGCGATCCATTCGGTCCTCAGTTGCGGCGCGCCGGCTTTCGCAATTTCGGGCGAGCAGACGAGCACCGCAGGAAGCAGGCCCGCAAGCTTGGCAAGTTTCACGGCAGCAGCAGACGCAGCCGGTGGATTCTCGCGGAGCGTCTCGAACGGACCTTTAAGCGGCGAAGCAAGATCGGCGGTCGGATCTGCGATCGCGCGCAATTGTTCGGCATTGAGCGGCAATCCCGGACGCAACACCGCAACCTCGCCGGTATAGAGCCGCATCTTCAGTGTACGCGCCCGGATATCGCTGAGGACCATGAGCGGCGATCCGGCTCCGGCGCGCTTCAACGCGTCCGGCCCGGCCGTTTCGACCGGTAGCGCGGCTACCCAATCACCCTTCCCGTCGACGAATTGGACGAACCGCCCAGCGCGAAAGGCGTCCGCCGCACGCGCGATCCACCCCAGCACATCTGCAGGGTTGGGGTCGGAAGGCGGGTCATTCACAGGCGCTTGATCGCGCGTCTGAAGCATGCGTCCCACATACACCCCGGCCCCGAAAGGGGGTAGACTCCGGATAACAAAGGTTTCGAGGAGTGGCCCATGCCCGGTACGAGGCGCGTTCTGCTGGTCGACGACGATGTGATGTTGCGCGAGTCCCTCGCCGAGCAACTCGCGCAGGAAGACGGTTTCACCCCGATCGAAGCGGGCAGCTGCGCCGAGGCGCGGGAGCGGGCACGCGAAGGCCTGTACGATTTCATGATCCTGGACGTCGGACTGCCCGACGGCGACGGACGCGAACTATGCAGGGAATTGCGGGACCACGGCATCACCTGCCCCATCATTATGCTGACGGCCAAGGATTCCGATAGCGACGTGATCGAAGGATTGGAATCGGGCGCCAATGACCATGTTTCCAAGCCTTTCCGCTTTGCCGTACTCGCCGCGCGTATCCACGCCCATCTGCGAAGCCATGAGCAGAGCGAAGAAGCCGTATATCGCATTGGGCCTTATACCTTCCGCCCCAGCGCCAAGCTCCTGCTCGACGCCAAGGGGAAGAAGATCCGGCTGACGGAGAAGGAAACCAATATCCTGAAGCACCTGCACCGGTCGGGCGCGACGGTGGCGCGCGAGACGCTGCTGCACGAGGTCTGGGGCTACAACCCGGCCGTCACGACCCACACTCTCGAAACCCACATTTATCGCCTGCGGCAGAAAATCGAGACCAACCCTGGCGCCGCCCAGATTCTGATCACCGAGAGCGGCGGCTATAGGCTGGTGGCGTGACCGGCGCCTGCCCGAAGGGTACTATTTCGGGCCTATGCTTCGCGAACATGGCGGGGCCGAGTTTTTTGCGTTCTATGCGCACCAAGTGCGCCGGCCTATGTGAGTTCCGGCGTCATCGAGGCAGGCCAACATGAACAGCAGAATGCGATCTTTTCTGGGCGGTGCGGCGGTTGCCGCGGCGCTGATCCTTCCGGCGGCCGCCGCAAATGGCGACTGGATCACCTGGCCCACCAAGAGCTTCAACGACAACGCGCTGCGCGTGGAAGATATCGTCGGCAGGGTGACGGTGAATGTCCGCGACGGCGGTCCCATTTCGGTCGACGTCACCGGCACGAAGGACCGGGTGAACGGCATGTCCGTCCGCGAGGAAGGCGGCAAGGTCGTCGTGGAAGGTTCGAGCACCAACGAGTACGGCTCGGTTTGGGACTGGCACAAATGGTTCAATTTCTCGATGGATTACGAACCGCGCGCCGACAATCTCTATGTGAAAGTCACTGTGCCCCGGGGCACGCGCGTGGAAGTCACTGATCTCGTGGGCGATGCCACGATCGGCGACACGCAGGGTGAACTCCGTTTCGATGCAGCAGCATCGAAGGCCCGGATCGGGCATG
>DASXXW010000095.1:0-1588 GCA_036502865.1 Rhizomicrobium sp.
GAACCTGACAGGGAACCAGAAATAGTGGATAAGCGTTTAGAAAACGACAAGCCAAGGGTTCTGCAGCCAAGCTAAGTACGACAGGCATAGCCAACACCCACCCGAGCCACGCACAAGGATGGCCTCTCCATACACCCGTCATGGAAATCGTGTCAACAGCAAAAGCTTTGATATCACGTGCCGTAACGAGGAATTTAGATGCGACGGAGGAGCGAGCCAGAAAGTTAGGAACTGTTTAGATTGATTTAATGACTTATGACGAATGTATGCGGCGCGTCTCGGCGAGACGAGAGCGCGCTCGCGTTGCTTACCTCGTTGGTCCGGCATCGAACTGAGTGTTAGTCACTACGGATCTTCGCAAGAGCACAGGCTGAAGCCTATGCCACTTTCGGCTAAAGCCTATGCCACTTGTTCGACAAGGGGATTTTCTGGACAAATCGAGCTGAACAGGCCTCATTGCGGAGCAAGCGCTTCGTGTTTGCGGCGGAGTCGCGGTAAAATGGCGGGGATGCTAACACAAATTGCAGGGGCGGACGCGGCGGCTACGCTGCATCCGCGGCGCAAGACTTACGGCGTGAACGTGGGGCACGTTCGCGTGGGCGGAGGCGCGCCCATTGTTGTGCAGTCGATGACCAACACGGATACGGCGGACGCGGCTGGAACCGCGCAGCAATGTTTGGAACTGGCTGAGGCGGGCTCGGAAATTGTCCGCGTCACCGTGAATGTGCCGGAGGCGGCGGCGGCGGTGCCGGAGATCAAGAAGCGGTTGCTGGCGGCGGGCTGCAAAGTTCCCATCATTGGCGATTTTCATTACAACGGGCACGTGTTGCTGACCAAGTTTCCGGACTGCGCGGTGGCGCTGGATAAATATCGAATCAACCCGGGAAATGTGGGCGCGGGGCAGCGGCGCGACGAACAGTTTTCAACCATCTGCAAAATTGCGCGGGATAACGGCAAGCCGGTACGCATCGGCGTCAATGGCGGCTCGCTGAATCAAGAATTGGTCATGCGCAAGATGCAGGAGAACACGGACCAGAACCTGGGCAAAGAGTCCGAGGAAATCATCAACGATTGCATGGTGCTGTCGGCGCTGCAATCGACGGAGCTGGCGCTGGAATCGGGCCTGCGCCACGACCAGATTATTATTTCCTGCAAGACTTCGCGGCCGCGCGACCTGATTACGGTGTATCGGGATTTGTCGGCGAAGACGGAGCAGCCTTTGCACCTCGGCTTGACCGAAGCGGGCATGGGCATGAAGGGGCAGATCTGGTCGGCGGCTTCGTTGGGCGTGCTGCTCTATCAGGGGATTGGCGATACGATTCGCATTTCGTTGACGCCGCGGCCGGGTGGCGACCGGCGAGAAGAAGTGTACGCGGCCTGCGAACTCTTGCAGGCGCTGGGATTGCGTTCGTTTTCGCCGAGCGTTACGGCTTGCCCGGGTTGCGGGCGGACCACCAGCTCGACGTTTCAGGAATTGGCGGAGCGCATTCAGGGCTATATCCGCGACATGATGCCGATCTGGAAGACGCAATATGAAGGCGTGGAGACCATGACGCTGGCGGTGATGGGTTGCATCGTGAATGGTCCG
>DASXXW010000096.1:0-4704 GCA_036502865.1 Rhizomicrobium sp.
TTTTCGTTCCTCATGGGCCGCCTGTTTGGATTTGGCCGGACGCACCCCACGCCCCAATGGATTCCAACCGCTTCGTGAATGGAACGCTCCGGGGGCACGGGGGCCGGCACGTTTAATGGCAAGATTGAAGGAAGATTGGCAGATCGTCGGGCGGTTGATGCGGAAAGCCCGCACACGCCTCCGGGAAACCCAGGGCACCGGAAACAAATTCAAGGAAGCCGCGCGAATTGCCGCCAGAGCCCAGGAGAAGATCGTTCGGCGCCTGAAGCGCGCCAAACTCCTTCCAGGCACACATGTAGCGCATACCCGCCAGTCCGGATTGGATTCGCAGCGCGAAACGCTGTCCGCCCTGCTCGTAGACAATAGCCTGCCTGCGTGCGCCCCCGTCGGCGGCGGAGTCATCGCACTGTCCGTCGAAGGCTCTGCAGTTCCGGCGGTGCATCTACGCGATGCCGCATCGAACCTTTACGACGCCAGGGTCCTGGACCAGCACTCGCAGCAATTCGGATCGGAAGGCCGATCGGTCACGCGCCTTCTTGTCGAGGCCCCCGCGGAGCTTTTGGACGGCCAGGATTCGGCCGTGGACGTCGTTGTGAGGACTGCGGAAGAGCAGGTGGTATTCCACAATGTCGGTCTGACGTCGGTCACATCGGTCCGCATCCGGGATTTTCGCTTCGAGAATAGCTGCATGGCGTTCTCCGGCGAGCGCTTGCGAGCCGAAACCGGCTCTTTTTCGCTGGCCGTATTCGTCGATGGCGAAATAAGCGCCTCCTCCACCCTGTCGCCCGAGGGCGCCGAGTTTTCGGCAACAATGCTTTTGGACCATGGGCATCTCGACGGGCGCGCGCACATGATCGAACTGCGCGAGATGCCTGGAATGAGCGTCGTGGCCGTGATCCACCAGATGCTCCCGCTGCATATGACGCCTTGGCAGGCGCTCCAAGCCTATGCACGTCCGCCACTCGACGGCACGCTGTCGCAACAGGCGCGTCACCATTTCAACTCCTATCGTCTTTGGTTCGATCGCTTGCGTGAAAACGGCCCGGCGGATGTACCTCCTCTCGATTTGCTGTTCGCGGAGATCCAACAGGGATTCCGAAAACGCCCCCTCTACCCGAAGATCGCATTCCGGAGACCGGACAAGCCCGTGGTTTCGGTCGTGATCCCCGTTCATAATAAATTCGAAGTCACTTATTATTGCCTGTGTTGCCTGTTGTTTGCTTTCAACGACACTTCTTTCGAAGTCATCGTTGTCGACGATGGCTCGGCAGACAAGACGACAAAAATAACGGAGTTTGTCGACGGGATAGAACTCGTGCGCCACGACACGGCGCAGGGATTTGTGAAATCGTGCAACGACGGTGCCGCCCGGGCCCGCGGTGAATTCATCGCGTTGTTGAACAACGACACGGAAGTCACCGCTCGATGGCTCGATGAACTGGTATCGGTGTTCCGAAACTTCGACCGAGTCGGACTCGCCGGCTCCAAGCTGGTGTATCCGGATGGGAAGCTGCAGGAGGCCGGCGGCGTAGTCTGGGGCTCGGGTAATCCATGGAATGTCGGGCGTCACGGAAATGCGGACGATCCCCGCTATAATTACTTGCGGAAGGTCGATTACGTATCAGGTGCTGCGCTCATGATGCCGCGCGAGTTGTGGGATGAGGTTGGCGGGTTCAGTCCGGAATTTGCGCCGGCTTATTTCGAGGACACCGATCTCGCAATGAAAGTGCGCGAGCGCGACCGGTTCGTCGTGTACGTGCCCGCATCGACCGTCTATCACTTCGAAGGGCAATCCGCAGGCACCAGCGTTGCTGCGGGAATGAAAGCGTTTCAGGAAATCAACCGGCCGAAATTCCGCAAGAAATGGGCGGATGCCTATCGCGATCACGGCAGGGAAGGCCATGCTCTGGATATCGAAAAGGACAGGGATGTCGCATTTCGCGTCCTGTTTATCGATCATCAATATCCGTTCGTAGATCTCGATGCCGGGAGCTATGCCGCATTCCAGGAAATGCGCATGCTGCAGTCTCTTGGCGCCAAAGTGACGTTTCTGCCGAGGAACGTGGCATGGATGGACCGGCATACCACCGCCCTCGAGCGCATCGGCGTGGAATGCCTCTACGCGCCATTCGCGATGAATTTTACGCAGTATATCCGCGAACACGCATCCGAATACGACCTGGTATTCGTCACGCGTTACAAGGTTGCCGAACAGGTCATTCCCATCGTTCGCTCCGTTTCGCCCAAAACGAAGATTGCGTTCAACCTCGCGGATTTGCATTTCCTGCGCGAGCTACGCGAAGCCGCAGCCAAGACGCCTGGCTACTCACGGGCGCGCGCGGAGGAAACGCGCCGCCAGGAGCTTGCAGCCGTAAGGGCAAGCGACGTCACCTTCAGCTACTCGGATGTCGAACTCGGCATTCTGCGGCGTCACGTACCTCCTACGACGAAATTGGCAAGGATGCCCTGGGTTGTCGATTGTACCGGCCGCACAACTCCCTATTCGTCGACGCGCGATATTCTGTTCCTTGGAGGTTTCGGACACCCGCCGAATGCACAGGCGGTGAAGTTCTTTGCCGGCGAAGTGATGCCGATCATCCGCGATCAACTGCCGGACGCGGTGTTCAATGTTATCGGCAGCGGCGCGCGCCTGCGCGTGCCCGAGCTGATGTCCGATCACGTGCGAATTCTGGGCTATGTGCCCAGCATTACAGATTATCTGGATCGCACCCGCGTCTTCGTTGCGCCGCTGCTTGCCGGCGCAGGGCTCAAAGGGAAGGTGCTCGACGCCATTTCGCACGGCGTTCCCTGCGTCCTGTCTTCCGTTGCCGTCGAAGGCACCGGCCTCACCCACGGACTGGATTGCCTGATCGCCGATACGAAGGAGTCGTGGGCGCAATGGGTCGTGCGCCTGTACACAGACGAGAAACTATGGAATGAAATCAGTGCCAACGCGTTCAAACTGGCGGAAGCAAGCTATTCATTCGCCGGCGGCGCCGGCGCGCTCGGAAAAGAATTGGCGCGGATAGGCCTGTCGCAGCGGAAAGATTGGGGATTGAGTTATCGGTTTACGCGCCCTGCGCGCTATGGCGTCTGAAGAAAAACTGCGCGAATGCCGGACAAACGAAACAGATTTGTTACATACGGAGTGTGACGTGAAACTGGAAGAAATGACACAGACAGTGAGCGAGAAGAGCGGCGTGGAACGACAGGATGTCCGCAAGGTTCTGGAGACCGCCTTCGCGATGCTCGGCGAGGAACTGGCAAAGGGAGAGAAAGTCGAACTCCAGGGCCTTGGTACTTTCGTCCGGAAACAAAACAACAAAGCGGGCAAGAAAGGAAAGATGGTCTTCAAATCCTGGTCCGCTGAAAACGCCGGAATCAAAAAGGGGAATGCAGGGAAAACCGGCAAGGCAGGCAAAATCGGCAACGCCGGCAAGGGCGGACCGGGCAGCAAGGCCAGTAGCGCCGGCAAAGCTGCGAAAGCTGCAAGAAAAGCAAGGCGAAAAGCGAAGAAGAAAGAAAAAGGAAACGCTCCCTGAACAGTCCGCGAGACTGACGGCCGCAAGCGCTGCGCCGGCCCTACGATCGGCCGAAAGCGATCGACGCGAACAGGTGCAGGACGTCGCCACCAACACATGGTGCGGCGATGCCGGCGCGGGCGAGCGCAGCGATACTCAGCGGACGCTGATTTTTCACTATCACCTCTTCAAGAACGCCGGCACTTCGGTCGACGAATTGCTGCGCCGAAATTTCGGCTCACGATGGGTTGCGCAGGAATTTGCCACCGCACGCCGGGAAAATGCTGCTGCGATCGCGGAGTTCATCACCGGCAATCCGCAGCTGCAGGCGATGTCGTCCCACACGGCACACCTGCCCGTTCCGCAACTCGACGGAATAGAAATATTCCCGATCATATTTCTTCGCCATCCGATTGATCGATTGCGTTCGGCCTATGAGTTCGAGCGCCGCCAGAACGCAAGCACTGCAGGCGCGCGGCTTGCCAAAGCACATGATCTTGCGGGCTATCTGCGCGAGCTGCTCAAGCACCCCAGGAATCGGCAGGTGCGGAACTTTCAGACCTACAGACTATCGCTCAACGAACCGAAAAGTCGCGGAACCGAACTCCAGCGCGCGCAAGGCGCGTTGGAAAATTTGCCTTTTGTCGGCGTTGTCGAAGACTTCGATGAATCCGTCAGGCGTCTTGCGGAATTGCTCCAGCCGAAATTTCCGGATTTCAAAATCTGGAACGCACACAGGAATACCGCGTCCGGCCGTGACGCTTCGCTTGGCCGACGTCTTGAATCGGTCAACCAGACACTCGGAGATGACCTGTATGACGAGTTGTGCAAAGCAAATCAGGACGACATCGAGCTGTATGATCAACTAAAAGCCGCGATGCCCCGGCTGCAGAATTCTCATCGTGCCTAACGGCAGGCTACGCCGGTTGCCTCGTCAACACAAGAAATGGATGAGCAGCTGACGCGACCCGGAACCTGCAGTCGCGCGCGTGCTCCTATCGGATACCGCACTCTTCCAGCCTTACCGCCACGCGTTTTACCGCCACGTCGTCCGTCAGAACGCGCCGGGAGATCGATTCATAAATCGCGTAAGAGGCAACAACATACTCTGCGAGCGACAATCCGGATCGCCCTTCAATCGCAGCTCTTCTTTGACTGAATTGAAAAAAAGGCCGCGCGTCGG
>DASXXW010000097.1:0-54851 GCA_036502865.1 Rhizomicrobium sp.
GCGGGGGAGGGGGACCGCGAAGCGGTGGAGGGGGCATGAACGCTTGGCTTCTTGTATCACTAATATGTTTGTTTCAGCGCACGGACGGTTTTCTTCGATACTTGCCGTGCCTTGATGCCCCCTGAGCCCCCTTGCCCGCTACGCAGTGGCGACGGAGTCAGTTTTCTTTCTGCCTTGCCGCCAATGTGCGGAAATCGGTTTCGTCCATCGCTTCCTGATCGGGATTGGGCACGCAGAACATCCGGAATGCCACGAGCGAGAAGGTGTCGCGGATTCCGGGCACGGCGTGCAGCTTGAAATTCACGAACTCGCCGAAGCTCTGGTCGTTGCCGAGATGGAATTTGGCCAGCAGGTCGTAGGCGCCCGTCACCGAGTAGATCTCGGCAGTCTCTTCGATCGTATCGATCAGCAATTCGGCGACCCGATAGGTCTGGCCCAGCTCGCATTTGATCTGCACGAAAAGCGGCTTCATGGTCGGTCTCCGGCCTCGGCGGACGCACGAAACCAATGCTGCGTCGCAGCGTCAAGCGCGGCTTTACCCGAATGGGCTTTGACACTTAGATAGCGCCGAACCGGGAGGAGCCCTGAGTCGCGTGAAAGCTGTGTGCGTCGGCGGCGGGCCCGCCGGCCTCTATTTCGCGATCGCGCTCAAACGGCTCGACCCGCGCCACGATGTGCTCGTTGTGGAGCGCAATAAGCCCGACGACACGTTCGGCTGGGGCGTGGTTTTCTCCGATCAGACGATGGATGTGCTGGGCGTCGCCGATCCCGAAAGCGCGGCCAGCATCACCGGCGCCTTTGCCCATTGGGACGACATCGAGGTTCATTTCCGTGGAGAGCAGATCCGGTCGGGCGGCCATGGCTTTTGCGGTATCGGCCGCAAACGTCTGTTGAACATCCTGCAGGATCGCTGCCGCGCGCTCGACGTGGAATTGCGGTTCGAATGCGAGGCCAGCGCGGCCGATTTCCCGGACGCCGACCTGATCGTGGCCAGCGACGGCATCAACAGTGCCATCCGTACCGCCCATGCCGAAACATTCCGGCCCAGCATTCAGCGGCGCGCGAACAAATTCATCTGGCTCGGGACGGACCAGACATTCGACGCTTTCACCTTCGCCTTTCTCGAAACCGAGCATGGCTGGATATGGGCGCATGCCTACCGCTTCGAGCCAGGTACATCCACCTTCATCGTCGAATGCAGCGAAGCGACCTGGCGCGGTCTTGGTTTCGAGAGTGCCAGCACCGAAGACGCGATTGCCATCTGCGAGGGTTTGTTTGCTCCGCAATTGAATGGCCACAGGCTGATGAGCAATGCGCGGCATTTGCGCGGCTCGGTCTGGTTGAATTTTCCCGTGTTGAATTGCGAGCAATGGCATTGCGGCAACATCGTACTGATCGGAGATGCGGCGCATTCGGCGCATTTTTCGGTGGGCTCGGGAACGAAGCTGGCGCTTGAAGACGCCATCGGGCTCGCCAATGCCGTTCATCACCACGGCATATCGGCAAAAGCCTTCGACACATTCCAGGCCGGGCGCGGACTCGAAGTCATCAAGCTGCAGAACGCGGCACGCAATTCGACCGAATGGTTCGAGCATGTGCCGCGCTATGTCGGGCTCGAGCCGATCCAGTTCGCCTATTCGCTGCTGACGCGTAGCCAGAGGATCAGTCACGAGAATCTGCGCGTGCGCGACCGCGCCTGGCTGGAAGGCCTTGAAACATGGTTCGCACAGCGCGCAGGCGTCGAAGTCGATAGTCCGCGGCCGCCGATGTTTGCACCGTTGCAGTTGCGGGGCCTCACTCTCTCCAATCGCGTCGTGGTGTCGCCCATGTCGATGTACTCCGCGATCGACGGCGTGCCGGGCGATTTTCATCTCGTGCATTACGGCGCGCGCGCGCAGGGCGGTGCGGCGCTGATGGTCACCGAGATGACCGATATTGCCGCGGATGCGCGCATCACGCCGGGTTGCGCAGGAATTTACACCGACGAGCAGGAGCGCGCCTGGACGCGGATCGTCGATTTCGTGCATGCAAACACCGACACGCATATTGCCTTACAGCTTGGGCATGCCGGCCCCAAAGGATCCACCAAAGTACCATGGGAAGGCGAGGATGCGCCGCTCGATGAGGGCAATTGGCCGCTGATTGCGCCATCCGCAATTCCCTGGTCGCCCTTAAACCAGATACCGCGCGAAATGAATGAAACGGACATGCAGCGCGTGATCGAGGAATATCTCCGCGCTACAAAGCGTGCTATCGCCTGCGGTTTCGACATGCTCGAACTTCATGCCGCGCATGGATATCTGCTCTCCGCGTTTCTTACGCCGGCCATGAACAAACGCACAGATCAGTATGGCGGCGCGATCGAGAACCGGTTGCGCTTTCCATTGGCGGTGTTTGAAGCAATTCGGCGTGTGTGGCCTGACGAGCGGCCGATATCCGTGCGTATCTCCGCCACCGATTGGCTTGGCGAGGCAGGTAATAATGAGGCCGAGGCGCTGATCATCTCGCGCGCTTTCGCCGAAGCCGGCGCCGACGTGGTCGATGTCTCGGCTGGGCAAACTTCCACCGCGGCGCGGCCGGTTTATGGGCGCATGTTCCAGACTCCGTTCTCCGATCTGATCCGCAACGAGGCCGGTATCGCAACCATGGCGGTGGGAAATATTTATGAGATCGATCATGTGAACAGCATTCTCGCAGCAGGGCGCGCCGATCTGTGCTGCCTCGCGCGTCCGCATCTGACGGATCCCTACTGGACGCTCCGCGCTGCCGCACAACAGGGCTATAGCGATGTTTCCTGGCCAAAACCCTATTGGTCCGGCCGCGATCAGCTGCAACGGAATCTGAGCCGTGGCCAATGATCTGCTACTAAGCGGCCGTCATGCGGTCGTGACCGGCGCGTCGCGCGGCATTGGTGCTGCGATCGCGGCGCGCCTCGCGCAACTGGGCGCACAAACAACATTGATGGGCCGCGACCGCGAAGCGCTCGAACGCGAAGCGGCACGGAGTGCCGGCGCACACGCAATCCCATGTGACGTAACGGATGCAGCCCAGGTCGAGCAGGCATTCGGCGAAGCACGTAAGCGTGCGCCGATTGCCATTCTCGTCAACAATGCCGGCGTGGCCGAAAGCGCGCCGGTCCTTAAAACGTCCGATGCGATGCTCCAACGGCTGATGGACGTCAATGTTACATCGGCGTTTCGTTGTACGCGCGCCGCCCTGCCGTCGATGGTCGAGCTCGGCTGGGGCCGCATCGTCAATATTTCAAGCATCGCCGGCCTCACGGGCGCGGCCTATATCACCGCTTATTGCGCGACCAAACATGCGTTGGTGGGCTTCACCCGCGCCCTTGCAGCGGAGCTCGCGCAGAAACACATCACCGTGAACGCCGTCTGTCCCGGCTATGTGGATACGGATCTGGTGCGCAATGCCGTCAAGGCCATCGTCGCGAAAACAGGTCATGACGAAGACAAGGTCGTGGGAGAGATGATTCGCCATAACCCCCAGGGCCGCCTGATCAGACCGGAAGAAGTCGCCGACACAGTTGCGTGGCTATGCGGCGCGGATGCAGGATCGATCAATGGGCAGGCGATCGCCATATCGGGCGGCGAAGTGATTTGAAGGGGCAGGCATGATCGACGCGTCGTACACCCCGAAACATTTCCGCTGGTCGCTGCAGGATCGGGTGGGATCGGTCACGCTGTCGCGTCCGGAACGCAAGAATCCGCTGACTTTCGAGTCCTATGCCGAATTGCGCGACATGTTCCGCGCGCTGGTTTATTCGCCGGCCGTGAAAGCAATTGTCATCAGCGGCGCGGAAGGAAATTTCTGCTCCGGCGGCGATGTGCATGACATTATCGGCCCGCTTACAAAAATGGATGTAACGGGTCTTCTCGCATTCACGACGATGACGGGCGATCTCGTGAAGGCCATGCGCGCCTGTCCGCAGCCGATTGTTGCGGCGGTGGACGGCATTTGCGCCGGCGCCGGCGCGATCCTCGCCATGGCCTCGGATATCCGCTTCGCCACGCCACGGGCGAAGACGGCGTTTCTGTTTGTCCGTGTTGGTCTGGCGGGCTGCGATATGGGCGCCTGCTCCATCCTGCCGCGATTGATAGGGCAGGGCCGCGCATCCGAATTGCTGTATAGCGGCCGCTCCATGTCTGCGGAGGAAGGTGAGCGCTGGGGTTTTTATAATCGCCTCGTCCCCGAAACGGAGCTGTTGACGGAGGCGCTGCGCATGGCCGGCGATCTTGCGAAAGGCCCCACTTTTGCGCATGCCATGACCAAGAAGATGTTGCATCGCGAATGGGATATGAGCATCGAGGATGCGCTCGATGCGGAAGCGCAGGCCCAGGCTCTTTGTATGCAGAGCGAAGATTTCCGGCGCGCCTACCGCGCCTTTGTCGAAAAGAAACAACCGGTGTTCGAGGGTAATTGATTGAAATGAACACCGCTCATCTCGACCGCTTTGTCATCGACCGGCTGCCGCCGCCGTCATTGCTGCCGGAATTTCTTTTCGACCGGCCGGAATTTCACTATCCGGAACGGATCAATGCCGGCGTGGAGCTGATAGACCGCGCCATCGCGGCGGGATGGGGTTCGCGCACGGCGATCATCTTTCCGGGCGGCCGATGGAATTACGACGAGCTGGCCCGGGCTTCCAATCGCGCCGCCGCAGTGCTGGTGGAGGATTATGCGCTGCGGCCCGGCGCGCGCGTGCTTCTGCGCGGGCAGAACGGCCCGATGCTTTGCGCTTTATGGCTCGCAATATTGAAGATCGGCGCAATCGCCGTCGTCACCATGCCGCTGCTGCGTTCGCGCGAACTCGCATTCACGCTCGAAAAAGCTTCGGTCGATCTTTCGTTGTGCGAAGAACAATTGCTGGATGAGTTGGTGGCCGCCGTAGAGGAAAAGGGCGGCGGGATCGCAACCTATTCGCGCGACGGCCGCTCGGCGGGCGCCGATATCGAGCGGCTCATGAAACAGAAGCCGGATCGGTTCACGGCTGTCGAAACCTGGGCCACGGATCCCGCGCTTCTGGCTTTCACTTCGGGCACCACGGGCAAATCGAAAGCGACGGTGCATTACCACCGCGATGTGCTTGCCATCGCCGATGCGTTTCCGCGCTCGATACTTGGAACGCGTCCCGACGATCTGTTCCTGTGCAGCGCGCCCATGGCTTTCACCTTTGGTCTTGGTGGTCATCTCGTTTTCCCGCTGAGGTATGGTGCGGCCTCGGTGCTGTTGCCCGCCTGCACGCCGGATCAATTGCTTGACGCGATAACAGAATATCGCCCCACCGTGCTGATGACGGCGCCTACCGCCTACCGCGCAATGACAGGCCGCGCATCGGGACGAGATCTTTCCCATGTCCGGCACTGCGTTTCCGCCGGCGAGCATTTGCCCGCTTCCACGCTTGGCAATTGGGAGGCGGCGACGGGCCATGGAATTATCAACGGTCTCGGCTCGACTGAATTGTTGCATATATTCCTTTCGAGCCCTGCCGCCGAAGCAAGGCCCGGTGCTACAGGCAAAGTTGTTCCGGGATATGTGGCTGCGGTGCTCGACGAGGATGGCAATCCCGTCCGGCTGGGCGAGATCGGGCGATTGGCCGTGAAAGGTCCGACCGGGTGTCGTTATCTCGACGACCCGCGTCAGGAAAATTATGTGCGCAAGGGCTGGAACATCACTGGCGACGCATGCCTGATGGACGAGGATGGTTGTTTCTGGTTCCACAGCCGCACCGACGACATGATTGTTTCGGCGGGTTACAACATTTCCGGCTTCGAAGTCGAAGAGGCCTTGCTGCGCCATCCTGCGATCCAGGAATGCGTCGTGATCGGCGCGGCGGATGATGTGCGCGGGCAGATCGTGAAGGCATTTGTCGTACTGAAGCCGGATCACGCGCCATCGCCGGATCTGGTGCGCGAGATTCAGGATTTCGTCAAAGGCGATATCGCGCCGTTCAAATATCCGCGCGCCATCGAATATCTGGATGCGTTGCCGCGCAATCCTTCGGGCAAGATCCAGCGTTATCTGTTGCGCGAACGCGACGCGGCGCTCCGATGAAATTCGTCAACCCTGCCCATTGGCCGCGGCCGAGCGGCTATTCCAACGGTGTGATCGAAAGCGGATTCCTGTTTGTTTCCGGCCAGGTGGGATGGGATGAAACAGGCGCGTTTTCATCCGATCTCGTCGCGCAGATCCGCCAGACATTGCAGAATATCTGCTCCGTGATCGAAGCCGCCGGCGGCGCGCCGCAACAGATCGTGCGGCTGACCTGGTACGTAACCGATCGCCAGGCCTACAAGGCGCGGCTTGCCGAAATCGGCGCGGCCTATCGCGAGATCATCGGCCGGCATTTCCCCGCCATGGCCGTCGTCGAAGTCAGCGGTCTCATTGAAGACGCAGCTCTGGTCGAAATCGAAGCCACAGTGGCAATGTAGATCGCACGCTGGTTTGCTCATCTTCCCATAAGTCAGCACGCCGAAGTCTCCTCCAGCCCACAATTTGCATTGCTCCCCGCCCCCTTTTGGCTCGCTTGAGACCGTTTTGGTTCTATAGGACCAATTTGGTTGACATGGCGTTTTGTTCCCTATAGGTTCTTGAACATTGATAAGAACGTTGAGAGGCTGAATGAGCCAATTGTTCAAGCTGGATCAGAACCCGGAAGGGCCTGGATTGCGCTGCGATAGCAACGGATTGTTCCTGGGCAAAGATGCGCTTCTGCGCCGGCCTCCGGACGGAAGTTTTGAGGCGCTCTCAGACCCAGAGCTTCAAGCGATTTTCGCCGGGATGTGCGGCGATGAAGGTGGTTGGGCGAGTCGTATCCGCAGCGTCAAGCTCGTCGCTGACGCCTTGAACAAGGGCGAGGTTGCGCGCGCTATGATAGCGGCCGTGCTCATGCGCCTGCCCGAGCCCGGCAACTCGATCTACGTCGACGACGACAATGAACTGCTCGCGAAGGCCGGCTTTAATCCCGATGAATCGCGTAACGAGCGGGGACAATGGACGAACGGTGCGGAAGGCAATGCAGACAATCAGTCAGATGACGTTCGGCTCGCCTACGCGGGCCTAAGCGATGTCTCCACCGATCCTGCGGCGCAAGCCGTGGCGAGAGCTGCCGAATCCCATCAAATAACCGACGCTTATCGCGCTGCCCGAGAGCCGACGACGGCTGATATGGCAAGTTTTCGCCCCGCGCATTACAAGGAGGCCCAACAGCTTGCGGCCAAATTGGGGCACGGAGCGACGGCGCAGGAATTTCTTGCGTTGAGCAGTGTCGAATCCAAGTGGGGCATAAGTTTCGCGGCCCTAATCGCCGCAAATTTCTTTGGCGCCCACAACAGTCCGAACGGACCATTTCCCGGTCAAATCGGTACGTATGTTTCGTCCGGAATCAAAGATGTCCCCGGCCATCTGGAAAACTCCTGGCTGCCCCCCAACAACCCGAAGAATCCTGTTCAGAACCTTGCACAGTTTTCGCAGGGAAACGGTCGTGGTGGCCACGCTGCTGAGGCCAGAGGTTCTTCAAGCATACGGTGGCAATTATTCCGATCCGGCGGTGTTTTTTGCCGCAGTTCACAACAATGGGTGGGCGGAGGGCGTCCAAGGCGACTATGTTCATACGATGCTTCAAAGAATCAGACACTTCAGAACGGAAAGGGAAAGATAGTTCGATGAGAAGGATTCGGATGTTGCTGTTAAGTTTTGCAGCGTCATTTGCTGTTATGAGCGGAATTGGGGGTGCCATGTCTGCACCCCCACGATCGGGCGAGATCACCTTGGACGACGCTGTGTCGCTTGTGAACCTCGTCGCTCGACACCGGATCGCGCGCGTGAAGCATCGCGGTGTTATTTCGATCGAAGGAGTTGGTCCCAATGCGGAGCCCGGATTTTATTCGTTTCAAGCCCGCGGGTGGTCGCCCGGGCCGGGAAGCGCGCTCATCGGAAATTTCTCCGTTGACAGGCATACAGCAGCGGTGTGGAGCGAGGACTCATGTGAAGTTATAATGTTCACTTCGCTCAGAGAACTGCAAAACAAGATTTTGCGACGGGCCGGAATCGATTCTGCCATGCGCGCTCATAACCGGCTGCCCGGCCTCTGTGACTTTAGCAAGTTCCCTGAAGGGTTGCGTTGAAATACCTGGATTCTCAGGACAAGACTTGCGGTTTGGGAGGCTGAGACCCGGATCGGGCGAAGTTGACATTTTGCTCTGATCTATTTCGCCAGCCGCTTGATCCATTCCGGCAGTGCAAACGAAGCGGCGTGGATGTCGGGATTGTAGTAATCCGTCTTGAGTTTCGCGCGCGTAAACGCCGCGCGGGCATGTTTGATGCCGGCAGGCGTGCCGAGGCGCTTTCCTTTGCCGGCCCATGACAGCGCCATGTACCCGCCAATATATGTCGGTACTACCGTCAGATAGAGCCCGCATTGCGGGAAGAACTCCCGCAGCTCCGCAAGCGCGTCGCTGATCTCTTCCGGTTGGTAGAAAGGTACGCCTGTCTGAAAGGTGGCGAAGCCGCCCGGCGCAAGCGCCGCTTTCACGCGGTCGTAGAACGTCTCTCCAAACAAAGCCTTGCCGGGCCCGACCGGATCCGGCCGGTCGGCGACAATCAGGTCGAAGCGGTTTTTGGACTCCGTCCGGCCCAGATATTCGAACGCATCGGCAATCTCGATCTTCAGCCGTTTGTCGGCGAAGGCCTTCGCATTCATTTCCGGGAAATAGTCGCGGCAGAGTTCGACGACGCGGCCGTCGATATCGACCAGCACGACTTCCTTAACGCCTTTATGCTTCAAGGCTTCGTCGGCGATGGAAAGATCGCCGCCGCCGACGATCATCACGCGTTTGACCGCGCCGTGCTCCAGCAAAGGCAGATGTGTCAGCATTTCGGCATAGGCCGACTCGTCGCGCGTCGTCAGCTGCACGATGTCGTCTAATACGAGCACGCGCCCATTGGCGACGCTGTCGAAGATGCGGATGCGCTGATATTTGCTCTTCTCTTCGGCCAGCGCCGCGCCCGCGAGCTCCATCATCTGCGCGTAGCCTTTGTGAAGTTTCTCTTTGAAAGAGGCCGCCATGTCTCACCCGCACGAAAAAGCGCGCCGATATAAGGCGGCTCGCGCGTGCTGTCTATCAAGACTTCGCTAACTCTCCACGCCTCACGCCCGATTTTGGGCGGGCGATCCAAATTTCGTGTGAGAGAGACCGGATTCCTCGGAGCGGCCGGGAAATGACAAATGCTTTGTGAGAATTGTGACAGCCGCGCAGGCAATTTGGTGAACTACAGAAAAAATTCAGCCTCGGGCCTAAAAATTCTTGCATGGGGGGGAGGGGGGCCTATATTCGCCCTGTTCCGGCAACGGAACCGAGCGGCGTGGCGGAAGTTTCCCATCCGCCCGCCGCTTTCGTCTTAGCGGTGCCAGGATCCGCGAGGTGAGAGGCACTACAGGTGTCAACGCTCTGAGAGGGTAGGTGCCAGGATGGCTCGACTCGAACTCGTGGCGGCGATCAATGGAGCAAAGCCCATGCGGGCCCGCGCTCCGGCGAGGACCGTCCCGGTTCCTATTCCCCCTGGGGATGAGGACCGCAAGGATCACTTCATCACAAGAAATGGGCTGACCTATGCGGGCAGTCACCTGATCATCGATCTATGGGATGCCGAGTATCTCGACGACCATGATCGGATCGAACAGGCGCTGGTCGATGCGGTGGAGGCGGCAGGTGCTACGCTCCTGCACATCCATCTTCACAGGTTCACGGAAGGCGGCGGTATCAGTGGAGTTGCCGTTCTCTCCGAGAGCCATATCAGTGTTCATACATGGCCGGAACGCGGTTATGCCGCGTTTGACGTGTTCATGTGCGGTGATGCGGAGCCGCGCAAGGCGCTTCCGGTGTTCAAGGAAGCGTTTCAACCCGGCCGCATCGTGATCGGCGAACATAAGCGCGGCGTTCTTTAACCGCGTCTTTCACCTCGCACGTTAACCAGGGGCGGGAATGGTCTAACAGCCATTCCCGCTTCGTTTTTGCGCGCTTGCCCTTCTTGGCCATAGCTGCTCCCATCCGGCCCGAGGGACGCGAACCGGATACAGCATGAATAAACCAGCCTCAGAGCCATCATTTCCACGGCCGGCCTTTGTCGCCGATGCGGAAGCCGAGTTCGACGCGTTCTTCGAAGCCGAAACCGATCTCGAATTTTTCGATGCGGTCATTCCCGATCTTTGCGGTGTGCCGCGCGGCAAGCGTTTTCCGATCGCCGAGGCGCGGCGCCTGTTCGCCCATGGCATGCCGATCCCGTTTTCCATCTATCTGATGGATGCACAGGGCGACATGACGGATGCGTTCGGCCGCGGTTTCAGCGATGGAGATCCCGACGGCACGGCGTGGCCGCTGCCGGGCACGCTGACGCGGGTTTGGACGAAAGGGCCGCCGCGAGCGCAGATGCTGATGAGTTTGCGGGACGCCAAAGGCACGCCCGATCCTGCGGAGCCGCGCGCGGCACTCGAGCGCGTGTTGGAGCGCTTTGGCGATATCGGGCTTCAGCCCGTGGCCGCGCTTGAGCTGGAATTTTATCTGATCGATCCCGAGCGCGGCGAACTGCGGGCGCCGCAACCGCCGCTCGATCCGCGAAGCGGCGCGCGCGAAAGCGCGGTCTCAGTATTTGGTCTCGACGATCTCGACCGTTACGAAGGCTTCCTCTCGATGCTCTCCGAAGCAGCGCGGCGCCAGCGCGTTCCTTTAAGTGCGGCGAGCAAGGAATATGCGGCCGGGCAGTTCGAAGCCAATCTGCGGCATCAGCAGGATCTCAGGCTGGCTGCGGATCACGCGATCTTTCTGAAGCAGATCGTGAAAGAAGCGGCGCGCGCCAGCGGGTTCGAAGCTACGTTCATGGCCAAACCCTATCTCGACCGCGCGGGCTGCGGCTTGCATATCCATCTGAGCCTGCTCGATCGCGACGGAAGAAACATCTTCGCGGGCGCGGATGAAACAGGTTCCGAACAATTACGCCATGCCATTGGCGGCTTGCAGGCGCTGATGCCGGAATCCATGGCATTGTTTGCTCCCAGCCAGAACTCCTACCGCCGCTTCCAGCCGGACATGTTCGCGCCGGTGAATCGCAGCTGGGGGATCAACAATCGCTCCGCCGGAATGCGCATTCCATCGGGTCCCGATGATTCGCGCCGTGTCGAGCATCGCGTCGCGGGTGCTGACGCCAATCCGTATCTCGCGCTTGCCGCCGTGCTGGCGGGTGTGCACCACGGTCTGCTGAAGAAACTCGATCCCGGCGCGCCCGCTAAAGGGAATGTCTCAAAGAAGCCGGACCGCGATATGCCATTCAGCGCCGATGCGGCACTTGCAAAGCTCGAAAAGGCGGAAGTTCTGCCGGCCTATTTCAGCGAAGAAACATTGGCGCTCTATCGCGAAACCAAACGCATCGAGACAGAGCGCCTGCGCCGCATCATCCCGTCCGCGGAATATGACTGGTATCTGTAACCGCCTGGCGCGGCTTTCGGAGCGCGCTGCCGCAGCGGGTTTTCTTCTTCTCGCACTGTTCGCGGGAATGCCGGCTTCGGCCGGAGCTCCCGCGAAGCTCACTCTCTATCGCGGCGCCCAACTGATCGACGGAACCGGCGCGCCTGCGAAGCCCGATATGGACATCGTGATCGATGGCGATCGCATTAGGGCCGTCGTTCCGGATTCCGCCACGAGTTCTTATGCACGCAATGCGAAGATCGTCGATGTTCACGGGCTTTATGCGTTGCCGGGCCTGATCGACAGCCATGTGCATATCGCCACGTCTCCCAACAGGAAATATGCGCAAGCGTTGTTGCGGCGCGATGTGTATGGCGGCGTAACGGCCGTGCGCGATATGGCGGGCGATGCGCGCCTTCTGGCCGATCTTTCACGCGGTGCGCTTCTGGCCGAATTTGCGTCGCCCGACATCTATTACGCCGCGCTCATGGCCGGCCCTGATTTCTTCAAGGATCCGCGCACGGTGGATGCTGCGCGCGGCGGCGTGCCGGGACAAGTACCATGGATGCGCGCCATCACTCCCTCGACGGATTTGAAAATCGCTGTTGCCGAGGCACACGGCACCGGCGCAACGGCAATCAAGATCTATGCGGACCTTCCCGCCACTCTCGTGCGCGACATCACAGCCGAAGCGCATCGCCAGAACATGCTCGTCTGGGCTCACGCCGCGATATTTCCTGCGAGCCCGCAAGAGGTGATCGACGCGGGTGTCGATGTCGCTTCGCATTCCTGTCTGCTGGCCTATCAGGCCTCGGAACATATGCCGCCCGCTTATCATCACCGGCCGTCTGTCGAGGCGGCCAAATTTGCCGGCGATAATCCTGCACTCGATGCTCTGCTGGCGGACATGAAACGGCGCGGCACGATTCTCGATGCCACGCTCTATGTTTATGACGTCATGTGGAAAGTGCCAAACGCGCAGCCGCCACCCTATTGCAAACTTGAATTGGCGGAAAAGATCGCAGCCGAAGCCCATCGCGCCGGCGTGATGATTTCGGCGGGTACCGATGCACCCGGCGATTGGAAGGATGCCTATCCGTCGCTCGACAGGGAATTGTCACTCCTGGTTCATCATGCCGGGTTCTCCCCGATGGAGGCTATTACAGCGGCCACGCATGTCGGCGCCATGACAGTCGGGAAGGCGAAGGAAATGGGCACGGTCGAGGCCGGCAAACTCGCGGATGTCATATTTCTTGCCAAGAATCCGCTTGCCGATATCGACAATATGAAAACGGTGGTGATGACAGTGAAACGGGGCGTGGTGTACCGGCGTTCCGAGTATCGACCGATCACCAAAGATGAAGCCGAAGGCGATTTCTGATCGCTTGTAGTGAAGGAGAATGAGATGGCGTTGCGCGGAACCATGCAACAGATGCGGATGAGCGACGGCGCCGAAATCGGCGTCTATCATGCCGATCCGGTTGGACCGCGGCGCGGCGGAGTCGTTCTCATCCAGGAAATCTTCGGCGTCACGGATCACATCAAAGAGCAATGCGATATCTATGCGTCGCAGGGCTACGAAGTGCTCGGCCCATCGCTCTACGATCGCGAGGCGCCCGGCTTCCAGGTCGGTTACGGGCCGGAAGACATGCAGAAAGCAGTTCGCATTGCGCGCGTCGAGCATCCCTTCGACTTGTCCATCAAGGATTCGCAGGCCTGCATCGATGCGCTCAAAGACAAGGGCCCTGTGTTTATCGTCGGCTATTGTTACGGAGGGTCGGTCGCCTGGGCTGCGGCCTGCCGCTGCGACAGTCTCGCCGCCGCCTCCGGCTATTATGGCGGCAAGATCGGCGAGATGACGGAAGAAACACCGCGTTGTCCGACGATCCTGCATTTCGGTCGGCACGACTCGCACATCCCGCTCGAAATCGGCGAGACGGTGAAGCGTCTCCATCCCGATGTAATGGTCTATCTCTATGATGCGGGGCACGGCTTCAATTCCGACCGCCGCTCCGATTATAACGAGACCGCAGCCGCGCTTGCGCGCGAACGGACGCTCGAGCTGTTTCGCGCCAATGGCGGCTAGGCGCTCACGGGTCGGGAGCAAACAGTGACGAAGCCCGAACAACTTGGCTTTTCGTCCGATCGGCTCGCGCGGATCGACCGGTTTCTGCAAACGCAGTACATCGAAGCGGGCAAGTTTGCAGGCACGGTGCTGGCGATCTCACGCGGCGGCGAAATCGTGCATCAGAGCGTGCTCGGGCTTGCGGATCGCGAGCGCGATACGCCCATGCGCGAGGACACGATCTTCCGCCTGTATTCCATGACCAAGCCGCTCACCAGCGTCGCCTTCATGATGCTGGTCGAAGAAGGTCTCGTTCTGCTCAACGAGCCCGTTCATCATTATATCCCGTCCTGGCGCGATCTCGGTGTGTTCGTGAGTGGCGTTGACGGAGCCTTCCAGACCAAACGTCCGGCTTCGGCCATGCGGATTATCGATCTGCTGCGGCACACATCGGGTCTCACCTATGGCTTCCAGATGCGCAGCAATGTCGATGCGGCGTATCGCAAACTCGACATTGGCGGTTCGGAAAGCAAGCTGTCGACGGCGCGCATGGTCGAATTGCTCGCGACTGTACCGCTCGAATATCCGCCGGGTGAGGCTTGGTGTTACTCCATATCCACCGACGTGCTTGGTTATCTGGTCGAGATAATTTCGGGCATGCCATTCGAGGACTTCCTGCGGACGCGCCTTCTTTCCCCTCTTGAAATGCCCGACACAGATTTTTTCGTTGCTGCGGAAAACCGGTCGCGACTTGCAGCCTGTTATATGATGGACACCTCGGGAAAACCTGTTTTGTACGATGATCCGGCAACCAGTCGTTTTCACGCGCCGCATCCTTTCGTCTCCGGCGGCGGCGGACTTGCAGGCACGGCGGCCGATTATATGAAGTTCTGCCACATGTTGCTTGCCGGCGGCGTAGCAAACGGGCACTGTTTTCTTAGTCCGAAGACGATCCAGTTCATGACGATGAACCACCTGCCGGGTGGAAAAGAACTGACTGAACTGTCACGGTCGATGTATAGCGAAGCGATCTATTCCGGGCTCGGCTACGGCCTTGGCTTTGCTGTCGTTGTCGACCGGGCAAGAACCATGACGCCAGGCAATGTGGGTGAGTATTTCTGGGGCGGCTCGGCCAGTACGGCATTCTGGATCGACCCGAAGGAGGAACTCGCCGTTGTATTCCTGGCGCAGTTGATCCCTTCGAGCTTCTGGCCGATTCGCCAGCAACTGCGTGCGCTGGTTTATGCCGCGATGGAGTCGTGATTACGTCGGCTGTGTCGGGCACCGGGCGGGTCCGGTTACGCCGGATTAATCGCCCGGACGCATTGCGGTCATGAGCCTGTGGCAGTATTCGGGAGTTGGCCGAGCAAACGGTCGATCATGCGAGCTATGGCGATGGACAGACTAACGGCGCTTCATCTTTCAAACCGGTTGGGATTTGGCCCTGCACAAGGCGATCTGGCGCGGATCGCAGATGCCGGTCTCGATAATTATATCCAATCGCAGCTGCACCCCAAGCCCGCCAATCTTCCGTCGAATGTCACTTCGGTGATTCAGGCGCTCCCATCCTTCGGCAAGGACAGCGGCACGCTCTTCGCCGAATATTGGTGGAAGGCGAGCGTTCCAAATCCAAAAGCGCTGGCGGAGGATGAAAAGAGACGATTGAACCGCCACGAGAAACAGGTCGTGCGCGAGGCGCAGATCGCGCGGCTCGCGCGCGCTGTCGGCAGCCCCTGGCAGCTGCACGAAGCGCTGGTGGAGTTCTGGTACAATCATTTCAATGTCTATGAGAAGAAAGGGGCGGCCAAAGTCTGGGTCGGCGCTTATGAGGAGGAAGCAATCCGTCCCAATACGCTCGGCAAGTTCAGCGATTTGTTGCTCGCGACTGCCAAACATCCTGCCATGCTCGTCTATCTCGACAATGCGCAGAACGTCGCGCCGATGGCGGCAAGCGCAGACATGGACATGATGGACACAAATGCGAATACGAACGCGAAGAAAAAAAACAACGGAACGGGCATCAACGAAAATTTCGCCCGCGAAGTGATGGAGCTTCATACGCTGGGCGTGGATGGCGGCTATTCCCAGGCCGATGTCGTCGCGCTTGCCCATATTCTGACGGGCTGGTCGGTCGGACCGGGCGGTGCTGCCGACGCAGCAGCCGCCGCGAAGCTCTACCGGCGCGACAAAGGCGCATTCCGTTTCGCGCGCAGGAAGCATGATCCGTCGCAGGAAACACTGCTCGGCCGGAGCTTCAGCGGCGACGATGTGAGCGAAGGCGAGCAGGCGCTTCTCATGCTTGCCGCGCATCCATCGACCGCGCATCACATCAGTTATCAGCTCGCGCAATTCTTCGTCGCAGACAAACCGGATGCGCCGCTTGTCGATGCGATGGCCAAGACGTTCCGTGCAACCAATGGCGATATCCGCGCCGTGATGAACACCATGCTGACGCACCCGGCCTTTCTTGCGCCCGCCAATGTCGGAACGAAATACAAAACGCCGTATCATTATGTAGTCTCCGCGGCGCGTGCCGCGGGCATCGAACCCGACAATGTCGAGCCGCTGAGCCGCGCGATGGACGATCTGGGCCAGCCGCTTTACGGATGCGTTTCCCCCGACGGCTATGCCTGTACGCAAGCGATCTGGCTCGATCCGAACGGTCTGCTGCACCGGATTTCGTTCGCGACCGACTTCGGCAACGGCACGTATCGCGGCCTTGGCCGCAGCGGCGAACTGAATATGCCGGATCCCGATCGCATTCTGGAAACGATCGGCCCGGCGCTGAGCAAAGAAACAATGGCTGCGGTGGCGGAGATGCCCAAAGCGAGCCGCGCCGGCGCCATTCTCGGTAGCCCCGATTTCATGCGTTGTTGAAGCCCTGAAAGGAGCTTTCCCATGCATCGCCGCGATTTTTTGAGATTGTCTGCCGCAGCCGGCGGCCTGTCATTTGTTTCTTTCGGAAAAAGCGCCTGGGCCGTGCAAAACGCGGCAGCCGGTCAGGACCGGCTCGTCGTTGTGTTTCTGCGTGGCGCAGTGGACGGACTGAATGTTGTCGTGCCCTATTCCGAGCAGGAATATTACGAACTGCGTCCGACCATCGCCATCAAACGGCCCGGCCAGACCGGCGGCGCGCTCGATCTCGACGGACGCTTCGGCCTTCACCCCGCACTTTCGTCCCTCATGCCGTTGTGGAAAGAGCGCAGCCTCGCCTTCGTCCATGCATCCGGTTCGCCGGATGAATCGCGGTCTCACTTCGATGCGCAGGCCTATATGGAGACGGGGACGCCCGGAATGCGCACCACGCAGGACGGTTGGATGAATCGCGTGCTCGCTGCGCTTCCCGGCGACCATGCGCCGACCGAGGCCGTCAATTTCGGCAAGACGACGCCCAGGATTCTCGAAGGTGCGATGCCTACCGCCAGTATTTCCGGCCATGGCGATTATGGCCCGCGCAAGGACATGACGGCGCCTGAGCTCGATGCAAATTCCAAAGCCATTTTCGACCGCCTCTACAGAGGTAATGACGCCATCAATGTCGCCTATCGCGAAGGCCGCGCGGCGCAGACGCAACTCATGTCGGACCTTTCGCGTGATATGATGGAAGCGGCGAACGGCGCTCCCTCGGCCAAGGGATTTCCCGAGGATGCGGCCAAGCTCTGTCAGCTCATGCGGCAGGATCCCACGATCCAGCTGGCGTTCTTCGGTTTGAGCGGTTGGGACACGCATGTGCGCGAAGGCGCGGATGAAGGCGCGCTCGCCTATCATCTGAAGCCGCTGGGCGAAGGTCTTGCGCAGATTCGCTCCGGCCTGGGCGATGCTTATGGCCGCACCGTCGTGCTTGTGATTTCGGAATTCGGGCGCACGGCCAAAGAGAACGGCAATGGCGGCACCGATCACGGCCATGGCAATGCCATGTGGGTGATGGGCGGGCAGGTCAGCGGCGGGAAAGTATATGGCACATGGCCGGGTCTCGATGAGGAGAATTTGCACGAGCAACGCGACCTTGCTGTCACCACCGATTTTCGGACGGTGATTTCCGGCGTGTTGTCCCGTCACCTGAAGCTCGGCGGAACCCAGCTCGCTACGATTTTCCCGGGTGCGCCGCGGGCCGCTCATGTGGATGTCCTGCGCGCGTAGTTTCATCAATCGCCTTGTCGAACCACCCTCTTTGGGCTACATTGTAGCTCAAAGAGGGTGAGCTATGCCTGCTAACACCGTCGTCCGTGCCCGTATAGACGAGCGCACCAAGAACGAAGCTGCGGCCGTTCTCGATGCGATCGGACTCACTGTTTCCGACGCGTTTCGCCTGATGATGGTGAGAATCGCGAAGGAAAAAGCGCTGCCTTTCGAACCGTTGGTGCCCAATGACAAAACGGTTGCGGCTATCAAGGAGGCGCGTGGAACTAAGCTGCCTCGATTCGCAACCGTCGAAGCTTTGTTCGACGATCTGAACGATGCGGGAGATTGAGAGAACCACGCAGTTCAAGCGTGATTACAAGCGCGAAGCCAAAGGGCGCCACGGCCCTGCACTTCAAGATAATCTGGCTATAGTGCTTCGATTACTGGTTGGCGACAAAATCTTACCAGCAAAATATCGTGACCATTCGCTCGGTGGAGCATGGCAGGTTGCCGCGATTGTCACATAAAACCTGACCTCGTTTTGATATATGAGAAAACAGATACTCATATATTGCGTCTGATCCGTCTTGGCTCTCACAGTGAATTGGGCTTTTAAATTCCGCATACGACCGAAACTTGGCGATGATGCAGGCGGCGCCCTTCGTACTTCTTGATTGCGCAAATTCGGACGGGAGCGATTTGCTTCTGTTCGAACAGCCGTGTGAAATCATTCAAGCGGAAAGCGCGGAAGACGTCTCAGACGCTTTCGCGCGGCTGCAGAAGGCCCGCGATGACGGCTTTCATCTCGCGGGCTTCTTTTCTTATGAACTCGGCTATCTGCTCCAGCCGCGCCTGAGGCCGCTTTATCGGCGTATTTTTGACAGCGGTCTCCCGCTGCTATGGTTCGGTGTGTTCGATCCACCGCGCAAACTCGCGCGCGCGGCGATCCGCAGCCGGTGCCGCGCCTATGCCGGGCCGCTGAAGCATGGCTGGGATGCAGAGGACTATGGCGTTGGTTTTGCACGCGTTCAGCGTTACATCCGCGATGGCGATATCTATCAGGCCAATCTCACCTTCCGTTCATATTTCAATTTCGCCGGCGATCCATTCGCGCTTTGGCTCGGTTTGCGCGATACAGCCTCTGTGCGGCATGGTGCCTATATCGATACGGGCGAACGCCAGATCCTGAGCCTGTCGCCCGAACTTCATTTTTCCATCACCCCGGACGGCGAAATGGAATGCCGTCCCATGAAAGGAACCGCGCCGCGCGGGGACGATCCGCATACGGACGAAGAGCGCCGCCGTGCTCTGAGGGCAAGTCCCAAGGAACTCGCTGAAAATCTCATGATTGTCGATCTCATGCGCAACGACATGGGACGCGTCGCGGAGACCGGCAGCGTGTGCGTGCCCGAGTTGTTCCGTGTCGAAACCTATCCGAGCCTGCACACGTTGATTTCGGTCGTGAAAGCGAAGCTCCGGCGCGACGTCGGCATCCTGGAACTGATGAAAGCGCTGTTTCCCTGCGGCTCGGTTACGGGCGCGCCAAAACTCCGCGCCATGGAGATCATCCGCGAACAGGAGTTTACCCCGCGCGGCATCTATTGCGGTAGCATCGGGCATTTCGCGCCGGACGGCTCGGCCTCGTTCAACGTCGCCATTCGCACCATGATGATTGAAGGGGATCGCGGTGTCCTGGGGCTCGGCGGGGGCGTCGTGCAGGATTCCGCGGCCGAATCCGAATATGCCGAATGCCTGCTCAAGGCACAGTTTTTCGAACGAAACCGCAAGCCGCTCCATCTGATCGAGACGCTGCGCTATTCGGGCTCCTTCATCGATCTGGATCGGCATCTCGCGCGCATGAGAAAATCCGAGAGAGAGTTCTTTTGGTTTCCGTACAACGAGCTTTCGGCACGCGACGCGCTTGCTGCCGCGGTGAGCAGTAGCGAGGGCGATTTGCGCGTTCGCTTGGTGCTGAACGAATCGGCGAGGTTTGTTGCGCATGCAGAACAGCTTCCGCCCAATCCCGCCTGCTGGAAATTTGTTCTTTCGCCTGAATCTGTCGACAGCGGTGATCTTTTTCTGCGTCACAAGACGGACTGGCGCGAAATGTACGAAGGGGAGAGCATGCGCGTGGCGCGTGACGGCATCGACGAAGTGATTTTTCTAAACGAGCGCGGCGAACTTACCGAAGGGAGCCGGACAAACCTGTTTCTTCGCAAGAACGGCAGGCTCGTCACGCCGCCGCTGGAATGCGGGCTATTGAACGGCGTGCTGCGCAGTAAATTGATTGATAGCGGCGAGTGCACCGAGGAAATTCTTTATCCGGCGGACCTTCAAACAGCCGAGGAGATATTTCTGGGTAATTCTCTGCGCGGCCTGATCCCGGCCATTCTGGTGAAATAGGCCGGCATGTCTGCTTGCGCGGGTCGGATAGCTCTCGCACACTCTGCAAAATGATTCGGTTCCGGCGTCAAATGGTATGTGAGCGCCGATAAATCGAGGCGGTCATGCCGGCCAGGACAGGAAATCGCCTGCTCAAGACCGGCCTTTTCATCGTCATGTGGGTCGCCGCGCTCGAAGTTCTGACCCGGCTTTTTATGGTTTCGCCGAGCAATGTCGTACCCGATCCCGCGCTCGGTTATATGTATGCGCCCAACAGCACGGTGCGGATTGAAAGCGCGGATGCCGGGTTCCGTCGCGCGAGTTTCAACGCGCTGGGTCTGAACGATTGGCCCTTGCGGGCCGATGATCATCGGCCGCGCGTCCTCGTTTTGGGCGATTCCTATGTGGAAGCGCTGCAGGTCGACCGCCCGGAAAATTTCATAGGGATTCTCGGTCGCGAGCGGCCGGCTCTGCGCTTCGTCAACGGCGGACGGTCGGGTCTCGATCCCGTCACCGAATATCTGATGCTTCGCAAGCTTGCGCCGCTGGTGAATCCGGCTGCAATCATCATGGTCGAAAACCTGGGAGATCGCACCGATCTGCTGGCCGATGGAATTACCATCGAACGCTGCAGGAATTCCAACGAAATTTGCAACTATCATTCAAAACCCGTGCCCGAGATCAGCCGTACGGGTCTGGTCGGTCTGGCGCGCGAATCTGCCCTTGTCACTTTCGTCGCGCGGCGGCTGGAAGAACCGGTGCGTCAATTCCTCGCCGGCATTCGACAATGGCGCTCGCGACCCGCCGTATTCGCTGAATCGTCTCCACCGGGAGAGCGGTACACGGATGGCGATTTCGAACCGCTTCTTGCCTGCATCTTCCGCAACATTGCCAGTCATTACAAACTCATCATTGCCGCCGTACCCGACACCGATTTCGAGCCTGCGGGTAAAAGCGAGATCCCGGATGGGGGAAAATTCCAACGCGATGTCGAACGGGCAGCGAATGCGGTGGGCGCCGGTTATTTCGATGCGGCCCCAGTACTCGAAACTCTGTATCGGCAGACGGGACAGCCGCCGCGCGGTTTCGCCTTCAGCCAGCCGGGACACGGCCATCTCAATGCCGACGGACATGCTGCACTCGCGCATGGTCTTGAAAACCAGATCGATGCGCTTGGTTTGAAGGTCGCAAGATGATCTTCACCTCGCTGCCATTCGTCATCTTTTTCTCACTTCTCTATGTGCTGCTTTTCGCGATCCGCAACGACATTGCCCGGCGCTGGATCCTCCTGCTGGCAAGCTTTTTCTTCTACGGATATTGGAACCCCTGGTATTTGTTGTTGATCTGGGCCGTGACCGGATGGTCATGGCTGCTCGGTCTTTACATCTCCGCGGCTCCGACGCCGCGCAGGAAGAAACGGGGTGTTGCAATTGGCGTGACGCTGTCGCTGTTGGCGCTGGCGATCTTCAAATATACCGGTTTCTTCGCCGATAATGTTTCGGCCGTCTTTGGCTGGCGAATGCCGGCGTTCCTGCACGACATTGTGCTGCCGGTCGGCATCTCCTTCTACACATTCCATTCGATCAGTTATTACGTCGATGTTTATCGAGGGCAGGTCGCGCCGGCGCGCAGCCTTCGCGACTATGCGCTTTATATCGCGTTCTTCCCGCAACTCGTTGCCGGTCCGATTGTCAGGGCATCGCAATTTCTGCCGCAGCTTCTGCGCCCCATCGCTTTGACGCGGGCCGGATTTGTCGCCGGCATCCGGCTTGTCCTCGCCGGCGCCGTGCAGAAATTGCTGCTCGCCGATCAGGTCAGCCCCTTTGTGGATCAGGTCTACGCCCACCCGGCGCTCTATTCCGGCGCAACGGAATGGCTCGCCGCCGTGGCTTACGCCATGCAGATTTTCGGAGATTTTTCCGGCTACACGCTGATGGCTATAGGCCTCGCGCGGATCCTGGGATTCGAACTGCCCGAGAATTTCCGTATGCCCTATATCTCCGCCTCGATCGTGGAGTTCTGGCGGCGGTGGCATATCACGCTGTCATTCTTCCTGCGCGACTATCTCTACATTTCGCTCGGAGGCAATCGCAGCGGCTTCCTTCGCACGCAGGCCAATGTGTTTGTTACAATGGTACTCGGCGGACTGTGGCATGGCGCGAGCTGGAATTTCGTAGTGTGGGGTTTCCTGCATGGTACCGCGATCGTCTGGAATCATGTCTGGAAGCTTTGGCCCGCCCCCATTCTTGGCCGCTTTGCCCTCTGGCGAATGTTCCGCTGGCCGGTCTGCTGGACGCTCACATTCCTGTTCGTGACACTGGCCTGGATCCCGTTCCGGGCGGTGCATTTCGATACGACTCTGCTTCTGCTGCAGCGTATGTTCACTCTTGCCGATGGCGTGCGCTGGTATCACACGCCGACGCTCTTCACGCTTGCGGGATTCGTGCTTTGGCACATTGCCTATCTGAATAATTTACGGCTTAACCTCCGGCACTGTGTGGATGAATATTGGGTATATGCGACGGAAGTCGCGTCGCTGGTCACATTGCTCGTGATGTTTGCTCCGCTGGAAACGTCGCCCTTTATCTATTTCCAGTTCTGATCAGCGTTGGGCCGCCGACTTCCAGGCTGCGCCGAGGATCGGCATGACGGCGCTGTGTACATAACGCGATTTCACCGCATCGCGGGACGCATTTCCGATTCGAACGCGAAGCGCTGCGTCGGAAACAAGTTGCGCGACGGCCTGGGCAAGTGCGGCCGTATCTTTCGC
The DNA here is from genome assembly GCA_036502865.1 of Rhizomicrobium sp. GTDB lineage: Bacteria > Pseudomonadota > Alphaproteobacteria > Micropepsales > Micropepsaceae > Rhizomicrobium. Next base: position 22,814 of record DASXXW010000097.1, read on the forward strand.
CGGCACAATTGGTGCGCCCGTGCCTTCGATGATTTCCGGGATGGCGCCGACCGGCGTGACGATCGGGGCTAGACCCAGCGCCATGGCTTCGACAAGCGCATTTGGAAAACCCTCCGCCCGCGAAGGCAAAAGAAATATCTGCGCCCGGCGCATCGCATCGAGAAGCTGTGTATGGCTGAGAAAACCTTCGGATGTGGCAGACTCTCCCAGCCCGGCTTTCGACAGTTTCTGGTCGAGTTCGGGACTCGCGGCCGCGATGTGTAAAGCGGCGATCGTTCCGCCGGCACGCAGCAGGCGCATCGCTTCCATGATATCGTCGAAGCCTTTGCGCACGGCTTCGGAGCCCGCAGCAAAGAAACAAACAGGCAGCGCGCCGGTATCCATCCGTTCGGCCGCAACAAGCGAGTCGGGCACGGAATTCGGCAGCACTACGATGTCTTCCGTGCGCCCGAGTGTTTCAACCGTTTGCCGCCAATATTGCGATTGCACGATGAGACGGTCCGGCCAGAGCAACACGCGGCGGATCGCGGCGCGCGCGCGCGCGGAGGAGACCGAATAAAAATGATCGAAGGCGCCGCCGAGCCGCATCAACACCGGTATGCGAAAGCTGCGAGCGATACGTACGTAGAGCGAGCATTCCCAGAACACCTGGAAATCGGAAGATTGGATCTGCACGACATCCGGCCGCTTCACGAGAAGCACCAGAGGAAAGATCGCAATATGCCAAAGCGTGATCAAAGCACCGGCCAACAGCCGGCCAACTCCGCCTTTGAAGATCGCGCCATAGCCGTAATTGTCGGTCACATTGCGCTTGGGCGGCCGCGCGATGTTGAAGCGGACGATCTCATATTCCGCGGCGAGCGATGAATTCGCCACATTGTTCATGAAGGTGGTGACGCCGCCCGTGGTCCATTTCCACGGACCGACGAGCATCACTCGCGGCTTACGCCGCATCGGCGAGAGAATTGGCGTCGAGGCCGTTCTGGCTGCACCAATGTTCGAACATCAGAAGCGCCCACAGCGCCCCGTCCCAGGCGCGCGTGCCGCGCTCATGCTCTGCAAGTATCTGTTCGATGGCGGGCTTTGCGATGATCCGCGCGCTCGCCGATCGCGGCGATGAAATCCGGCTCCGCACATGTCCGGCGAGATCGCCCCGGAACCAGCGCTGGAGCGGCACGACGAAGCCCTGTTTGCGCCGTGCGAGAAAATCCTCCGGGAAATAGGGAGCGATGGCTTTGCGAAGAATATATTTCTGCTTGCCGCCCGGAAGTTTCGTGGAGAACTTTGTGCGGTTCAGCAATTCCACCAGCCGGTGATCGAGGAACGGCGCACGCACCTCCAGCGAATGCGCCATGCTCATGCGATCGACTTTGTGCAGCATATCGTCGGGCAGGCTCACGGTTTGTTGCCAGAGCGCGATGGCGCCGAGCGGGTCTGCGACATCGGCAAAAAGCGGAGCAAACAATTTGCGGTCGGCATCCGCACCGGCCGCTGCTACAAGCGCCGGCGCTATGCCGCACAGAAAATCGCGCCGGAACACCGTCTGCTGCTTGGCGATGAAGCGTTCTGCAGCCGGCAAGCCCGCATCCTCGATATTGCGTGCGAGTTTCAGTCTTCGCCGTCCATCGCCCAGTGGCGCGCTCGCGCGCAAGCCCGCTGCGGCGAGATGACGGAGGGGCGATGGCAGGGCGCGCACGCGCTCGCTCAGGCCATGACTGCGATACACATCATAGCCCGCGAAAATCTCATCGCCACCATCGCCCGAAAGCGCCACTGTTACATGCCGGCGTGTCATCTCCGACAGAAACCAGGTCGGCAGCGCGGCCTGATCTGCGAAAGGCTCGTCGGCATGCCAGGCGATGGCGTCGAGCATGTCGAGATTTTGGGGCGTTACGACGAATTCGTGATGGCGCGTGCCGAAACGCTCGGCGACGAAGCGCGCATAAGGCCGCTCATCCAGCGCAGGATCGTCGAACCCGATGGAAAAGGTCTCAAGTCCGACCGAAGCCTGTTCGGCGGCGAGCGCAACGATGGCGCTGGAATCGACGCCGCCGGAAAGGAAAAAGCCGAGCGGCACATCGGCTATCATTTTGAGCTTTACGGACTCGCGCAGAATGGACAGCGATCGCTTCGTTACATCTTCGACATCGCCGAGTTCTTCCGCCGGCACGGGCGGGCTCCACCATTTGCGCGTTTGCAAGCCATCGTCGCGCGAGAATGTCAGGAGCTGGCCGGGAGCCAGGCGGCGCACGCCGGAATAGATGGAGCGTTCGCCCGCGACATAGCCAAGCGTGAAATAGGAATAGAGCGCCAGCGGATCGATCTCGCGTCCCACAGCGCCGCCGGCCTTGAGCGCTTTCAGCTCGGACGCGAGCCATAAGGCCTTCGGCGTTTCGATATAATAAAGCGGCTTCTCGCCGAAACGGTCCCGCGCCGCTGTGAGAACGCCGCGGCGCGCGTCGTAAACGGTGAGCGCAAACATGCCGTCGAGCCGGTCGAGACAGTCCGCACCCCATTGACGCCAGGCCGCCAGGAGCACTTCCGTATCGGAATGCTCGCGGAATATATGGCCGAGTGTTTCAAGCTCGCGCCGCAATTCGAGGTAATTATAAATCTCGCCATTATGCGCGAGCCACAGGCTGCCATCGGCGCTCGCCATGGGTTGTTTGCCGCCGGACAGGTCAATGATCGAAAGCCGGCGATGGCGGATGGCGACCGGACCGATATTCCGCACGCCATATTCATCGGGACCGCGATGGGCGATGGCGCGGTCCATCGCGTCGAGCGCGGCCGGCTCGATCGGGCCGGAGCTTTTGGAATAACCGACGATAAAACCGCACATGATCCGACCTTGCCGCCCTCCGAATCAGTTGCGGGATATTTTACCCGCCGCGATGCCGGCGCGCATCGGCGCCCGATCTGCAGCAGTCAGGTTGCGATACAGCGCGGCATAGGAGGCGGTCATGCGCTCAAGGCCGAATGTCTCTTCGATCCGGCGCCGCCCCGCTTCTCCCATCCGGCCCGCGAGTGTCGCATCGTCGAGCAGGTTTGCCAGCCGGCTGCACAGAGCTTCCATGTCGCGGCCCGCAATGAGATAGCCCGTTTCCCCTTCGACGATCAGTTCATTATTCCCGCCGCAATCGGTGGCCACCACGGGTTTGCCCAGCGCCATATATTCCATGATGGCGTTGGAAATGCCTTCGCCATGCGTCTCGACATTCGAGGTGAGAACGCCGGCGGATAAAATATTGACGATGCTTTCCACATCCGTGCGGCGCCCCAGGAGCCGGATGCGAGGGAAGCGGTCCGCCGGAAATCTCGCTTCATAATCTGCGAACTGTGGGCCCGCGCCGATGGCGACGAAGGTCACATCGCTTCGCGCCGTGCAAAGCTTCTGCGCCGCTTCGAAATAGGTGTCGTAGTCTTTGAAGCGGGAAAACGACGCCACCATGCCCACAATATGCGGCGTGTCGATTCCGAGGGACTGGCGCATCTGTTCCGGCGCGATGAGCTGGCCGATGCGCGCGGGATCGAAGCCGTTATAGATGCACACGCCTTTGTGCGCCGGTATGGCATAGGCCGAAAGGCCCGCGCGGGAATTGGCCACAACAATGTCGGTCAGCGGCAGCGTGAAACGGGAGCGGAAATAATCCGGATCGCGAAGATCACGATTGGCCGCCGCCGCACGCACGAACCCGTCGATAAATCTGGCGCCGCCCAGTCTGGCCAGTGGCGCCGCATAAACGGAGCACATGCTGTTCCAGGATTGAACGATATCGGGGCGGAAGGCGCGCATGACCGCATGCAACCGCGAAAAGATGGACAAATCGTAGCGTTTGCTGCGCGGTAGCACCGTGGCGGGCACGCCGAGCCGATGAAACTCCTCATATTCGATCACGTCCGACATCACCACCGCGTGGCAGGCAATGTCCGGCTCGCGCTTCAGACCTTTGAGCAGCTCCACGAATTGGCGCTCCTTGCCGCCTCCCACCAGCGAATCGATGACATGGAGCACGCGCATCGTCAGGCGCTTCCGGCCGCGCGCGTCAGCGGCCGCACAGCCTCGACGAATGATCGCATGATGGCTTCCGGCGCGTGGTGCTGCGCAACGTAATCGCGGCACTTCCGTGCCAACGCCTCATAATCCGCCGGCACCATGTCATGGATTTCGCGGATGCAGCCGGGGAGGCGATCATCGATTTCCGCCACGCGTCCAAGCCCGTTATTGGCGATGATGGAATCGGGGTCGACGCCCTGGCGGGTGATGACGGGCGTGCCCGCCGCAAACGCTTCCAGAAACGTGTTGGAAAAGCCCTCATAATGGGAGGTGCAAAGAAGCGCGATGGCGCCGGAAAGAAACTCCGCCACATCCGCGCGGTTCAAATAGCCGACGAAACGGACATTGGGCAGCCCGCGCAAACTCTCGAGGCCGCTCGCCGTTTCGGCATCCATGTCCGCAGCGGGCATTCCCGCGACATGGAATGGGATATCCGGCGAAGCTTTCGCGACTTCGAACAGGAGCGGCACATTCTTCGGCTTCCGGAATACGCCGAGCCACGCCACGTAATTTCTGGTGGCGCGTGGGCGCGGTTCCGAACCGTCGGGCGGCAGTTGAAATATGTTGGGCTGGACATGCAGCCGCGCGGAAGGATGGCTGCGGCGCACCTGCTCCGATTGATAGGAATTCTGGCAGATGATGAGATCGGCGTTGCGTAGGCCATAGGCATAGGCGAGGCGTGCATAGCCGGGCATCCCGATACGTGACCGCGCATCGACATCGGCGTCGCTGGCGACTCGGAAGACAAATGGAACACCGAGCCGCCGCGCAATGAAGGCCGCAATACCCGTCTCGATCGCGCGCGTCGATTGAATGATTACATCGGGGCGCCAGGCGCGCGCGGCCCCATACATCGAAGGAATATGCGAATAGCCATATTTGAGAATGCGGATTCCGGCTTTCGGGTCGTGGCTTTCCAACAGCTCGCAGACCGATTGCGGGCCGGTAAATGCATTCGCGCCTTTCCAGGTGATGACGCCGCTTTGATGGCCGAGAGCTGTGAGTCCTAGGAGCCATTGCCTGAGCTGCACCGCCCAGCCGCCGACGGGAAATTCGCTATCGCGCAAGAGATAAGGGAGCGTGAAATCGATGAAGAGCAATCTCATCGGCGCCGGTCAGGCGTGTGCTTCCGCCGTCGGCGCGGCCTGCGCGGGCGACGCTTTCGGCGCAGTGTGGGGTGGCTGTCCATGTTCCAGCGACCGCAGCCTGAGCCGCGCTACGTTGATGAATGCCGCGAGGATCGGAAACATCAGCAGATTTTCCGGTTCGGGAAAGTAACGTCGGCCGGTAAATCCAGAGATCAGGAATGAGGCCACGCAGAGAAAGAATACCCAGTAAAGTTCCGTGCGCAACTGGCGCCCGAGCTTGTAGCTCCATGTCAGCCACCAGACCAGCACGCACATGAACAGCGAGAAGACCACGATTCCGTTGTCGAGGAAAAATTCCAGATAGAAATTATGCGCTTCGCCCGCTCCAAATATCGAACGTGCGGAGAAAAGGAAATTGCTGGACAGCACGCCGAACAGGCCCGCCCCCATCCAGAAGCGGTAGGGATCCGTGGTCCATTCCGCAATCAGAGGCAACCAGATCGCCTGTTCGCGGCCGGACAGCAATGCATATGTTGAAATGCCCGATTGGGTTATTCCAATGGAAAGAAGCCCGATCAACACTTTCCCCATGACGGCAATGGCCACGCCGGCAATAAGCGGCGCCAGCGCAAAGAGCGTCTTCGTCTGACCGAGAACAATAAGCGTAAGCACACCCATCGCAGCACAGGTAAAGATTCCCGTACGGGATTTCAGGAGCAGCACGGCCCCGAGCGCCAGGAGAAGATTGAGGACCCAGAACGAGCCGCGTTTGAGCGCCATGTAAAGTAGCAGCGGAGTCGTTATGATGTAGATTGTGCTCACGCCGTTATAATGCATGCCGAGGGAACTCTCTACGAGCGCATTCACGGCGCCGCGCATGGGGTCCGTATCCATGATGACTGCCGGATGGCTCATCATCAGTATGATGATCGTGCAGGAGAGAATGAATAATCCGAGGGATATGGCGCTGATCGTGGCCTGCAAGCCGTCGCGGCTGCACATGCGCTGAAGAATGTAGAAGAAAGAAAACGCCAGAAGCATCGGCAGCACATAGTAGGACTGCCAATATTCCATCTGGCCCGCCTGAAACGACTCCGGCAGCAGTCCGTGGAACCTCTCAACATTTGGCAGAGAGCGGAGAAAATTGACCGTGAAGAGGGTGATGTAGCCGCCGAAGGCGATCAATGCGCCTTTTTGCAGGCGGTCGGTGACCTTCCAGGTCAGTCCATTGTTCATGAAAGCGAAAAAGGACAGGACCGCCAGGACATTGGGTAGTTTGAGGCCGGAAACATCGAAAAGCCGCGCAGCCATTGGCGGCGAGGCGATCAACGGCATGGTGACAATCAACAGCGGCAGCAACAGCGAGGTTTCGACGGCCGGACTGGCCCGTCTTGGCCGCGATAGTGTTGTGGCCGATGATCCGTCAGCGACCGCCACGGTTACTTCTCCGCACGGAAACGATTCGATCCGAAAATTCTAGCCGGTTCACGCCTGTTTTTCCCCCGTCGTGGTCCGGAGTTTACCGAATTCCTGTGTGCCCGCTGTTCGCGATCCGAATTTGTGCCGGAGCGCCCCGGCGGGCTTTTCGAGCCCATAATAGGAAATCGCCGCGACGGCCAGCGAGGCTACGAGACAAATGGGGGCTTCGAGCTTGTGAGGAAAGCCGGGCACGGCGCGATAGAGGATGATGGGTAGCAGCGGATGCCAGACATAGAGCGAATAGCTCAACAGCCCGATCCAGCTGACAAAGGAGAAATTGAGAATTGTCTGGACTGCCCTGTAGCGGTCGGAAAACACCAGCGCCGCCAGGATCACCACTACGGCACCGGCCTGCAGTGAGTAACGCAACGTCTCGCGAAACCACGGATCACGAATGATCAGGCTCAGGATAATCGCAAGGGCTGCGCCTGCGACGGCCAAGGGATGGCCCAGAAGCGTTACGAGATTTCTTCCTTGGCGTGTCTCGCAGACAGCGGCAAGCAGGACGCCGAACACGATCGAGTCCAGCCGTAGGTCCGTGTAGTAGAAGATTTTGGTGTCGAGCCATTGCGGATACGCTGCTGCAAGCAGAATGCGGAGTGCCAGGCAAAGCGCGCAGACAAGGATGAGTGTTGTGATAAGGGTGCGGGGGCGCCGCCGCAGTATCAAAAAAAGCACGGGAAAGATAAAGTAGAAATGTTCTTCGACTGAAAGCGACCAGAAGATCGAGAAAGGCATGGCGCCTGCACCGACCCGCGTGACGGCCGGGTCCAGCGCATACAGGTAGTTCGCAAAGTAAAAGAGCGCGGAAAGCGGTTCGTACCAGTCTATGCGCACATGCGTGAACATGCAGAAAAGCACGACGCAGGCCGCGTAGACCGTGACCACCGGATAGAGTCGAAAAAAGCGGCGCAAATAGAAGTTTCCAAGGCGGATCCGTCCGGTACTATTTGCCTCGGCGTATAAGAGGCGCGTGATGAGGAAGCCGCTCACCACGAAAAACACCAGCACACCAAATCCGCCGGGAAAGATGCGGGAGCTGACGAAATGGGACAGCAGCACAATCAGGATGCTGATCGCCCGCAAGCCATCGAGGCTGGGGACGCGATCAAAACTTGCGCGTGTGTCGGACAAATATAATGGATGCTCTGCCGGCACCGCGCGGAGGGAAGCCGAAAGACTTACCATGAGCTGCAACACTCAACGGCAATCAAGGCGCGACCGATGTATCCGCTTTTCACTACAGCACCGCTGCGGCGCGCAGGGCAGGAGCGGGCGCATGTGCCGAACTCTCGTTTGACGCGACACTTTCGGCCGACATTTTGCGCCACTGCCCGTACATGAATAGCGCCCATAATCGCGACGTATGATCGGCGCCGGAGCGATCGGAAAAGAATTCCGTTGTCATCCCCCTCACCGTCGCGCCATCGAACGGCTCCATCAGAGCCGCATCGGACAGAATGTCTTCGAGTTGCGGGCGCAGTTTTCCGCGGAGCCATTTTCCGAGCGGTATCGCGAAGCCTTTTTTCGGCCGGTTGACGAATTCCGTTCCAAAGGACTTCGCCGCTAACCGCTTCAGCAGGTATTTCCCCGTTCCGTTCCGGAGTTTCAAATTGAGCGGCAGGCGCGCACAGAACTCGGCCAGCTCATGATCAAGCAACGGCGAACGCGCTTCGAGGCTGCAGTGCATCGAAGCGATGTCCATTTTCACCAGAAGATCGTCCGGCAGGTATGTGTGATTGTCGAAATAGAGCATGCGGTCGAAAGGATCGCGCGCATGTTCGAGTGCGCGCATCAGCCATTGGCGGCGCCAGTGCGGAACGAGTTGTTTGTTGCCCCGTCCACCCAGGAGCTCGCTGCGTGCGGCATCGTGCCATTGTCCGCGATAATGTATCAGCGATGCGAATTCCGGACGGAGAAATTCGCGCGTGAAGCGGCCGGATGCCCGCGCGATGAAACCATCGTCACCGGCGGAATCCACGCCGACCCCGAGCAATCGTTCTGCGGGAACCAACGAACCGAAGAGACGGCTCGACATCAGGTTCATCGCCGACAGGCGATAGCGGGGATAGCCGCCGAGAAGTTCGTCGCCACCATCTCCATTCAGCGCGACCGTAACATTTGCGCGCGCCGTTCTGCTGACAAGGAAGGAAGGTATGGCCGAGGAATCGCCATAAGGTTCGCCATAGTGCCGGACTATAGCGGGCAATATCGTTTCAACATCTTCCGTGACGATCTGCGCATGATGTTCGGTGCCGCAACGCCGGGCGACCTCTTCGGCGTAAGGCAACTCGTTGAATCGTTCTTCCTCGAAGCCGACACTGAACGTCTTGATGGGGACCGGCGATAATTTTGCCATAGCTGCTACGACGGCGCTGGAATCCACGCCTCCGCTTAACAGCGCTCCCAGCGGCACATCGGAAATCATGCGTAGACGCACGGCTTCGGTGAATTTCTCTTTGAAGGCTTCGAGCGCTTCGTTTTCGCCTATCCTTATTTTTTGTGTGTAGTCGAGATCCCAATATTGGGTGCAGCGCAGGCCGGCTCGCGAAAAGATCGCCCAATGCGCGGGCGGAAGCTTCCTGATGCTCTTGTAGATCGTTCGGGGAGCCGGAACGTACAGAAGCTGTAAATACAGCTCCAACGCTTCCATATCCTGTTCGCGTGACACCGCGGGATGCCGGGACAGTGGCTCGATTTCCGAGCAGAACACCAAACCGTTTGTCGTCAGTGCGTAGTTGAGCGGCTTTTTGCCGAAGCGGTCTCGCGTCAGAAAAAGTTCCGATTTACGTGCATCCCAGATCGCGATGGCGAACATCCCGCGCAAGCGCCGCACGCAGTCCGGCCCGAAGCGGCGATACAGTACCAGAATGACTTCCGTATCGCTGCGCGAGCGAAAGATAGTTCCGGCCTGCTCGCACTCGCGCCTGAGTTCCTGGAAATTGTAGATTTCCCCGTTGAACACGATGACATTGCCCGTGTCCGGATCGATCATGGGTTGATGGCCGAGCGGGCTGAGATCGATGATGCTGAGCCTGCGAAAACCGAATCCGCAGCGCTGGCGTTGTTCGATCCATAATCCGTCGTCGTCGGGACCACGATGGCGGATGGCGCGTGACATGGCCTCCAATGGAGGAGCCGACACGCCGCCGTCGAACCTTACCTCACCGGCAATGCCGCACATCCACAGGGCCGATCGCCACGGTACAGCCGGGTTATGTCATGATTCGCGTTACGTAACCGTTTGTTTTGCACTCCGAATCGAAGATGCTGCGATGATGCTCCGAGGGAGTTGACGGCGCATGGCGGCGCTTACGCATGTCGAAAGCCATTTCCGGTTCGGTGAAAACTGGGCCGAATTTGCTCACAATGTGGATCGCGACCGTATCGACCAGGCGCGGCGCGATCTTGCGAGGTTGATCGGTAAAGAAAACCTTTCCGGGTTGACGTTTCTGGATATCGGAAGCGGTTCCGGAATTCATTCTCTCGCCGCGTTGCAATTGGGCGCCACGGTGACGGCCATCGATATCGATCCCGAATCGGTAGCGACGACGAAGGGCATGCTCGAACGTTTTGCCGCCAATGCACCCTGGTGCGCCCGTTTGGCCAGCATATTCAATCTGGAACCGGCGAGCTTCGGCCGCTTCGATATCGTGTATTCCTGGGGTGTCCTTCACCACACCGGCGCAATGCTCGATGCGATCCGCGCCGCTGCAGGTTTGGTGAAAGACGATGGCGTTTTCTGCGTGGCGCTTTACGGGCAAACGGCGCTCTGCGGCTTGTGGCGTTGGGAAAAGCGTCTTTACAGTCGTGCTCCCGGTTGGATGCAACGCGCCCTGCAAAAGCTTTATGTAAGCCTGTTCTGGTTGTTGCAGTCTGCGCGAGGGGCGCGGCGCGGGCGCTTTTTCAGTCTTCGGGAACACGTTCAGAACTACATGCAGCGCCGAGGCATGAACTTTTACACCGACGTGCATGACTGGCTTGGCGGATATCCCTATGAATCGATATCGCCCGAGAAGCTTCGCGATTTCATGCGGCAATTGGGTTTCGTGGAGCAGCGCTCATTCATTTTGCCGGGCGTCCGGCACGGGCTGCTCGGCTCCGGCTGCGACGAGTATGTGTTTGTGAAGCGGGCTACCCGTTAGCGCACCGGCGCGAGGCCCCATGCATCTCGCCGAGAGCGAAGCATGCTCATCCAGTTCCGGAATGTGCTGCGGTCCAACGCGTAGGTCGCGAGGGCAAATCCGCCCATCCAGATGAGCGCGCCGGCAATCATGCCGACGAAGGCTGTAGCCGCGCCGTGTAACGGCGGCGCGAAAAGCAAAATGAGAATAGTCCCTGGGCTAGCCGCCAGGAGGGTTGAAATCGCTCCGCCGAATGGCAGCGAAAGACGAAGTTTCCGTTTCAAAAGCACCAGCCCGAAAACGCCTCCGATTGCCGGCCCTACTATGCGGGCAGCGACAATTCCCATCACTCCGAGAAAGGGAACAAGCAAAAGAGCCGAACTCAGGGCAAAGGCCGCTTCGATAGCGGTTTTCGCAAGGCGCCAGAAACCTGAGAGCGCAACAAACACCGCCCGGTCTGTTGTGATTACGAGAAATTGCACGAGCGCCGCGACAAGCAATCCGATGGCCGGCCATTTGGTGCCGGCATATCGCGAACCCGCCAGCACTGTCATGGCATAGGGCGTGACGGAGATGGCGAGAAGCGTGAGCGGCACCATGGTGCGCGAGATGTGCACTTGGAGCTCGCGCGCTTTCTCGAGAAACAATTCTGGAAGGCTTGCATAGCGCGCGAGCCGCTCCAGCGCCACCTTGTCGAGCGAGGTCAGCACCAGCATCACATTGGTGTAGAGCGTCTTTGCGACGTAATATTCGGCGAGCATTGCCGGTCCGAGAAGGAGGCTGACCAACAGCGTGTCGCCGTCGCCCTTCAGATACCAGAGATAGCCGTCGATATAGAACGGAAGTGATTCCGCGATCAGCTTGCGCGGCGGATAAAGCTTCGGCAGCGGTCCGAGGAAAATGTCGCGAACGCAATAGAGTCCGCAAAGCGCGTTGGCTATCTGCGCAATGGCAAGACCCCACACAATTCCTTCCAGGCCGAACCAGTAATACATGACGATGGTGATAGGGGGCCGCATCACGGAATCGAGAATTTGAATCACGGAGGTGGCGGCGAACTGGCCTCGGCCCCACATGATATTTTCGGCCACCTTGCCGAGCGCCGCACCGATGAAACCGATGACCATGATGCGAATGGCCCAGGCTTCGTCCGCGGAGTGGAATATCAGCGACGCAATCGCCGGACTCCAGCACAGCGCGCAAAAAGCAACCAGCAGCATGCCCGCCATGATGATGGCCGTGCCCGTCATCACAAGGCTGCGGGCTTCGGCCTCGTTCTCGCGGATGAGCGAGGGCAGTTTCCGCACAAAGGTCTGAAATATCCCGAAGCTGAAGAACAGGGTGGAGATGCCGATCAGCATGAGATAGGCGGGAAAAATGGCGAGCTGCGTTTTCGTCAAGATGCGCGCGAAGAGCATCAGCGCGGCCACGCCGAACATCTTCGCGATCAGATTGCCCGAAAGCAGTTTCGATATGTCGGTCAGCGCGGCTCTGGCCATCGTGTCACCGCTCGCCGGTTTGCGGCCGGGTCAGCCGCGATTCAAAACCGGATGTGAGAGTGCCATAGACCATCGGGTCGTGGGCGCCCGTGCCGTTCGGGACGCGCGGTCTTTCCGTAGGCGCAATCTGCCGGTAGAGCCGCATGACGAATTGCTGTCCCGGCTGTTCGACATAGCGGAACATCAGCGCTGCGATCCCCAGGCAAATCGCGCAGGTGCAGGCACAGGCCAGGCCATCTCCGAAACCCATCGCCACGAAATTCGCTATGAGGATAACGCCCACATATTGATGAATCAGGTAGAGCGAATAGGAAACGCGCCCGATCGCGGAGAGCGGCCCAAAGCTGAAATGGTCGCCCGATGCGAGGAAGGCGACGAAGGCGGCTACCGAAATGAAGATGTAGAGATGCGGCAAATAGGCGGCGACGTGCGGAATCTCATAGGCGCGATGGAAGGCTCCGTAGAGCAGAAGCGCCGCCGAAGTGAGAACGAGCGCGGGCATGGTCATTCGCTCGAACATCCAGAACCATATCGCCATGCCGAACAGGAAGAACGGCGCGTAGGTTACCAGCAGAAGAGATTCGGAATGCCCGCCCTCGAACAGGGCGAGGCCGACGGCTGCTGCGGCCAGGATACCGATCCAGAACTGCCGCTGAAGAAACAGATAGGCCGCCGCCACGAGAAGATAGAATTTGATCTCGACCGCGAGAGACCAATAGGCGCCATCGACCGGTTTGCGATGCAGATCTGACGGCAGCATGGTGAGATTTGCGAGCGCGTCCCACAAACCAACCCGAAACGCCGGAATCGTGGAGAGCGTGGTGACGATCAACGTCACGATCAGGCCGAACAAATAGGCGGGATAGAGACGCGCGAAGCGCTTTGCGGCGAACTCGATCGCGTTCCGGGAACGCAGCACCGTCATGGTGATCACCAAGCCGGAGATGACGAAGAACAGATGCACGCCGAGACCGCCAAGGCCCAGCACCGCGGGATATGTCGCGCGATAGCCATAGATGTTGGTCGCGTTCCAGGGCGGCGCCCAGCGCACCAGATAATGGAATAGCAGGACCGAGATGATCGCGATGCCGCGGAAGGCGTCGATCGCTTCGTTCCTTGCATGCGAATCCGATTTTTGCCCGCGATCCGCCGGAGACATGACATCTGGATCGTTGGACGTAGCCTCGGATGCGAACGGTTTCATCGCGGCGTCACGCAACGGGTGCGCCATCCGTGGCGCCAATCGCCGGTGATGAGGACGGCGCAATCGAATTGTTGCCGAGCGCTGCAGCATAGGCGGCAACAAGTTTCGGTGCTTCATGCGGCCATGCCAGCGCATCGCGAACGCGTGCGCGACCGAACGCGGCCATCGTGGCGCGGCGCGCAGGATCGTCCAAAAGTTCCAGAATGCGATCGCCGAAATCTGCAGTGTCCGTGTTGCGCGCGTAAAGCGACGCTTCCTGCGCGGAGAAACGGCCTTCGGTCAGGTCGAACTGCACGATGGGTTTGCCGAGCGCCATATATTCCATGATCTTGTTCATGGTGGATTTGTCGTTCATGACGTTGGGACGATCCGGATTGACGCAGATATCCGCCGTCGAAAGTGCCGTGAACAAAGTTGCATCGTCGATCCGACCGGTGAAGGTCACGAAATCGTCGAGGCCGCCCGCGCGTGAAATCTCGCGGATTGTATCGAGTTCCGGCCCGCCACCCATCACGACGAACTGCACATCGGACCGCCCGCGCGCCTGAACGATATGCGCGACCGAGTCCAGCAGGAGATCCAGTCCCTCCTGTGCGCCGATGACACCGACATAACCTACAAGAAAGGCGCGGCCGTTCTTCCATTTCGCGTCGGGCGGAACTTCGCGCACCCGCGAAAGATTAGGGCCCGACCGCACCACGAAAACTTTCTCCGGCGCCATGCGGCCGCGACCGACAGCGATCTCGCGATAGGAATTGTTGGTCGCGATCGAGACATCCGACAACGCGAAGCTGCGGCGCTCGAACCAGCACAGCAGTTTCCAGAAGACATCGCGGCGGCCGAATTTCGCTTCGTAAAGTTCGGGTCCGATATCGTGCTGGTCGAAGATGAATCGCACGCCGAAAAAGATTTTCCAGAAACCCGCGACCAGAAAGATAAGGTCGGGCGGGTTGCAGGCCTGAATGACATCGAAACCGCGCGCGATCCACACGCGCACGCTGAGCACGAATTCCCAGAACAGCGCGCTGGAATACTCGAGTAGATAGCCGGCTGCACCGCGCGCCTCGAAGGGCAGCTTATGGCGCCAGACATGGATGCCGTCGATGACCTCGAATGATTTCTGGGCGTCGCGTCCCTTGGGACAAATAACCGACACATCGTAACCGGCCGCGCGCAATGTCGTCGCTTCCGACCAGACGCGCCGGTCGAAAGGCACGGGCAGGTTTTCGACGATAATCAGAACGCGCGGCATGTTACGCGACCGATCCATTTTTCTCCTCGATCAAAGTCGAGTCGAAACGCCCGGACGAGCCGGGCGATAACAAAGAAACGCACACCGTCTAAATCCGGTCGTTACCAGTTCACGCCGTCATAGCCGGCATGTTCCCGCATCTGCGGCACATAGGCGAAGTCGAGCAGGATCTGTTCCGGCTCCATGAGTTCGGGCGCATCGAGATAATCCGGCGAAAATGCCGTCATCAGCACGACGTCGGCATCTCTCACTGCGTCTTCCATCGAATCCACGAAGAGGCTCGCAATATGCGGAATGACATCGGTCACGTAGTCGCGGTTGGCGCCCATCAGCATCGAGACGTTGACGTTCTTGTCGTAGATCCGGATCGAGCAGCCCTTGCCGAGCAGACGCTCCGTCAGAAGGATGAACGGACTCTCGCGCATGTCGTCGGTATCGGCCTTGAACGAACAGCCGAGCAGCGCAATGCGTTTCTTGCCGTAAGAAAGCACCCAGTCGCAGGCCCGGTCGATCTGATGCGCATTGCTCGGAATGATGGATTGGAGGAGCGGCACGTTGAGGTCGAGGGTGCGCGCGAAGTAGGTGAGCGCGCGCGTGTCCTTCGGCAGGCAGGAGCCGCCAAACGCAAAGCCCGGTTTGAGATAGGCCGGCGAGATATTGAGTTTCGTGTCCATCGTCATCATGCGCATGGCCGCATGGCTGTCGATTCCGAGCGCCTTGCAGAGATTGCCGATTTCGTTGGCGAAACTCACCTTCACGGCGTGCCAGGAATTGTCGACATATTTGGTGAATTGCGCGAGTTCCGGCGTGGTGCGCACGAATTCGCCCGGCAGACCCTCATATAATGAGGCCACCACATCGCCCGTGTCCTCATCATCGCAGCCGATGACGGTCTTTTCCGGATGCAGGAAGTCCGACACCGCGGAACCTTCACGCAGGAACTCGGGATTGACGGCTACCGTGAACCCCTCCCCGGCGCGCTTGCCCGATGAAGATGCGAGCGCGGGGAGCACGAGGCCGCGAAAAGTTCCCGGAAGCATGGTTGAGCGGACGACAACCGTGTGCGGCGTGGATTTTTGCGCAATGGCTGCGCCGATCTCGTGTGAAACTTTTTCGACAGCGCGCGTATCGAGCCGTCCGGATGAAAGTGCCGGAGTTCCCACGCAAATGATGGAGATATCACTGTCCAGTACGGCTTCCCGCGCATCCGTCGTCGCGCGCAGCGTGCCCGTTTCGGCGGCGCGGGCGACAATGCCGCCCACATCTTTCTCGACGATCGGTGCCTGGCGTTGGTTGATCAGCCCGGTTTTGGCCGGGTTGCTGTCAACCCCGATGACCCGGTGGCCTCGCATGGCGAAGCAGGCTGCGGAAACCGTGCCTACATAGCCGAGCCCAAAAACGCTGAGCTTCATTTTTGTTATCCTTCCGCCCGGCTTTGCGCGCGAATCAGGCCCCACAACAGGAATCAGAGTCACGACCCCGATACAAGTACGGACACCTTGCAAAACCGTAGCTAAGAATTCGTTTACGCGGCGCGAATTGCAGAAAGAATTTTGTAAGTTGCGGGTATGTGACACCTTCAGAAAAGTAAGGCGTCCCCTTGATTACATTCCGGTCGTACAGACCGGAGGCGGGTTGTGGATGCGGGAAGACAGTGCTGCGCGGGATATTTCGACATTCGCATAGTCCACGGCCAGCGTTTCCGGCGCGACAGAGCGGTAAATACCGAATTTGAAATAAGGCGGATTTGTTAAAATGTAACCGAATGGCCCGTGATAGTCGGCTATTTGTTCTCCATCGAGCCAAACCGTCACGCCGCCGGTTCCCTGCGCCCGTGCATCGAAATCGGCCACGGAAACGAGCGAATGCCAGGTTCCCCGAGTGATCGGTGCGGTCGAGGTATAGATATGACGCTCCGGCGCGTTGTCACGAACGGGTTTCTCCCCGCTTACCCGGATATCGAATACCAGGATGTCGCCTTTGCGGAGTTCCAGCTGCCAGGGTGACGACATTTTCAACGTGTCCCCGGGATCTGGCCGGACATGCCAGTCGCCGAGAACCACCCAGCCCGCCGAACTTGGTGGGCCCGGCTCTATCCGGAACTGATAGGCGGTCCAGGTTTCGGCGTTGAGGCGCGCAGGATTGCTGTCGTCGATCGGAGCCGCCAGTTCGCTGCGCTCGACCGTCGCCGTCTGTGTCTCACCAAGCCAGTGGTCGCCCGTCCGCACTTCGAAGCGATACCGGCAGGAGGGATCGCCGGTTACAGCCAGCGACCAGGGCCGGGAACCATTCTGGACGGAATAGAGCAGTCCGCCCACGCGTACCGCTGCGTGGTTCATCAAGGCTGCCACGGCAGCGCTGCTCAGTAACGCCGTCACGAGCGCGGAAAAGCATAGGTGTCGCATCGGCCCGCTTTCTCCCCTCGATGGTGAAACCTTTAGCGCCGGAAACCGGCGCCACAAGGCGCATCGACCCTCCGGAATCGAATCGCTACTGTGTGCCGGGAACTTCAAGGAATGCTTGATGCGTTCGAGAACATTATTGCTCTGCGCCGCCTTGCTCGCGGCCTCCTGCACGGGCGCGAGCGCGCAGGGTGGCCAGAAACCGAGCGTGCTCGTCATGCCGTCTTATGCGCATATCTTCGTCATTATCGAGGAGAACCATACCACCGACGAGATCGTACCCAGCGATGCCGCACCCAATCTCACCCGCTTTGCGCAGCAATATGGCTATAGCTGGAAATTCTACGCCGAGCAGCATCCCAGCGAACCGAACTATGTTGCAATACTGGGCGGTGACACGTTCGGTATCAAGGATGACGATGCATTCTGGTGCAAGCCCGGTATGAAAGATCCAGCGTGCTCGAGCGCGAATGCGCCGGGCTATGTCGATCACACCATCACCGCGCCGAGTCTTGCCGCGCAACTCGCAGCACATCACCTCAGCTGGAAAGGGTATTTCGAGGATATTCCCGAGCCGGGCTCGCACGCTTATCGCTGGCCCGATGCGGCACACCCGGTGCCCGGCAAGCCGCAAGGTCTTTATGCCGTCAAGCATAACGGCTTCATGAATTTCAAGGACGTGCAGGACGATCCGGCGCTCGCGCAGAAAATTGTCGGTTTCGATGTGCTCGCGCGAGATCTCGCAAGCGGCGCCGTTCCAAACTATGCGCAGATCGTTCCCAACCAGTGTAATGACATGCATGGCATGTCGAAGCTTCCCGATGTTCCGGCCGACTGCCTCTACGATGCGCGCGCGAAGCTCATTGCGCGTGGCGATTCCGTGGCGGGCCGCCTCGTTGCGCAGATCATGGCCTCGCCGTTCTGGTCAAAGCCCGACAATAGCGCGATCGTCATTACGTTCGACGAAAACGATGTCGACAATCCGAGCCCCGGGCATGGAGATGGTTGCTGCGGTTCGGCAGCGGGGGACCCGAATAACCCCGGCGGCGGATGGATTCCCACCATCGTGATTACCAATCACGGCCCGCGCGCCCTGACCGATTTGACGCCGTTCAATCATTATTCGCTCCTGCGCACCACGGAGGATGCGTTCGGCATTCACGATTATCTCGGTCATGCCGGCGACACTGCTCATCATGTGTTCGATATGACATCGCTATTTTACCCGAGACCCGCGCCGGCGCAGTAATTACCACCGCGTATGGACGAGGTGGCCATGTCCGCCTATACGCAGCCCGTCGCTGCGTTCGGCGTAGTAGCGGGCATTGAGCGTGGTCGCGTCGAGGTCGGCAGGTTCCCGGAAGCCGAGGTCGTACAGCGTTTGGTTCAATTCCGCGGGTCGGAAGAAACAACGGAACGGCTCGCCGGCTTTGGCGACGCGCGCCGCGAGCGCCGCAAGTCGCGCCCGAGCAACGGGATCGCCCTCGGGGGCTGGCTCGGCATAATCGAAAATGAGTTCGCTTCCGCGCGCGAGTGACGCCAGCAGAATGCGGAGTGTCGAAAGAACCGTTTCGCGCGCGAGATAGGGGATCACGCCAAGCCATGCCACCAGGGTAGGCGCGGCGAAATCGAAACCCGCCCGCCCGAGGCCGCTCTCGAGCGACTCACGTTCGAAATCGACGGGCGCGAAAACGACACTATCTGGTGTAGTAATGCCAGCTTCCACGAGACGCTCGCGCTTCCAGGCCTGCGTAGCAGGGTGGTCGACTTCGAAGACGCGCGAATGCTCCGTGCTCTGCCGATAGGCATAGGTATCGAGACCTGCGCCCAACAAGACATATTGATCGACGCCACGCGTTACGGCCTCGGCCAGTATGTCTTCCGTGTAGCGGGCGCGCGCCACAATGAACGCGCGCAAGCCGGGTGCCGCATAGCCGTGCCAGTCGGTGCCGGCCCGTAGTTCAGTCTCGGCGTCGCGTCCGACAATGGCTAGCGCGAGTGGATCCTCGAACACGATCGGCTGGTCCAGCAGTTGATGCGCCGCCCGATGCATTGCCGCCCCCTGCGCTGTCCGGCTGGGTTGAGACAACACCATATGACTCACCTCGCAAATTTGACTTGAGTGGGTTGTGTCGAAATGCGGCACGAAATGCCGTTCTCACACCACGCGACAATAGTTGATCTTCAACCGCTTGCGCGAACTCCGTATTTCGCTCCGATTGACGCGGGAATCGCATTATAGGACATCGCTACTTTACCCGAGGCCCGCGCAATAGGACGGCGGCCGGCGGAGTTACGCGATGATAACGAAGCGTCCCTGGTTTGGTCCGAAACGATTCGGCTGGGGGTGGACGCCGGTAAGCTGGGAGGGATGGTTTGTAACTGTCCTGTCGATGGCCGTTGTCATCGCCGCCATCATTGTTTTCAGCGCCAGTCCCATGACCGTTTATATAAGTGTGGCGACCGTCGCCGCGCTGATTGTCATCTGTCTTCTCACCGGTGCCGGCCCGGGATAGTTCGCTGCCCAACCAATTTTTGGACGTCGTGCGCCGCAAGGTGTCGGCGCCCTCCGCTGTCCAAACTCCCGAATGACAGCGGAGGGCACGTCAGGCCGAGGAGTTTCTCCTCTTCCGGCCACCGCAAAAACGAAAATCCCGCCGCCGATCGAGGGGAAAGACGGCGGGAAAGTTGTCCGGCCAGCACCCGCTACTCGGGGTTGCGGGACATGGGATCGGCCAGCTTATGCGGATGATATCCTATACGATTGGCGAGTATGTAGTACTTTTGCTTACAAATAATCCAAGAAATTTCCGCTTGGCCGCGCGCGTCTCCCGCGAAGCCCCGCTCCGGGGAAGGGCCCGAGAACAATCCACCTGATTTTGCCCGGCTCGGTTCTCGCTGTACCGGTCGGACAGGATTAATATCCGCCCGCCGCCGGAGTCGAGGCCGAGAGTGATGCGTACAGAACAACCTCAGACGATCCCCTTCCCCAAGCAAGGTCCTGAACCCGCTACAGAAGCGATCGAACCGCCGCGGGCGGCGGAGCCTAACCCATGGCCGGCATTGATCTTTTCTGTGCTGTTAAGCGCCTTCTGGGTTGGCGGCGGCTTCGCCTATGGATGGGGTTATTTCGGTCCGGGCGGATTGTTCCGGCTGGACGTCCAGGAAACGGCGATCATCGTTTTCTCACTTTTCGTCCCGCCGATGCTGTTGATTGCCGCGGCCTGGGCTTTCACGCGCGGCCAGTCGCTTTCGGTTGCGGCACGGAATCTCAGTGACGCCACCGACCGGCTGTTTGCAATGGATGAGACCGGCGCTCGTGCCGCCGCGCGCGTCAGCCGTGCTGTGCGGCGCGAACTCGATGCGTTGAATGCCGGCCTCGATGGCGCGCTGACGCGGTTGCGCGCGCTCGAAGCTGTGCTGCAAACGCAGGTCGCGGCACTGGATGAAGCGGGCGCGCGGGTCGATGTGCGCGCCGAGACCGCGGCGACCAAGCTCAGCCAGGAGCGCGAACGGATCGACAGCGTCACAGGCAATCTTGCCGACACGGCGACGCGCGCGAGCGAGACGGTGGCGGGCCGCGCAGCACAGCTCAAATCCATGATCGAAGCGGCCGAGGCTGCGCTCCGAAATTCGGGAACGGCACTGGAAACCCAGGCCGCGAGCTTCCGCGCGGCTGCAGAAACTGCGGCCGAAGCCCCGCATGCCGTGGCCGTTGAACTCGACCGGCAAGCCAAGCGCATCGAGTCTGTGTCCGATGCAGCGCTGGCGCGATCGGAATTCATTCTCGGCCGTCATGAACGCCACCGAGCCGCCATGCAGGAATTGCTGCAGAAACTCCGGGACGAAAGTTCGGGCTTCGAAACGGCCATTGCCGCCCAACAGGCATCGTTCGCAAAAACAATCTCGGAGCTTACGCAAACTGCGCAGCAATTCGGCGCAATCGCCGAAGATGCCGATCGGCGTCTCTCCACGGTCGCCGGCAACGCCAGCAGCCGCAATGTCGAACTCACAGCCGGATTTACGCGCGAAGCAGAAAATCTGCGGGCGGTCAGCGAAACCGCGCAGGCCATGCTCGCAAAGCTTGTCGATGCATTGCGCGACGCGGGCTCAGGTGCACAAACGCTCATTGCCGAGACGGCTACGCAAACAAGCAACAGCGCCAAAGTATTGGTCGGTGAAGCCATGTCGGAAGCCGAGCGGCTTCTCAAAATGGCCAATCGCATTGACGCCGAAAGCAAGGAAATGAAAGTCTCCCTCGCAAGCACGGCGGAGGAAGTCGAACGCCACCTGCTTTCCTTGCCGGATGTAGCAAAGCAGGAAGCCCAACGCGTGCGCGAGATGGTTCGCGCGGAAAGCGATGCGATTCTCGATCTTTCCGCGCGCACGCTTTCCACCATCCATGCGCGCTCGGGCCGGAGCGCGCCGGCGCGCGAGCCCGTGATCGGTAGCGAAGAAAGTAGTTCTGCGCAGCCCGAAAGCGAGGGCCTGCTGGCAATGGCGCGACGGCTGACACAGCGCCCGCCGCCAAAGCCCAAGCGCAGAGAACCGGAAGAGAAACCGTCCTGGGAAATGCGTACCCTGCTCAGTGCGGCCGGTGGTGGTACAGGCGAAAAGTCACTTCAATCGGGCGCGGCGGCCTCGCTTGGCGCGCTGCAGGCGGCGATTTCGGATCTCGCCATCGATTTGCGTCCGATCGTGGCCGACATACCGCCGACAGATGACGAGTGGCGGCTCTATCTACAGGGCGACCGTTCGCTTTTCGCCCGCCGTATTGCGGAAGCCATCGATGCCGAAAGTGTCGAGCGCATCAGCCGCAGCTATCGCGACAAGCCGGCCTTCCGCGACGCGGCTGATAATTATATCGCCGAATTCGAGACGTTGCTTGCGCGGGTGCGCGAAGGCGACGGCAACGGATTACTCACATCGGCCATGCTTGGAGCAGATACGGGAAAGATCTACCTCGCCGTCGCCTATGCGCTCGGTCGGCTGTCATGAGCGCGTGAGGCGCGCCGAATAAAACCCGTCCATGCCGCCTTGCTCCGCCCGATGGCAGGGCAGGGTGCGCAAATCGCCATCGCTGGTAATCAGTTCTGCAAGCCCGAATAGTTCATCCGCGTCGACAGGCACGCGACGGAACTGGCCGTTCCGGCGCAAGAAATGCGAAATCTGTTCCTCGCCCTCTTCCGGTTCGAGCGAACACACCGCGAATACCAACATACCACCGGGCGCAACCATTGCGGCGGCTGCGTCGAGAAGTTCTCCGGCCGCATCGCTGCAGGCCGCGATATCGCCGGGGCTCTTAATCCAGGGCAATTCGGGATGGCGGCGGATCGTGCCTGTGGCACTGCACGGCGCATCGAGCAGCACGCAATCTGCGAGACGATCCGGTTCGAAATCGCGCATATCCGCACAGACAAATTGTGCTTCGAGCTTCAATCGTTTGAAGTTGGCGGTCAGCCGCGCCAGACGCGCCGCATCGCGTTCGACGGCTGTCACTTGCGCGCCGCCCGCGGCCAGTTGCGCGGTCTTGCCGCCCGGCGCCGCGCAGAGATCGATTGCCGATCGCCCGCGAACATCGCCAAAGAGCCGGACAGGCAAACTCGCCGCAAAATCCTGAACCCAGAATGCGCCGTCTGCGAATCCTTCCAGTTCTTCGATATTTCCTGCGTGTTCGAGCCGGATTATTTCGCCAAATGATTCTTTCCTTTCCGCTGTCGCACGCGGGACTGGAAATATCTGCTGCTGGCGAAAAATATCCGGCGAGCGTACCCATAAATCCAAGGGTGGAGTTTGGGCGTGGACCCCGGCAATCGCGCGCGTTGTGTCTTCGCCGTATCCCTCGCACCAGCGGGTCCAGAGCCAGTCGGGCGTATTGAGACGCGCTGCATCCTGCGACTGCGCGATTGCTTGTCCCTCGCGCGCGATGCGGCGGAGAGAGGCATTGATCAGCGGCTTGAAGTGAACCGCTTTAGAGTCGCCTGCTGCGAGCAAATTAGCGCCGTCGACGGCCGCGTGCGCCGGTACGCCAAGGAAAAGAAGTTCGCACGTACCCGCGAGCAGTATCTCCAATGTGGATCCTGCGCGATACGGCGAAGGCGGGCGCGGCACGAAGCGCTTCACCAGATCGTCAAGCTGGCCAAAGCGGCGCAGCGTTTCATTGGCGATGGCGCGCGCGAAACCCCTGTCGCGCGGTTCAAGGCCATGCGCGGTTGTCGATTCATCGAGTGCGAGATCGAGCGGAAATTTGCGCCGCAACGTTGCGGTCAAAGCTTCATGCGCGGCTTTTCGCGCGCCGGTGCCGGCTGCGCTCATGACCATGGACCGCGCCGGGTTGTCTGCTGTCCCAATTCGGCCGCCATGGCCTTGAGCCGCGCAACCCGTTCCTCCGTGGACGGATGACTGGAGAACAGACCCGAAAATCCGCCATGCAATGGATTGATGATGAACATATGGGCAGTGGCCGGATTAGCGTCGGCAGCAGGATTGTCGATGATCTCCGCGGAATGCTCAATGCGCTCAAGCGCGGAGGCAAGCCAGAGCGGACGTCCGGAAAGTTCGGCGCCGCGACGATCGGCTTCGAATTCGCGGCTGCGGCTGATAGCCATCTGAACAAAGATCGCCGCTATCGGGGCAAGCAAAGTAACAAGCAGCATGCCGACAATGCCAAGTGGATTGCGATTACGGCCGCCGAAGAAGAAAGCGAAGTTTGCCAGCATTGCAACGGCGCCGGCGATGGTGGCAACGAGCGTCATCGTCAGTGTGTCGCGATTCTTCACATGGCTGAGTTCATGGGCAAGAACGCCCGCGAGCTCTTCCCTGTTCACGCGCTGCAACAGACCGGTGGTCACACAGATGGCGGCATGTTCGGGATTGCGGCCCGTAGCGAAAGCATTGGGTTGCGGATTGTCGACGATACAAACGCGCGGCATCGGCAGACCGGCTTTTGTTGCAAGCCCCGAAATCAGATGTACGAGATCCGGCGCGCTCTGCTCGTCGACCGGTCGCGCGCCGTAGAGCGACAGCACCATCTTGTCGGAATTCCAGTAGGCGATAAGATTACTCCCGACCGCAAACAGGAAGGCGATAGCCATCCCCGCCACGCCGCCGATCAGAAATCCCACCACCAGGAAGAGCCCGGTCAGCGCCGCCATCAGAACGCCGGTTCTCAACATATTCATCATGAAAATTGCCTTCGGGTTGCGGTCATTCTATTTCACGCAGGATGATCATGCCGTGATTTATGCGGCCGCGGACCCGCTTCAACCACATGAGCAAAGCTTCACGGGACAAAGAGAAAAGGGCCGAAATCGCCGCTCGCATCCAGGAGGCCGGTGCGCGCGCGAAAGCGGAAGCCGAGAAGCGGCAGGCCGAAAAGCACCCGCATCCCTGTCCGAAGGAAATCGGCGGTGCGGACGGCCCGGAACCCACCCGTTTTGGGGATTGGGAGCGTAAGGGCGTAATATCCGACTTCTGAGGGCGGGCTTGATCCGCCGGATGCTGCAGGCCATGTAACTGCTACCCCCCAAAACGGCGAGTCCCATGTTCATCCAGACCGAATCCACGCCCAATCCCAATACGCTGAAATTCCTGCCCGGACGGGAGGTGATGGGGGATGGCGCGGTCGCCGATTTTCCGGACCCCGAATCGGCTGTGCGCTCGCCGCTTGCCGGCGCCCTGTTCGAGATTCCGGAGGTGTCGCGCGTCTTCTTCGGCAGCGATTTCATTTCCGTGACCAAATCCGATGCCGATTGGCAGCATCTGAAACCAGCCGTTCTCGCCGCGATCATGGATCATTTCACGCGCGATCTTCCGCTGATCGCGGGCGATCATGCGGATGATGATGACGACGCGATGCTCGGTGACGGCGATCCGGAGATCGTGGCGCAGATCAGGGAGCTGCTCGATACGCGTGTCCGTCCGGCGGTGGCGAGCGATGGCGGCGACATCATCTTTCGTGGTTTCGACGGCGGCTCGGGAATCGTTTATCTGCGCTTGCGCGGCTCCTGCGCCGGCTGCCCGTCTTCGACGATGACTTTGAAACACGGGATCGAGAATATGCTGCGGCATTATATTCCCGAAGTGAACGCCGTCGAAGCCGTCTGATGGCCGAACGCGCCCTGACTGCGACTCCCATATCGGACGATGCGCTCGATACGATCTTCCGTAACGCGCGTACCTACAGATATTGGCAGGACAAGCCTGTCAGTCCGGCTCTGCTGATGGCGATCTACGATCTGATGCGTCTCGGGCCGACCAGCGGTAATTGCTGTCCCGCGCGCATCGTGTTTGTTGTTTCGCATGAGGCCAAGGAACGGCTGAAGCCGCATCTCGACGAAAGCAATGTCGGCAAGACCATGTCGGCGCCCGCTACTGCGATCATCGGATTCGATCTCGATTTCGCGGACAAGTTTCCTACACTCTATCCCCAGGATCCCGACGCAAAGAATGCGTATCAGGACCCTGTACTGGCGGAGCGCGTGGCGTTCCGTAACGGTAGCATTCAGGGTGGCTATTTCATTATTGCGGCGCGTGCATTGGGCCTCGATTGCGGACCCATGTCGGGATTCGACAATGCGGGCGTGGATCGCGAGTTTTTCGCCGACAGCCGCGTGAGATCGAATTTCCTCTGCAATATCGGTTTCGGCGATCCCTCGCATTTGCATCCGCGCAATCCAAGGCTTTCCTTCGAGGAAGCCTGCCGAATCGTTTGAGCCACAGCAGGGCGAAACTCCGTGAAGATTCTCGCTGTCGATACGGCGCTGGGCGCTTGTTCCGCTGCTTTGCTGGATGGCGAGGACATCCTTGCGCACGCCTTTGAAGTGATGGAACGCGGCCATGCCGAGCGGCTGGCGCCCATGGTGCAGGAAGTAATGAGTAGCGCCGGGATGGCGTTCGATGCAGTCGAGCGCCTCGCAGTCACCATTGGGCCCGGGACGTTCACCGGGCAGCGCGTGGGTTATGCGTTCATGCGTGGGTTGAAGCTCGCGCTCAAGCGGCCGCTGGTTGGTATCACGACATTGTCCGCGATGGCGCATGCGGCGATGGCGAATGCCGGAGTGCAAGCCGGCGCCGTGTTGCACGATGCAAGACGGGGAGAAGTATATTTCACGCTTGTGACGAAAAATACGACGCAGATGCCCGACCAACTCATTTCATTCGACGACGGAGTGTCTGCGATTCTGAAGTTTATCGAAAGTTTCGATGGACGTTTGGTAGTGGCCGGGACCGCGGCCCGC
The DNA here is from genome assembly GCA_036502865.1 of Rhizomicrobium sp. Classification (GTDB taxonomy): domain Bacteria; phylum Pseudomonadota; class Alphaproteobacteria; order Micropepsales; family Micropepsaceae; genus Rhizomicrobium. The sequence goes on from DASXXW010000097.1 coordinate 49,158, forward strand.
GAAGCAGTCAGGGCCGTAGAGGCAAACAGACATGAAGCCTTGCATTCGGAGATCGTCGCACCGGATGCAATCTGGGTCGCGCGGCTCGCATTGACTGCACCGGAACCGGAAACCGTCCCGCGCCCGCTTTATCTGCGGCCTCCCGATGCACGCCTTCCCGCGGCCGCCTCATGAAGATCAGGCAAGCTACGCTCTCCGATCTTTCCATTATTGCGGACCTCCATGCACGTTGCTTCGAGCAGGCCTGGGATCGGGAATTCATCAGCCGCATTCTGGCGGCACCGGGAGTTGCCGCTTTTGTAGCAATCGAAATGGACTTGCCTGCCGGTTTTGTTTTGACGCGTGCCGCTGCCGGTGAAGCGGAAATCCTCTCGGTCGGCGTGGATGCGGAAAATCGGCGGCGTGGGCTCGGCGCGGCTTTGATACGCGCTGTTTGTCTGTATTTGCAAGCGGCGAAAATCGAGGAGGTTTTCCTTGAGGTCTCCGTCGAGAATGCGGCCGCCCGGTCACTTTACAATCAATTGGGATTTCGCGAGGTCGGCCGCCGCCCGGACTATTATGAAGAGGCTGTCGGGCCCGCGCGCGACGCGCTGGTCCTGCGCTGTGCATTGCCGCTTTAAGGTGCGGCGGTTGTTTGCGGGGGCCCGGGCAGAAGCCATGTGCATGAGATGATCGCGGCTCCGGCGCCGGCAAACTGAGCTGCAATGAACAGAGGCACGGACGACGGCGCTATTCCGGAAAACGTGTTCGTCAAACTGCGCGCGATAGTGACTGCGGGATTGGCAAACGAAGTGGAGGCTGTGAACCAATAGGCCGCAGTAATATAAAGACCGACCGCAATGGGTGTAGTATCCGCCCGGTTACGGAGAGTGCCGAAGATCGTCAATACGAGGCCGAACGCTGCAACAAATTCGGAGAAGGCTTGTGCCGGCCCTTCGCGCAATCTGGTGGAAATCTGCACGATATTCTCTGCAAACATCAAATGGGCTGCATAAACGCCGGTGATCGCACCAACGACCTGTACGAGGACGTAGAGCACCGTGAGATGACGGCTTAGTTCGCGCCTCACGAAAAATGCAAGCGAGACAATGGGGTTGAAATGTGCGCCCGACAGCGGGCCGAATATCCAGATCAGGACAACCAGAATGGCGCCGGTCGGAATCGTGTTGCAGAGCAGCGCCAGCGCCATGTTCCCACCGGCGAGGCGCTCCGCCATGATCCCGGAACCGACGACTGTCGCCAACAGCAGCGCCGTCCCCAGTGCTTCGCTCACAAGCCGGCGTGAAAGAGACACATCATTCATGCGATCAAGCGGCCGGGGCGGGTCGCCGCGCCTATGTCGTCGAGACGGCGTTGAAGTGACAAGCGATCGAGGCTGCTTACGGGAAGATTCGCGAACAGCTCTATGCGCCGGTGAAGGAATTTGAAGGCATCGCGAAACGCTTGCGTGACCTGATCCTCACTACCCGCCGCTGCGGCGGGATCAGGAATTCCCCAGTGCGCCGTCATCGGCTGTCCCGGCCACACCGGACAAATTTCATTGGCCGCGCTGTCACAGACGGTGAAAACAAAATCGAGCGCCGGCGTGCCGGGTGCTGAAAACTCGTTCCAATCCTTGGAGCGGAGACCTTCCGTCGAATAGCCGAGCCGCCCGAGCAACTCCAGCGTGCGCGGATGCACGACACCTTTGGGCTTCGACCCGGCCGAGTAGGCGTGAAATTTCCCCGTCCCAATTTTGTTCAGGATCACTTCGCCCATGATCGAACGCGCCGAATTGCCGGTGCAGAGAAAAAGCACGTGATAAGGGCGTTCGGGTGTTTGTGATTGCAAGCGCTCAGCAACCGGCATTAGTGCCGCACTTGTTCTTGCGCGGCCTGGGAGCTTCGGGCGGGAGTTCGTCCTCGCCATACCGGGTGGCGTTGCGGAAGGTGAAGAATGTTTCCCAGCGCAGGCCGGAGGGATCGTTTACCCAGGCCTTGTTGGATTGGGCGTAGCAGCAGGTGGTCGCTTCCTGGTCGCGCGTTTCCTCGCCTGCAGATTTGAGACGGCTGGAGAGTTCGCGCAGCTCATCATCGGACTCGACCTGGATACCGAGGTGATCGACGCCTTTGGCGCCACTGCGCGCGGAGATCGCGAAATTCACTTTCGGATCATCAAGCATCCATTTTGCGTAATCCGCTTCGCGGACGCTCGGCTCGGTTGCAAACAGCGTGGAATAGAAGCCTATCGAGCGGACGAGGTCATCGACTGCGACGTGAACGTGGAGTCGTTTCATGAAGCGTTCCTTTTCTTTGGTTGCAACTCAGCGCAATATCCGTCAGCGGCGCGCATTGTTCGGGACTTCCCGCGCAGCAATCTTCAGTGAGGAACACGAGTAGATCGCGCATGGTGTCGAAATCGGCGGAGTAGATGATCGAGCGGCCGTCGCGGCGCGCGCGCACGAGTTGCGCATTGGCCAGCACGAGGAGTTGTGCGGAAAGCGTATTCCCCGGCACTTCGAGTGAGCGGGCGATTTCCCCTGCGGCCATACCGTTCGGTCCCGCCTTCACGAGTGCGCGAATGACGGAAAGCCGCCCGTCCTGGGCAAGCGCCGAAAGCCGCTTGACGGCGTTATATATTTCCATAGTTCCATAATTGTGGAAATATTGTATCGAGTCAATAGAGTGCCGGTCGCTTGGCGGCGCCTGCTCGCAATCAACTGGAACGAGCCATTTCCCCGTGATACGAACGGCGTCCCCTTGGGGAGTAGCCGTCCGCGGGAAGCGGAGGCCGCGTCAACATACTTGGCTTCGGCCATGGCGCGGATCGGCGGATCAATTCGATCCGATTGGCGAGACCAACGGCGTAGCGCTCCCGGCTGGCGGGCGTGATCGTCGTTGTCCATCGCCAGCCCGAGGAGCGCAGTCCTGCATAGTTTTGCGATTTCGGCGGTTCTGGTTGCGCTGGCGGAAATGGGCGACCGCTCGCAAGTCCTTGCGATCGTGCTCGCGAGCCGGTATCGCCGCGCGCTTCCGATCCTCGCGGGTATTCTCGTCGCGACCATCGTCAATAATGGCGTTGCAGCCCTCGTAGGCTACTACCTCGGCGGATTGCTGGCGGCGAACTGGTTCAAATATCTCGTCTCGGCTTCTTTCATTGCCATGGCGGCATGGGCGCTGCTCCCCGACCGTGACAGTGCAAAGACGGAGCACGAATCCCGTTTCGGCATCTTTATCACCACCGTGCTTGCGTTCTCGCTTGTCGAACTCGGCGACAAAACACAAATCGCTACGATTGCGCTCGCGGCACGTTTTCATGATGTCGTTGCCGTGGCCGCCGGCACAACCTTGGGCATGTTGCTCGCAGACGTGCCGGCTGTATTTTTAGGCGAAACACTGACCAGGTATTTGCCGGTCAAATATCTTCGCTATTTTGCGGCATTGCTTTATCTGACTCTCGGATTTTGGGGCATCGCATCGGTGGCAGGCTGGATTCGATGATGCTCCATCCTGTCAAACAGATATTCGTTGTCATCGTTGTTCTTTGCATCGGTGCAATCGGCGCCTATCTCCTCCGCGCGGGTCGCGGGCGGGATGGAGACGCCAGGCTGCTACGCATTTTCGGGATCGGAATCCTGGCTCTGTTCGTGGCGGCGATCTGCTGGCTCGTTTCGGTCTCTCTGGCGTCGTGAGATATAGATGCTCTGACGGTTTCGGTCTTGTTGCTGTCGGCGCGGTGCTCGGCACGTACGCGCTCGAAGACCGGAGCCATCGGTATATTCTGGGCTTTGCAGCTTCCTGTCTGCCCGGTTCGGTCTATGGGTTTTTGCAGGGTGCGTGGCCATTCGGCCTGCTTGAGGCGCTTTGGGCCCCCGTCGCGCTAACGGGCCAACACACGCGGTCTTTTTGGGGCTTTGCGGCTTCCACCCGCCGGGATTAGGCCCCACCGAAAGGGTGTGCAGGCCAAAAGAATTACGTTAAGGTGATCTCATGCTTGGCAAGGCAGATACTCTGGGCCGGATTGAAACGCTCTGCGCAGAGCGGGGGCTGCGTATGACGGATCAGCGCCGCGTGATCGCGCGTGTGCTGTCGGAGTCCGCCGATCACCCCGACGCGGAGGAGTTGTACCGGCGCGCTTCGGCCGTCGATCCTCATATTTCGATTGCCACCGTGTACCGCACGGTCAAGCTGTTCGAGGATGCCGGTATTCTCGAACGCCATGATTTCCGCGATGGCCGCTCCCGATATGAGGAAGTGCCGGATGCCCATCACGACCACCTCATCGATGTACAGTCGGGCCGGGTGATCGAATTCCGCAACGAGGAAATCGAAGCTCTTCAGCGAAAAGTCGCCGAAGAACTCGGTTTCGAGCTGGTCGATCACCGGCTGGAACTCTATGGCGTGCCGAAGGGCGCGAAAAATAGCGGACGCTGACGTGCAGGTTTTGCGTGCCGCCGGAATATTGTTCGTATTCCTGTTTGTGACCTTTCTGCTTATTCCGTGGCAGGAATCGGCGTTGCGACTGCGTCTCAAACGCCGGAAGACATTTCCGCATCGCTATCACGTGTTTCTTTGCCGCCTGTTCGGCATCCGCGTGACCGTGGTGGGCGAGCCCATTCAGTCGCGCGGCGTGCTGATGGTCGCCAACCACACCTCCTATTTCGACATATTGGTGTTCTCCGCTGCCGCGCGCGTGTCGTTCATCGCCAAGGCCGAGGTCAAAGGATGGCCGCTCGCAGGTACGCTTGCCCGGCTCCAGGAGACTGTCTTCATCGCGCGGGAGAAACGGGCCCAGACGGGAGTGGCGCGCGATGTGATCAGTCAGCGCCTGATCGATGGCGACGCGCTGATTTTGTTTCCGGAAGGAACGTCCGATGACGGCAACAGGGTTTTGCCGTTCAAGAGTGCACTGCTCGGCGCGGCGGAAACGGAAATCGGCACCGACGCGGATGGCCGTCCGCGTCATGTTCCGGTCCAGCCCGTCTCCATTTCCTATGTCGGCTTCTACGGCCTGCCGATGGGTCGGGACATGCGTCCGCTTTTCGCCTGGTACGCCGACATGGATCTCGTTCCCCATCTCTGGGAAGCATTGACGATGGGACCCTTCGAGGCGGTTGTGGAATTCCATCAACCCCTCACCATCGATGAAACAGGAGGCCGAAAGGCACTCGCGGGTATCGCCGAGACAATCATACGCCGCGGGCAGGCGCGTGCACTTGCAGGGTTACCACTGCCGGCGGAAACAAATGTTTTACCCGGCGCTCCGACAATGGAAGCCGCTGCATGATTAGCCAAATGTTACTTCGTGATGGTCATCCGTGGGATGTTCCGGGTGATGCGATAACGAAACGGATGCGGGTACTTGCAGGTTCATGAAAAAGCTCTTCGTCAAGACCTTCGGTTGCCAGATGAACGTCTATGATTCCGAACGCATGACGGAATTACTTGCCGGCATCGGCTACGCGCCCGCGCTTGCACCCGAAGATGCCGACATGGTGATCCTCAACACCTGTCATATCCGCGAGAAAGCCGCGGAGAAGATGTATTCCGAACTTGGCCGCCTGCGCCGCCTCAAAGAGAGGAAGGCCGAGTCCGGGCGGCCCATGCTGATTGCTGTCGCGGGCTGTGTGGCGCAGGCCGAAGGTCAGGAGATCATCGCCCGGCAGAGCGCGGTCGACATGGTTGTAGGTCCGCAATCCTATCATCGCCTGCCGGA
>DASXXW010000098.1:0-7438 GCA_036502865.1 Rhizomicrobium sp.
GTTCACAGAGGAAAGCATCGGCATGGCACTTGGGATGCGGGAGCTGCACAGACATCTCAGGGAGGCGACCGGTCAGCAGACATTTCATCAAGGCTTTACGAAACAGGATCAATCGCGGTTTCTCGGCGCTCTCGAAAACGAAATCCAGGCACTCAAACGGCGTGCTGCCGTCAAGGAAGACGCTCGCAAAGGTTAGGGCATCTCCCGGCACTCAGGGCTCGCATGGGTTGACTTTATCGTCCCAGCCCCGATATAGGCCCCATCCGCGGTCGCACCGCTCGCGCCGGAATCATGGTGCCAGTCACCGCGGAACTGATTTCAAACTCACCGTTCGTTCCAGATGTGCGTGGAAAACGGCAAATTGCCGTAGCGCGCGTTTTTGCGCCCTTCTGCATTAAGGAACACTAGTGACGAATCCGTCGTTTTCGACGCTCGGCTTGGCCGAGCCCCTTCAACATGCGCTCTCCGCTGAAAACTATACCGAGCCGACGCCGATCCAGGCGAAAGCCATTCCATTGATCCTTTCGGGGCGCGATGTATTGGGCATCGCCCAGACCGGCACCGGCAAAACCGCTGCCTTCGGCCTTCCGCTTCTTCAGCGGCTGGCTTCGGAACGCGTGCAGGCGGGGCCGCATATGGTGCGTGCCCTGATCCTGGCACCCACACGCGAGCTTGCCGTTCAAATCCACGACAGCCTGAAAAGCTATGGGCGAAATCTTCGCCTGCGTCATGCCGTCGTGCTCGGCGGCGTCAATCAGAGCCGCCAGGTGGATGCGCTACGCCGTGGCGTCGATATTCTCGTGGCCACCCCGGGCCGCCTGCTTGATCTCGTCAAGCAGAGACATGTCTTTCTGGATGCAGTCTCGATGTTTGTTATCGACGAGGCAGACCGGATGTTCGACATGGGCTTCATCCGCGATGTTCGCAGGATCGTAGCCCAACTTCCACGTCAGCGGCAGTCGCTGCTTTTTTCCGCGACCATGCCCGACGATGTCGCGCATCTGGTATCTGATGTCTTGCGCGACCCCGCCCGCATCGACATCTCGCCGACCCGCATCACGACGGAGCGTATCGAGCAACGCGTGCATTTTGTCGCGACCCAGGATAAGCGCGCGCTGTTGGTCGATCTTCTCCACGACGACATGATGAAACGAGTGATCGTCTTCACCCGGACCAAACATAATGCAGACAGGGTGGCGGAAATTCTCAGAAAAGCCGGGCATCGTGCCGATGCGATTCACGGCAACAAATCCCAGAACGCCCGCCAGCGTGCGCTGGAAGGCTTCCGTAGTGGACATTCGCGCATCCTGGTGGCAACGGACATTGCAGCGCGCGGGATAGATATCGACGATGTCTCCCACGTCATCAACATGGATATTCCCGACGTCGCCGAGAGCTACGTACATCGCATCGGACGCACCGCGCGGGCCGGAAATGGCGGCGTGGCGATCGCGCTCTGCGATCCGTCCGAGCGGAACTCGCTGCGGGCGATCGAGCGGCTGATGAAACATTCGCTCACGGTTGCCGGCGGTGAGCGCCAATCTGCCGAGCCCAATCGGGCGCCAGAGAACAGGCAAGAGCGCCCGAACCAGACGCCCCGCCCCCGCAAGCGCTCCCGCAATCGCCGCAATTCGAGAAAAGCAGCATAGGAAAGGATCAAGACCATGAGAAAGAAAAAAGACGAGTTGCCCCGTCCCTATGCGGCGGCGACTAAGGACACGCGGTTTGCAGGAACTTTCGAGGTACTTGTGCCGGCGCCCGGCCGAGTGAAACCACACCGCGTTCCATTGCAGTTCGAAACCCTGGAACGCGCCGAGACCTGGATTCACAGCCCGGAAGGCAAGGACATGATCGAGGAATTACTGTCGGGAAGTCAGGCCTAGGCGACGATCTTGATATTAGCTTTCTGAACCGAGAACGCACCCTACGCCGAAAGGTATAGTACGAATGCTTCGGCATGGTGGAAATCGGGTTTGCCCGGCGGATGGGCCAACGCCCAATACGAAATTCCACCTCCGGTATTTTCGATAATTGCCGACGCTCCGAGCTGCCAATCCGATTCCGGCCCCAAGCCTGAAATCTTCCCGAAATTCGGCGTGGCCTGAAGCTCTAAACTGTTTTCATCTTGTCGAATCGCAATTCGCGGCGGCGGGATTTCCAGATTTCGCATTCCCTGGCGGTAACCATCGAAACGGTAGGCCGCCCATTGCAGCGACGGCGCGAAGTTGAATTCGTAATAGCTTTCCTGTCCGGCTCGACGAAGGAACAGTTCGAAACAGGTATGACGCCAGAGCTCGTCGGCACGCGAATGTCCACGGGGCAGCGGCAACCGGATATCCCGCAAATTACCTGTCACGCGATAGCGCAGCAGCCAATCATACGCGCCCGAGCGCAAAATATCGACTTCAATTGATTCGACCGCATCGCAACCTGATAGAGGATGCAGCTTCAAAGCGGCGCGTATCTGCGACGACGAGGCAAGATCGGTCATGGCGCGGCTTCGAAATAGTAATGATGGTGCAGTCTGCAACCCGGATTGAACGCACTCCCGCAATGGGGACAGGCATCCCCACAGCCGAGATAATCGGCGACACTCATTTCAGTCCGGCAGGCGCCGCATAAGATTGCGTGGCGCGACCATTCACTGCGAGGCCAGGGTTCGAGAGGATGCCCGGCCAGCGCGTCGTGACAATCCTTGCACGCGTAATAGGTGTCGCAACACCGCATACGGATCGCAACGATGTCGACCGGCAGGTGATAATGCGCGCAGCGCGTCTGCGCATCGAGATCGATGCCGCGAACCGCATCCGGCTCCGAATGTGCCGAAGATCGCATGCGGTTCGCGCCGTATCGCCGGGCGCTACTGACCGCCGCCCATATAGTCCATCTTGCCGATCGTTATTCCCTTGTGCCGCAGCAAGTCATAGGCCGTGGTCACATGGAAATAGAAATTGGGCAGCACGAAATTGTTGAGGAACACGCGGCCGGTGAAGGTCATCTCGCCCGACGGGAATTTGAGTGTGACGCTGCGGTCTTCCGCGCCCTCGAATTTGTCCTGGGGAACACTCTTGATGAAATCGATGGTCTTGCGGATGCGCTCCTGCAATTCCGGAAAAGTCGTTTCCGTGTCGGGGAAACTCGGCGGATCGATCGCGGCGAGGCGCGCAGCGCCCAGCTTGGCGATGTCGCTTGCAATCTGTATCTGCCGCGGGAAGGGATGCATGTCGGAGGCAAGCCGGGCCTCGAGAAGCTCGGAAAGCGGCAGGTCGCGCTCCTTGGCCTGGTGGACGGCCTTATCCAGAATTTTCGAGAGCGCCTCGAAAAAATGGATCATCGGCGGAATCGACGCTTCATAGACGGAAAAAGACATTGAAATTCTCCAAGAGCCATTGCGGGATCGCACAAAACGGCCAAAGCCTCCCTCGATCAAGGGGGCGCGGCGCAATCCCGTTTTGCGGAACCAGAGCCTTGTAAGCATGCAAAGCGTACCACTATGGAAAGCGAGCGTGACGCTGCCGAAATCGCGCGCGGGCGATGCCGTAGCGCTTTTCGAAATCACGCCACCCTGCCCCCAGGCCGTACTCGTCGAAGAAGAACCATTCGGCTCCAGCGCCACCGTAGAGGCGCTGTATTCTGTGATGCCGGACGACACGCTGCTGTCGGCACTGCTCGGCATGGATATCCATGTGGGTCTGCTCCCCGATCTGGACTGGATCAGGCTCTCCCAGGAAGGTCTTCCACCGGTACGCGCGGGGCGATTTTTCGTTTACGGCGCACATGACAAAGGCAACGTGCCGCCGGCGGTGATACCGTTGCGCATCGAGGCCGGCCTCGCCTTCGGCACGGGTCATCACGAATCGACAGCTTTATGTCTCGGGCTGATTTCCGATCTCGCAAAGCGTCGCAACTTCTCGCGAATATTGGATCTCGGCTGCGGGACCGGCGTGCTGGCTATCGCCATGGCGAAGCTCTGGCGACGACGCATTCTGGCAGCGGATATAGACCTGGTGGCCATCGCGGTGGCGAAGGAGAACGCGCGCATCAACGATACGGGCTCTTTGTTGCAAACCGTTGTGGCCGACGGTCTTTCGCACGGCGTGTTGGCGCATGCCGCGCCATTCGATTGTCTTGTTGCCAACATCCTTGCTGGCCCGCTCACGAAACTCGCACCACAGATCGCCGCCGTGCTGGCACCTCGCGGCGTATTGATCCTTTCGGGACTGTTGCGCTGGCAGGAAAATCTGGTGCTTTCTTTCTATCGATCCCTCGGACTCGTATTGCGCGAAACACGGCGTGACGGAAACTGGTCGGCGCTTCTGCTTGAGAGAGCATGATTGCCGGGCTAACGTCGGCTGCATGGACAAAACGCCCCCCTTTCAAAGCTTCGAAGACCAGTCCGACGCCGCCACCTGTGCGCCCCGGCTGGCAGCCTTGCGAAACGAATTGGCCAAACGCGGACTGGATGGATTTCTTGTGCCGCGCGCCGACGAGCACCAGGGCGAATATGTGCCCAAACGCGCGGAACGCCTTGCCTGGCTCACCGCCTTTACCGGTTCTGCGGGCGCCGCCGTCGTCCTCAGGGAAAGAGCCGCGATCTTCGTGGATGGCCGCTACACACTTCAGGTGCGGGAGCAAACGGATACGAAGCTGTTCGATCCGCGTGACCTGATAGGAGAAGGACCCGCGGCATGGCTGGCCGCAAACGCACCGAAAGGTGCGCGCATCGGCTTTGATCCATGGCTGCATACGGCCTATGGCGCGGATTTGCTGCGCGCGTCGGCTGCGCAGGCCGGTGCCGAACTCGTCGCTTGCGATACCAATCCGATCGACGCCGTATGGAACGACCAGCCCGGTCCGCCGCTTGTCAAAGCGGCCCCGCATCCACTGGAGCTCGCCGGCGAATCTGCCGAATCCAAGCGCATGCGCATCGCCGAGGAACTGAAGAGCCGCTGCCTGGATGCAGCCGTAATTACTTCGCCGGATTCCATCTGCTGGCTGCTCAACATCCGCGGCGGTGACATCCCTCATACGCCCTTCGCATTGTCGTTTGCTTTGCTGCATGCCGACGGCTCAACAGATCTGTTCCTGGACGAGCGGAAAAGTTCACCCGAACTTGCGCAGCATCTCGGTAATGCGGTGCGACGTCTGGATCCGTCGGAATTTCCGCGCGCGCTTGAAACACTCGGCGGAAAATCCGTGCTGGCAGATCCAGCGAATTGCGCCGCAGCAGTGTTTGACAGGCTGACAAAAGCGGGAGCAAAGATTCATCGCGGTGCCGATCCCTGTCAGTTGCCGAAGGCTTGCAAGAATTCGGCCGAGATCGAAGGCATGCGCAAGGCGCATATTCGCGACGGCGTAGCACTCACGCGTTTCCTCGCCTGGGTGGCGCGCGAAGCGCCGGGCGGAAATCTCACCGAGATCGAGGCCGCAGAAGCGCTGGAAGGCTATCGCCGTGCCGCGAACTCGCTCGTCGATATCAGTTTCGACTCGATTTCGGGAGCGGCCCCGCATGCCGCGATCCCGCATTATCGCGTGACGCGTTCGAGCAATCGCACGATCGGGCGCAATGAAATCTTCCTCATCGATTCGGGCGGTCAATATCCCGATGGTACGACGGATGTGACGCGCACCATGATCGTGGGGACGCCGAGCGCGGAAATGCGCGACCGTTTCACGCGCGTGCTGAAAGGCCATATCGCGCTGGCAATGGTGCGATTTCCGGAAGGCACATCGGGCGCGGCGCTCGATGCATTTGCGCGCAAACCGCTCTGGGATGCAGGCCTCGACTACGATCACGGCACGGGACATGGCGTCGGCGCCTATTTGTCCGTGCATGAAGGCCCGCAGAACATTTCGAAGAAACCCATCGCGCAACCTTTGAAACCGGGCATGATCTGCTCCAACGAGCCGGGTTATTACAAAGAAGGCGAATACGGAATCCGGATCGAAAATCTGGTTGTCGTCTCCGAGCCCGAACAGATACCCGGCGGCGAGCGCGGCATGATGCATTTCGAAACGATCACGCTGGCGCCCATCGATCTCGAACTCGTCGAACCATCCCTGCTGACGGGTGAAGAGCTGGACTGGCTCAACAGTTATCATGCGCGGGTGCGCGACGTGCTTTCGCCTCAGGTCGATCCAGAAACCCGAGCCTGGCTCGCACATGCGACGCGTGCGCTATGAGACGGGATTGGAAAGCACCGCAGGGGAAGGTTCACCGCTTCACGCTGGAGAGCCGCGTACTCGCCGATAATTTGCTGCGCGATCCGGCAACACGGATCATCGACGTCTATGTGCCGGCAGATACCGACGGCGATGGCTTGCCGTTGCTCGTCGACATTGTCGGCTTCACGGCGGGCGGACCGGTGCACACCAACTGGAAGAATTTCACCGAGAATTTGCCGGAACGGCTTGATCGCCTGATCGGCACCGGTGCAATGCCGCCGGTTGTTGTCGCTTTCCCCGACTGCTTCACCAAGCTCGGCGGCAATCAATACATCAACAGCGCCGGAATGGGCCGCTGGGCGGATTTTCTGCTGCAGGAAGCCGTTCCATTCGTGGAACAGAAATTCTATTGCGGCGGCCAAGGCAAGCGCGGCGTATTCGGGAAAAGCTCGGGGGGATATGGCTCAATCGCCCATGCGCTGCTCTATCCGGATTTCTGGAGCGGCGCTGCGTGCCATTCCGGCGATATGGCGTTCGAACTTTGTTATTTGTCCGAGTTCCCGCGGCTGCTACGCACCATTGCAAAAGCCGGCTCGATCGGCAAATGGATCGAGGATCTTCATGCAGCTCCGAAGATCAAGGACAGCCAGCTGCACGATCTGATGACGCTTGCCATGTGCGCGACCTACGATCCCGATCCGAACGCGCCATACGGCATTCGCCTGCCCGTCGATCCCGAAACCTGCGAACTCATTCCGGAACGCTGGGAGAAATGGCTGGAATGGGATCCGGTCATTTTAGCGGAGACGCGTGGAGCCGGGCTCTCAAAACTGAAGGCGCTCTACATCGATTGCGGCGACATCGATCAATATAATCTTGTTTACGGCGCGCGTCGGCTGCATCGCATTCTCGATCGTCTGGGCATCAAACATGTGTATGAAGAATTTCATGACGACCACAGTGCCGTCGATTATCGCATGGATAAAAGCCTGCCCTATCTCGCGAAAGCGCTGAGCTGATGACCAAATACGCCCTTCCGATGATTTGCATCTCCGCCATTCTCGCCGGCTGCGCGGTCTATCCGGTCGGACAGGACGCGGACGGGCTCAATCTGCGGCGCGATGCCAATCACGTCATGATGGCGGTGGAAGCCTGGCATCACGACAAGGGCACGTTCCCGCGCACCCTGGGCGAACTGGTGCCGCAATATCTTCCTGCGCTTCCCAGAGAGCCTGAACTCCACTACCACCCGGCGGACGGCTCGCTCGCCTTC
>DASXXW010000099.1:0-2250 GCA_036502865.1 Rhizomicrobium sp.
GGGGAAGCGCCGCTTGCAATCCGAAACAGAGCGCTGGAACGAGATGACTGCGGTGATCGCAGGGATTCTGAAGACGTCGCCGGAGGAGTTATGAGTTTCTGGGCTCGATTACGCTCATGGACCAGCGCGACGGTGCGAAGCTCTCGCATGGAACGTGAGATGGACGACGAGATGCGCTTTCACGTTGAGGCTCACGCAACAGAACTGATAAAGCGCGGCGTTCCGAAGGATCAGGCGCTTCGCCAGGCGCGATTGGAATTCGGCGGCGTCGAAACCGCGAAGTCCGAATGCCGTGATGCGGTCGGCGTAAGTTTTCTGGAAACGCTGTTTCAGGATTTGCGACACAGCATCCGAGCTATGCTGCGCACGCCCTTGTTCGCGTTGACCGCAGTGATTGTTCTGGCCCTGGGCATTGGGGCGACCACGGCAATCTTCAGCGTAGTGGATGCTGTGCTGTTGCAGCCGCTGGCCTACCGAGACTCCGACCGCCTCGTCACGATCCTGATGAATGGCGACGGTCCGGTATCAGCGGGGAATTACATCGACTGGCGCGACCAGAGCCGATCTTTTGCGGCAATGAGTGCGGCGGAAGCCTGGTCTCCGAACCTCACCGGCATCGATTCCCCGGAACACATTCCCGGCTTGAAGGTGACGCAAGATCTGTTTCCCATGCTCGGCATCGGTCCGATGCTGGGGCGTTTATTCGTCCCAGGAGAAGACAAAGAGGGCGCTAATCGAGAAGTGATCCTCAGTTACAAGTTATGGCAACGACGTTTCTCATCCGACCCAACTGTGCTCGGCAAGGCGATCGTGCTGGATGGAAATGGGTATGTGATCGTCGGCGTGATGCCGCCGGAATTTCAGTTTGCTCCGTTCTGGGCTACGAAAGCGGAGTTGTGGGTGCCGGGCGTATTTGGTCCGGGCGTTCACGCCGGCGGGGGAAGCCTGCGCATCTTTGCCCGGATGAAAGATGGCGTGCCATTGAAACAGGCACGCGCGGAAATTGCGTCGATCACCGGACGGCTGGAGCAGCAATTTCCGGGCACGAATCGTAATGTTGTCGTAACCCCGTTGAAAGAAAAAGTTGTGGGTCCGATCGAGACTCCGCTGCTAGTGCTGCTTGCCGCGGTAGCGTTCGTTCTGCTCATCACTTGCGCGAACGTGGCGCACATGCTGCTGGCGCGGGCGGCAACGCGCCAAAAAGAAATCGCCGTGCGGACTGCACTAGGCGCACGCCGCGGTCGCATCATCCGCCAATTTCTGACCGAGAGTCTTCTTCTTGGCAGTGTCGGCGGAGTGCTCGGACTTCTGATCGCTGTGCTGGGAACGCGAGCGCTGCTCGCGATGAGCCCGCCGAACATTCCGCGTGTGCAAACGGTGTCGATCGACCTGCATGCGGCCTTGTTTCTTTTCATGGCGACGATTTTGACCAGTATCGGATTCGGACTGGTCCCCGCGTTACAGGCTTCGTCGGTTAACGTGAACGACACGCTGAAAGAGGGCGGCCGAGGCGGCAGCGAGGGAGTGCAAAGGAACCGCTTGCGCAGCCTGCTCGTGGTGTCGGAGTTTGCGCTCGCGCTGATGCTGCTCATCGGCGCAGGGCTGATGATCCGCACGTTCGCGGCGCTTGAGGCCGTCGATCCGGGCTTCAATCCGCACAACTTGATTTCGATGATCGTGTCGGTTGCGGGATCGAAAGAGGCCGATGCGGGCCGCCGCGAACTTTTCTACCGTCAACTGATTGAGCGAGTGCGATCTCTTCCGGGGGTGCAAGCAGCGGGCGCGATCAATCATCTACCTCTCGCGGGAGATTTATGGGGATGGCATTTCGCGATCGAAGGCCGACCCAAGGCGCGTCCGGGGGAGGCGCCGGGCGCGGTTTATCGCATGGTAACGCCCGGATATTTTGCTGCAATGCACTTGCCCATAGTCCGCGGCCGCGACATCACCGACTCCGACAATGCGACAGCGCCAGGTGTAATCATCATCAACGAACGGGCGGCGCGGCAGTATTGGCCCGGAGAAGATCCGCTAGGGAAGCGCGTGTCCTTTGACGATGACATTACGAATCCAAAGACGTGGCTGACAATCATCGGAATTGCGAAGGACGCGAAACAAGATAGCTGGACGGACAAGGCAACTCCGGAAGCCTACCTGGCGGCATTTCAGAATCACGACTATCTGGGTGATTCCGGAACGGAAGCGTCCAAGCACATGGGCTACATCACACTCGTGGTGCGCACGGCAGGC
>DASXXW010000100.1:0-2241 GCA_036502865.1 Rhizomicrobium sp.
GGCAAGCCGCCTTTTGCGCCCCTCCTCCAGAAGCGCCTGCCCTTTCCGGCTTGCCGATATGCGCGACACACGGCGGTCGTCCTGGTCCAGTACACGCTTCACCAACCCGCGCTGCTCCAGATCGGCGACAAGCTTCGACATGGTAGGCAATCTCACCTGCTCGGTGGATGCGAGCTGCGTCAATGTCTGCGATCCCTGGAATACAAGCACGGACAGGACGGAGAGTTGCGGCGCACTTATCCCCGACGCCACGTCCTCCCGGCGAACGTAACGCAGCAGCCGGATGGCGGCGGAATGAATCTTGTCCGCCACGGCCGCGGGATCGGAATGCGCGGATTTTTCCAAGTACGGCTCCGAATATCAGGCGATCGAACATAGCGAACCCCGCGCCGGCAACAAAGCAAGAGGCAAAGCCTTGACACGGGAACAATACTTAGCTTAGCTAAGTTTCTGGATTTGCTGTGCGAAGGAGTTTGGCAAATGTCGGCCGCGGGCGAAGAAACAACGTTGCGAAACCGCAAACTGGCGCAGATCGCGCTTACTACGGGCGACATCGAGCGCAGCCGGCACTTCTATCGCGACCAGCTTGGCCTGCCATTGCTGTTTGAAGCGGGCGGGATGATGTTCTTCGAACTGCCGGGCCAGCGCCTGATGATCGGCACGGAGAATTCATCCGGCGCACCCGGCGGCTCGATCCTTTATTTCGACGCGCCGGATATCGATTTGCTCGCGCCGGCGCTGGAAAAGAAAGGCATAAAATTTCTCGGCCCCGCGCAGACCGTGCAAACAACCGCAACGCATGATCTGAAACTCCGCGTCTTCCGCGACCCCGACGGCAATACACTCGCACTGATGGGAATGGTGGAGCGCACAAATGTTTGAAGCCACTATGTGCTTCAATCACTCCGGAGCTTTCAGCCGGTAGCCGACGCCCTGTTCGGTGAGTATGAGTTGCGGACGATCGGGATCGGCCTCGATCTTGTGGCGTAGCGTGCGCACATAGATGCGGAGATAGGCGACATCCGTTTCCGTGCCCCAGACTTCGTGAAGCAGGAAACGGTGCGTCAACACTTTTCCCGCATGGGCGACAAGCACGCGCAGGAGATCATATTCCCGTGGCGTGAGTTTCACTTCCTGCTCGCGGACAGTGACGACGCGGCGCACCAGATCGACGGCGAGATCGCCGACACGGAAGACGGGCCGCTCGCCCTGCTGCTGCAGGCGATGGCGCAAAGCGGTTCTGAGCCTCGCCAGCAACTCGTCCATGCCGAAAGGCTTGGTGACGTAATCGTCGGCGCCCAGATCGAGCGCGCGCACCTTGCCGGCCTCGTCTGTGCGGCTTGACAGCACGACGATGGGGATTGTCGAGCCCTGGGCGCGTATTTGTTGAATGATCTCGAAACCGTCGACGCCCGGCAGCCCGAGATCGAGCACGACGATATCGATCGCGTTCTGGCGCAATGCGGCGCTGACGGAGGGGCCATCCTCCGCTTCGATCACCTGATAACCTTGTGACGAAAGACCGGTACGCAGAAACCGCCGGATGGGCGGTTCATCGTCCACCACCAATACGCGCTGCATGGGCTGACCGGAGGTCACGCGGCACGCTCCTGTGGCTGGTCGGCCGGAACCGGCAGTGTAACAGATAAAAGGGCGCCGCGCCTGTCTGTCCGGTTGGAGGCGCGGATCGTGCCGCCCATCGCTTCGACGAAGCCCCGGCAGATGGCGAGACCAAGCCCCGTGCCTGCCCGCTTCCGATCCACAGCCTGCACGCGATAGAATTTGTCGAAAATGCGCTCCAGATCGGCGGGCGGAATGCCGTCGCCCTCATCGGCCACTTCGAGCCGCACCTGATTTCCAAACTGCGCAGCGCGAAGCTCGATTTTGGAGTCGGGCGGCGTGTATTTCGCGGCATTGTCGAGCAGGTTGAACAATACCTGTTCGAACAGCACCGGATCGAGCTTGAGCATCGGCAGGTCTGGCGCAAGGTCGACGTGCACGTCATGACGCGCGAGCACACCCGCGGCGCGCTGCAGCGCACTTCCCACCACATCGCCCAGATCGACAAAATCCAGCTTGGGCTCGATGGCTCCGGATTCCAGCCGCGTCATATCGAGCAGATTGGCGATGAACCGGTTGAGCCGCTCGGCCTCCTCGCGGATCGTGCCCGTCATCTCGCGCATCGATTTCGCGTCGAGCTTCTTGCCGTAGGCGTCGAGGCTCGTCGCCGCGCCGAGGATC
>DASXXW010000101.1:0-4809 GCA_036502865.1 Rhizomicrobium sp.
GTGCAGGGAAAAAAGCAGGGAAGTTTGAAAGTCGTCGGCGGGTGAGGTGACTGTTTGTTTCGATGCCCCTCCGCCGCTGCGCGGCACCTCCCCTTGCGCTTCGCGCCGGGGAGGAAAGTCGCAATGCAAGCTCACATCACGAGGTTTGCGTCGCGCAGCAGGAGCCAGCGTCCATCCGCTTCCTTGCGCAGGATCGATAGCGTGTATCCCGAGCGGCGCATCGTGTCGCCGCCGACGGGCGTGAAATTGACGTCGATGAAGCTGCGCAAAAAAGCGCGGTCGCCGAGGATCTCGATCTCCTTGATGTCGCAAGTCCCTTCCATGCGCACGCCTTTCATGGCTTCGGACGCGGCGCGGAATTCGTCTTTGCCGAAGGGGTCGCGGCCCGGCACCATGAAGATCACATCGTCGGCCATCAGGCCGAGCACGGTCTCGGTATCGCCGGCGATGCTCGCTTCCATCCAGGTCGCGACGAGGGTCTCGATGGCGCGCTTGTCGTCCGTCATGGTCAATGTTCATGCCCTTGTGACCGGTGATTGAAGGTGAAGGGAATTAAACCAAGAACGCGCGCCGGGCCAGAAGTGTCCCGGTTGAGAATTAAGGATTTATGGCCCGAAGCGGGAGGTTAGGAGCAGATTCTCACATGGAGATGCGCGGGCAGCCGCGTCTCGGAATCGCCGCAGGCCTGGTCGAGCTGCGCCTGCGTCAGGCCTTTCGCGTGGCTGAGATCGGCCGCGCGAATGCTGGCGATGGTGAGGCGCGCGCCGGAGAGATCGGCGTCATCCAGCTTCGCATGGGCGAGATTGGCGCCCGAGAGATCCGAATTGCGAAACGATGCGCCCTTGAAGTCGCCGAACGACATGCACATCAGCACCATCTTGGCGCCGTCGAAATCCGCGCCTTCGAGATTGCCGTGCTTCACGCATTGGTTCGTCAGATCGGCATTGGCGAGAACGCAATGCGGGCAATCATGATGGCCGGCCTGGATGCTGGCGACGGCCGCGGCATCCGCTGTTGCCGGGCCCGCATGCGCCGCGGTGGCGGACACCATCGTCATAAACCATACAAGGATAAGCCACATGGCGGATGTTCCAGTTCGGCACGTTGCCGGAACATCGCCGCAAGTCGCGTGCCCCCGCTAGGCGCGCGCGATGCGCGCGGCGTAGCAGCCGCGTTTGGCGTAATGCGCCTGCAGATAGGACACGCGGGGATCGGAAAGGAAGCGCGCGATCAAGGGCTCGATTGCGTGCCCGTCAACCAGATCGGCATCGAGCATGTCTCCGCGATCATCGAAGGCGCGCAGCGAGATCATGCGCCGGTGGATCACTTGGGGAATCGTATCGACCGCTTCGAATGGCGTTTCGGCGCCTTCGCGGATGAAAATCGCGTGGCTGGCCTTGTAAGGCGTGTCGGCGGGTTGATGAACATAGTTCAGCAGCAATGCGCTTTCGCCGGGTTCGAGATCGCGCAGTTCGATACGATCCGGGAAGCCGGGATGGCTGTCCACGCTATGCCGTTGCACGCCCAGGCGCGCGAGTTCGTCCTCTGCGAGACCATAGAGATGGCGGAACGGCGCGGGATCGAGTCCGCTGATGCGAAACGGCATGGTTATGACCTCGTGAGATAGCTAATTTGTTTGTTTACGCGGCTTCGCGGTCCAGCAATTCGCGTTTGCGCTCCACGCCCCAGCGATAGCCGGAGATGTCGCCATTCTTGCGGACGACGCGGTGGCAGGGGATGGCGATGGCCAGCGGATTTCTCGCACAGGCCTGGGCGACGGCGCGGCGCGAGCCGGGCTTTCCGATGGACTTCGCGATCTCGTCATAACTTGCGGTCCGTCCGGCGGGAATTGCCCGCAGCGCCTGCCAGACTTTTTGCTGGAACGCCGTGCCGCGAATATCGAGCGGCAGATCGAATCCTTTGTCGGGAGATTCCACCAGGCCGACAATCTTCGCGATCGTCTTTTCGAATTTGGCGTCGCCGCCAACAAGTTCGGCGCGCGGAAAACGGTCTTGCAGTTCGTGCAGCAACAATTCCGGATCGTCGCCGAGAGAGATGGCGCAGATTCCGCGTTCGCTGGCCGCGACAAGGATCGCACCCAGGCTGCATTCGCCCACCGCGAAGCGGATGGTCACGCCGTCTCCGCCGCGGCGAAGCTGGCTGGGCGTCATGCCGAGGCGCGCGTTTGCCGCTTCGTAGAATCGGCTCGAACTGTTGAAGCCCGATGCGTAGATCGCCTCGGTGACGGTCGGCGCGGTGCGCAGATTCTCCGCCGTCGTTTCGGCACGCGCGGCAGCCGCGAAGGCCTTGGGCGAAACGCCGGTGGCGCGCTTGAAAATGCGGTGGAAATGGAACGGGCTGATGCCGACCGATTTGGCCAGGGTCTTGAGCGGGATCGGCTCCTCGCTCGCGCGGATCCGTTCGCAGGCGCGTTGAACCGCATCATGGAACATATTGCCGTCGCTGCGTTTTTCCGGCCGGCATCGTTTGCATGGCCGAAAGCCCGCGCGCTCGGCGGCTTCCGGCGAAGTATGAAAGCTCATATTCTCGGAACGGGCAGGGCGCGAGGCGCAACTCGGTTTGCAATAGACGCCGGTCGTCTTCACGCCGAACACGAACACGCCGTCAAAGGCGCGGTCGCGCCGGCGAATGGCTTCAAGACATTCCGCGTCGTCCGGTCTGCCCTTGGATTTGTTGCTGCCATTCCGTGCCATCTCGCTCACTCGCCTGGATCATGCACCTCCCGGTGCCTGATGCGAATATGGCGATGGCGAGACTGGCGGGCATCCCGAAGCTTGCTGTGCAATTCGGGACTGCCCGTCAGCTCCTGTTTATGAGCAACCGCTGGTGCTGCCGCAGGTGTCGCATTTCATGCAGGTTCCGTTGCGGACGAGCGTGAAGTTTCCGCAGGCGCCGCACGCGTCGCCCTCGTAACCCTTCATGCGCGCTTCGACGACTTTCATCTGCCGCGCCGCACGCGCGGGCTCTTCCACCGTGAGCCGCGCTTCGAGCCGGCTCACCGCCGCTGCCACGGGATTGGCGCCTGCCGCTTCCATGACCGCCGAGCGCACCGCATCCAGCGCATCGATCAGCGAGTTTGTTTCTTCCGCCGCCTGCATTTCATAGGAGGCAGGCGCCTCATAGGAATGATCGGTTATGACTTCCTGCTCGAGCGTCTGGACGGCTTTCGCCAGCGTGTTGCCGCGGACGACGGCGAGCGATTTGAGCTGGCCGCGGACAAAGCCGCTGGAGGCAACGCGCGAGATCGTTTGTGCGAACTCGCTCGCAACTTCACGGCGAGGCGCGCCGGTCTGATCGTTGCCATGCCCCAGATCTTCGTCATGTGCCGGCGGCACATGCGCCAGATCGTTCCGCCCAAGATACGATACGGCGAGCTCACGGAAGATGTAGTCGAGCACGCTGGTCGCGTTCTTGATCGAATCATTGCCTATGACGATTCCCGCGGGCTCGAAGCGCGTGAAGGTGAACGCCTCGACAAATTCGTCGAGCGGCACGCCATATTGAAGCCCGATCGAGATCGCGATGGCGAAATTGTTCATCAGGCTGCGGAAAGCGGCGCCTTCCTTGTGCATGTCGATGAAGATTTCGCCCGGGCGTCCGTCCTCATATTCGCCGGTGCGCAGATAAACTTTGTGCCCGCCGACCACGGCTTTCTGCGTGTAACCTTTGCGGCGCTGCGGAAGCCTTTCGCGTTCGCGGCTGACGATGCGCTCAATGATCTTTTCGACGACACGTTCGGAAACCACCGTCGTGCGTGCCGCCTGGGGAGCGGCGAGGAAATCGTCATTCGCATCGTCGTCGTCGATGAACGCGAATGTCTGTGCGGCGAGCGGTTGCGAAAGTTTGGAGCCGTCGCGATAGAGCGCGTTCGCTTTCAGGCCGAGTTTCCACGACAGCATATAGGCTTCGCCGCACTCGCCGACGCTGGCGGAATTCGGCATGTTGATCGTCTTGGAAATCGCGCCGGAAATGAATGGCTGCACGGCCGACAGCATCCGGATGTGACTTTCAACCGACAGCGCACGCGTGCCCACGCGGCCGCAGGGACTGGCGCAATCGAACACGGCCAGATGCTCGCGCTTCAGGTATGGCGCGCCTTCCAGCGTCATCGCGCCGCAAACATGCAGATTGGCGGTATCGATTTCGGTTTTCGAGAAACCCAACGCCTTCAGCATGTCGAAGTCCGGCGCGTCGAGTTGGTCTTGTGCGAGACCGAGCGACTGGGTGCAGAACGCTTCGCCCAAAGTCCATTTGTTGAACACGAAGCGGATATCGAAAGCAGATTCCAGCTTTGCTTCTACGGCGGTGATCGCATTCTCGTCGAAGCCTTTCGCGCGCAGCGCCTCATGGGTGACGCCCTGCGTCAGGCTTTCAAGCGTGCCGTGACCGACCGCATAGGCGACGATTTCATCGATTTCGCTCTGTGTATGACCGAGCGATTTCAGCGCTTCCGGCACGCAGCGATTGATGATCTTGAAATAACCGCCGCCCGCGAGCTTCTTGAATTTGACGAGCGCATAATCTGGTTCGACGCCTGTGGTATCGCAATCCATTACCAGGCCGATCGTGCCGGTCGGTGCAATCACGGTCGTCTGCGCGTTGCGGAATCCGAACTCTTCTCCCAGCGCCAGCGCGTCGTCCCAAGCGCGCTTTGCTCCCGATTCCAGCGCCTTATCTTTCAGCGCGTAGAGATCGAGCGGCACGGGAAGCGTCGAGAGATTTTCGTAGCCTTCCGTGGCGCCATGTGCCGCGCGCCGGTGATTGCGGATCACGCGCAACATGGCTTGG
>DASXXW010000102.1:0-17790 GCA_036502865.1 Rhizomicrobium sp.
GCGCAAGCCATGCTGCTCGACGCGCTCGGCATCGAAAGAATACTTTGTGTGCTTGGCGGTTCGATGGGCGGCATGCAGGCGCTGCAATGGTCGGCGAGCTATCCTAACCGGGTCGTCTCCGCGGTTCCCATCGCCGCAGCCGCACGGCACTCCGCCCAGAACATTGCTTTTCACGAAGTCGGCCGGCAGGCGATCATGGCCGATCCCGACTGGAACAAAGGCGCCTACGCGTCGCACGGAACCCGGCCGGCAAAGGGCCTTGCCGTCGCGCGAATGGCCGCGCACATCACATATCTCTCCGAAGCTGCGCTGCAACGGAAATTCGGACGTTCGCTGCAGAACCGCGAGTCTTTTTCCTTCGCATTCAGACCGGATTTCCAGATCGAAAGTTATCTGCATCACCAAGGCATCACGTTCGTGGAGCGCTTTGATGCAAACTCCTATCTCTACATCACGCGCGCGATGGATTATTTCGATCTGGCGGCGGACCATGGCGGCGTGCTCGTGGAGGCTTTCCGCGGTTCGCGCACCCGCTTCTGCATCATCTCCTTCACGAGCGATTGGCTGTTTCCCACAATAGAAAACAAACAGGTCGCGCACGCGTTGAATGCGGCAGCCGCGAATGTGAGTTTCGTCGAAATCGCTACCGACCGTGGGCACGATGCTTTTCTACTCGACGAACCGGAAATGTTCGCGACCATTCGCGGCTTCCTGAATTCCGTGGCCGCACAGACCGGTGTGGCCTGATTGACGATGGCGACGATTCGACCCGACCTTGCAGCCATCGCCGCATTGATACCGAATGGTGTGCGCGTTCTCGATGTGGGCTGTGGCGGCGGGGATTTGCTCGAATACCTTGTCAGCCACAAGCGCGTGGATGGACGCGGCGTTGAACTTCTCCAGCCCAACGTCAATGCCTGCGTGGCGCGCGGGCTATCCGTCGTGCAGGGCAATGCGGACACGGATCTGGTGGATTATCCGTCGGGAATTTTCGACGTCGTGATTCTCAGCCAGACGATCCAGGCTACGCATTCACCCCGCGATGTGCTGGCTCAGCTTCTTCGCATAGGCCGACATACCATCGTGTCTTTCCCGAATTTCGGACATTGGCGCATCCGGCTCTCGCTTCTGGTCAATGGCCGAATGCCGCAATCCTCGACCCTCCGCCATCGCTGGTATGAAACGCCGAACATACACCTCTGTACGATTGCCGACTTTCTCGCGCTGGCAAAAGCCTGCGGCGCGACGGTCGAGCGCTCCTTCACTACGGACGAACAGGGCCGCACGCGTAGCATGCAAGTTGGCGCATGGGGACCAAATCTGTTCGCGCAAGGCGCGATCTTCATGTTGTCGCCAGCGTCAACTTAACGTTTGACGCGCGAACGCGCGCACGCGCGGCGGAAAACTCAAAACGAATGCCGTTACAGAATTCCCGCCGCACGGCGCGCACCGTGGTTGATGTTAGTTTTTCTCCGCTCCAAGCAGTTTCAGCGACTGCTGGTAATGTACAACTCCCTGGCCATAGAGGCCATTGGTGCAGAAATCGCGCCCATAACCTTTTTCCTTGAACGCTGCTTCGTAGTTCGCAGATTGCTGATTACCGGCCAGAGCCTGACTGACCTGTTCCGCCAGCTTTGTGCAATCGGACAGGGTACCCGTCTGCTCTGCGGCAATTGCCGTGGAACTCAATGCGATGCCCGCGTACAGGGCGGCAGCAGAAATAGTGAAAGTCATAAAACGCATGACGTTCTCCTTCTTTGCGAGACCGGCGCAGTTGGCCAGCCTGCATGCAGATTAGGTCGTGAACCCAACATTCAATGCTTCGTGGCGAATTTTGGCTTGCATGGCTGCCATGCGGCAGCGATCGGCGTTCACAAATAGTCCGTCGTCTGTCAGCGTCCGACTGTTGCTAGCACGCGCTTGTGGATGCGAACTTTCTCGGGCGCCGCCACTGCGTAGAGACTCTTTGTTGCCTCGACGATATGCACGCCCGCAAGACGCGGCCACATGGCGCGACCCACGCGCTCCCACGCCGCACCGCTTCTCACCAGCCGCCGCGAGCGAACAGGCGGAAAGTAAAGCGCAGTGTCCCATCGCTCGGGCACGAACAGGGAATCGCGCATCAGTTTCTCGAGCTGCCCTTTGCTGAAGGGGCGGCCATGGGCGAAAGGCGAGCGCTCGATTTGCGCCCACAGGCTCGCACGATTCGGCACCACGCAAATCAGGCGGCCTTCCGGCGCCAGAACACGCCAAGTCTGCCGCAGCAAAGCGCGCACGGATTCCGCGCATTCGACTCCATGCATGACAAGAATGCGATCGAACAGCGAATCGGCGAAGGGCCATGCGTCCTCTTCGCCTTGGGCGACAAAACGCATATCCGCGGCCGGCGATTCCAGCGGCGTGTGTATCAGTGCCGCGATACGCTCGGCTTCGCCTGCGAAAGGACGTAAATAAGGCAACGCATAGCCGTAACCCAAGAGCCGCTGACCGCGCATGTCTGGCCATGCCAGCCGGATGCGCCGGAAAATGGTCCGGCGCGCGACTTGCCCGATCGGCTCCTCATAAAAGGACTGTGGGTCCTTCGAACCGGGCTGCATATTGTCTGCCTAGACCTATCCTTTAGCCCGTTCAACAGGTAGCGGAGGGTTGCTAACATATCCCTGACGGAGGAACGCATGCCGCAGCTTGAGATCGAAATCGTCCCCTGCCTGAGCGACAATTACGCCTATCTTGTCCGCGATCCAGGCGAAGATTTCTGCGCCATCGTCGACCCTTCGGAGGCGGGACCGGTGCGCACCGTGCTCGAAGCACGCGGCTGGCGCCTTACGCATATTCTCAACACGCACCACCATCCCGATCACACGGGCGGCAACGCCGAACTCAAGGCGGAGTATGGCGCAAAAGTCGTAGGGCCCGGGAAGGATCGCGCCCGTATTCCCGCGCTTGATGAAGGCGTGACGGAAGAAAGCACGTTTGCGCTCGGATCGCACAAAGCCCGCGTGCTCGAAATACCCGCTCACACCCGCGCGCATATCGCGTTTGCATTTGAAGAAGACGATGCTGTTTTCACCGGTGACACGCTGTTTGCCATGGGTTGCGGAAGACTGTTCGAAGGAACGCCGGAAATGATGTGGCAAAGTCTCTCCAAGCTAATGACGCTTGCGGATTCGACGCGCGTCTATTGCGGCCACGAATACACACTCAACAATGGCCGCTTTGCGCTGACGCTCGAGCCGGGCAATCAGGATCTTCAGACGCGGATGCGTGAGGTCGAGTCGCTTCGAGCATCGGGCGCCCCCACGATCCCCTCGAATATCGGGCTCGAAAAGCGCACGAATCCGTTCCTGCGTCCGCAATCGGCGGAAATCCGCCGTACACTGAACATGGCGGACGGAGGCGACGTCGCCGTTTTCGGCGAAATGCGTGGCCGAAAGGATCGTTTCTAGAAAATTACTCGACTGCGTATGTAAGCGATTTCAGATAGGCTGTTTCGGGTAGCATCGGGTGTACCGGATGATCGGGGCTGGCTCCCGCTTCGCGGATCAGACTGGCGCGCCGCTCCGTGCGTACGATGCCGGCGCCGCATTCCGCACGGAAGCGATCGACCGGAATATTGTGCGAACAGGATGCCAGCATCAGAAACCCGCCGGGCGCAGTTACCTGGGTCGCAAGCCGCGCCAGCTTTCGGTAGGCGCGCGCGCCGGATTCCAGATCTTTCCGCGATTTCACAAAGGGCGGGGGATCGCAGATCACGATATCGAATTTTTCGCCCGCTGCGCCGAGGCGCTCCAGTTCTTCCATCACATCGGCTTTGACGAAACGGCTTGTGCCGCGGACGCCATTGACCGCCGCCGCTTCATCCGCGAGCGCGAGTGCCGGAGCCGAGCTATCAATCCCGGTTGCTTCCTTTGCATCCGCGAGCGCCGCGACGAGGGCAAATCCACCCGTGTGGCAATAGGCATCAAGAACCGTCTTGCCACGTGCGAGTGATGCGATGAAGGCGCGATTGTCGCGCTGGTCGTAATACCACCCGGTCTTCTGGCCGTTCTGCGGATCGGCAAAATAACGCGTGCCGTTTTCTTCGAGCGTGACCCGCACCGGCATCTCGCCTGATATGTCGCGCACGTAGGAGGGAAGCCCCTCCAGGGAACGGACCGGCGCATCGGCACGAAGAATGATATTGGCCGGCGCGATAACAGCTTGGAGCGCCTCCACGATCACATCCGCGAGTGCCTCCATACCGGCGGTCGTGATCTGCACGATGCAAAGATCGCCGTACCGGTCGACAACCAACCCGGGCAAGTGATCTCCTTCCGCATGTACCAAACGGTAGTAGGGTTGTTTATACAATATCTGGCGTAACGCGAGCGCACGGCGGAACCGCTCCGCGAAGAACTGGCAATGGATTTCGGTCTTCGGAGGCACTTCGAACAGGCGGACGGCGATCAGGCTGTTCGCATTGTAATAACCGACTCCAAATTTTCGCCCTTCGTCACTCTCAAGCTCCACGAGCGCGCCGGGCGGCAGGCTCCGCGTTGTCGCGTCTATCGCAATTTCATTTGCAAATACCCATGGAGCGCCGCTGCGGGCGCGACGGCCTTCGCGCGGCTTGAGGCGCAGTATCGGGCGTTTGCTCATCTCAGTCGTCGCTTTCTGCGGTTGTTTCCGCCTTGCGCCTGGCTTCATTTGCTTTCGCTCGCGCGACAAGTTCGGGCGGAGCGTGGGCGCGCGCATCAAGATAATCGTACAGCGCCATGATCTCGTAATCGGCGAGGACGTGGAAGCGAATCGCAGCGAGGCGATGCATGACAAAAACACGCCGTCCACGCGCACCCTGTCCCCGGCGCAGCAGATCGAAGAAAGCCGCGCGATTGTAAAGCGAAATCGTATTCAGGTCCGGAACACCACGCGCGCCTTCAAGATCGGCGCCGTGGCATTCGCTGCAGGTGATGCGCGCAAGATAACGGCCACCGTCGTAGCGCGGCCCCATATCGAGAGATGTCGAGGCATCGCGCGTCTGGATGACGGCGGGAACGATACGGCCTTCGAGGAGCGCCAATCGCGCGAGCCCGCTCCACACCGGACCGGGGCGCTGTTCACCTGAAGATCCCAGGCTGCGCAAATAACTCAGCAGTGCCGCAACGTCGCTTTCGCTCATATACATGTAATTATCGGACGGCATAGCCCACAGGCTTGTGGCGTCGGGCGCAATCCCGCGACGCAGCGCGCGCTCAAACTCACCATCCGTCATTTGTGCGATAGCGAGGCGCAGATTCGACGACCAGATCCGCAGACCGTTCGTCGTATTCTCGCGGCGACCCAGAAAATCTGCGCCATGGCAGTCGCTGCAGCCGGCGATCTGCGCGAGGTGATGCCCGCGTATCTCCATCTGCGGCAGTGGCGCGGTAGGTTCTCCGATGGGCGGCAGGGGATAGCGCCGCTCGATCAAAGCCTCCGAGGCCAGATGGATGTAGATCGGGACGAGTATCGCGCAGAGGACGGAAGCTGCAGCGATCGCGCACACTGTTTTGAGAACCGGATGCACGCGCTTTCTTTGAAATCCCTTCGCTTACGACCGTAAGAGCGTTCCGCCATCCCCGCAAATCCGCCCCCTTAAAAAGGCGGGGTGACACATTAGACGCGGGTGACTATTGTCGCCCCGGGTTCCGAGTGCGGTCCGTGCGCGGATTATCGAGTAAGCAGGGTATCGGCGAGTGGGGCGCTTGGTGGCGCCGGCTGCTCGTTATCTTCACCCTCGCCGCCTTCGCACAGGCCGGTTTCGTCACCCAAACCCATATCCATCCCCTATCGACGCCCACCAATGGCGTCTCAATTGCCCAATCCGGGCATGGAAAGCTGCCGGCACCGGATGATCCGGCGCATTGTCCGCTTTGCCAGGAATATCTGCTGGCGGGCGTTTACGTTGCCCCTCCTCCGGTTGTCCTTCCTCTGCCTGCAGTCGCGGTCTTTCAGGCTTATCTGTTTGTTCGCGCCCTACCCCGGCTTACGGCCGTTTCGCACGGTTGGCACGGCCGGGCCCCACCCTTGAACTGATGATCTTCTGAATCACGCAGCCCGCGCGCGTACCCGCGTGCGATCTCACAGAAATCAATCCGTCTTACGGCGCATGGGCAAAGCCCGCGTCGACGCCGGATCGTTCAAGGGTATCAAATTATGTATCGTTCCAGACTTCTGGCTGCGACGGCGCTGGCCGCCATCGCGATGCCTGTTAGTGGATTTGCCCAAACCGGAGCCACAACAACGCCAGCTCCTGCACCCTCATCGTCCAACACACCCGTCGAAACTGTTGTCGTGACCGCACAGCGCCTTGGCGCCGCACGTACTTCAATCCAGACGCAGATTGGTGCCTCGACCTACACGATTACAGCGAGCGACATTCAGAACGCACCCGGCGGCGAAAACACGTTATTGAATCAGGTCATTCTGCAAATGCCGGATGTTGCCCAGGATTCCTACGGGCAATTTCACATTCGCGGCGAACACAACGCGCTGCAGTACCGGCTGAACGGAATCATTCTGCCCGAAGGCATCAGCGTGTTCGGCCAGACGCTCGATCCGCGGCTCGCCTCGTCCGTCGAGTTGATCACCGGCGCACTGCCCGCGGAATATGGCCTCGTCACCGGTGGCATCGTCGATATGAAAACGAAAGACGGCCTGTTCGCGCCGGGCGGCGAGGTTTCAATGTATGGCGGCAGCCACAGCGAATTGCAGCCGAGCTTCGATTACGGCGGCTCCGTCGATTCCTTCAACTATTTCGTCTCGGGCGACTATCTGACCGACCAGCTCGGCATCGAATCGCCGGACGGCAGTTCAAATCCACATCACGACCGTACGGAACAGTATCACGGCTTCGCCTATCTGGAGGACATTCTCGACCAGTACAGCAGCGTCACCACAATCCTCGGCACCTCGCATGACAATTTCCAGATTCCAAACATCGCCGGGCTCGAACCCTCGCTCGGACTAACGGTCAACAGCCAGAGTGACTTTCCAAGCATCGATCTCGACGAAAGGCAGCACGAGATCACCCATTACGGGATTCTCAGTTATCTGCGCAGCCAGGGGCAGTTCGACTTCCAGGTATCAGGTTATTACCGCTATTCGAGCCTCGCGTTCGGGCCCGACGAGACTGGTGACCTGCTCTACAATGGTGTCGCGCAGCAGGCCTATAAACGCGACGTGGCATGGGGACTGCAGGGCGAGACCGCTTGGCACATCACCGACAATCACACGATTCGCAGCGGCGTGATCGTGCAAACCGACCGGATCGCGAGCGATACGAATTCGTCCGTGCTGCCGGAGAACTGCACGGGCATGGGCATCGAATCCAACCCCTATCTGTGCTCGCCGCTGCCCAGCAGCAATCCCGCTTACGACATTCCGGAAACGATCCTCGACAATCGGCAGAACACGGCGAGCACCTATAGCGGATATGTTCAGGACGAATGGGACATCCTCTCCAATGTGACGCTGAATTACGGCGTCCGTTACGATGAATACCAGGCGTTCTCGCATGGCAGCCAGATCAGTCCGCGCGCCAACGCCGTGTGGGAAGCGACCGACGACACAACGTTGCATATCGGCTACGCCCGCTATTACTCGCCACCGCCCTTCGAACTCGTGGGAAGTGAAAGCGTAGGCAAATTCCTGAACACTTCGGCCACGCCGGCGATTGCAACCGACACTACGCCGACGGCGGAACGCGCGAACTATTTCGATGCGGGTGCCCAGCAAAAGTTCTTCGACAAACTCACCCTCGGGATAGATAGTTTCTACAAGAAGTCCGTCGATCTGATCGACGAAGGTCAGTTTGGTGCGCCCATTATCCTGACGCCGTTCAACTATCAGGACGGCAAGCAATATGGCGCGGAATTCACGGCGAATTACACGGATGGACCGCTGTCTGCCTACGGCAATCTCGCGCTGTTGCATGCCACCGGCGAGCACATCGTCTCCAGTCAGTTTAATTTCGATCCCGACGAACTCGCCTATATCTCAGATCATTACATCCATCTCGATCACGAGCAGGCGCTCACCATGTCGGGCGGCGCATCCTACAATTGGCAGGGAACCATAGTGAGCACCGACCTGATTTACGGTTCGGGGCTGCGCGCCGATCTTCTGTTGCCGGACGGTGAAGCCATTCCCAACGGCGCCCATCTTCCGGCTTACGTTCAAGTCAATCTGGGTTTGAGCCATTCATTTGCTATTGCAGATGCGAAGGGCTTTACGGCCCGTTTCGACATCATCAATCTGTTCGACGAAGGGTATGAGATCCGAAACGGCACCGGTGTGGGCGTTGGCGCGCCACAATGGGGACCCCGGCGCGGCTTCTTTGTGGGGCTCTCAAAAGAACTCTGATCCTGTGCTATTTAATATGTGCGGCGTCGGGGTTCGCGGCCGCCGGAAACCGCGAGGGGTTACCGTTCGTTCCTTCTGTATGTCGATATTGGAGGTTAGGCGAGGTGCGGGCGTAGCAGAGGAAAGGAGATCGAAGATGCTGAGACTTTCGGAGAAATTGAAGCCGCTGCTGCGAAGCACGGCAATCGCCGGTGGGATAGCCCTTGCCGGATTGGCGGTGTCTGAGGCGCCAGCCAACGCACTCACACATGCTGGAGCCGGCGGATTCCATGGTGGCGTGGGTGGGTTCCATGGTGGTGTTCATCCCGGAGTGGGCTGGCATGGCGGCGGCTGGCACGGCGGTTGGGGTGGATGGCACGGCGCCGGTTGGGGCCATGGTGGATACTGGCACGGTCGCTATTTCGGCCCTGGCTGGGGCGGATGGCGCGGCGGCTATTGGCGTGGCCGTTGGTATGGCCCGGGTTGGGGCGGATGGTGGGGAATCGGCGTGTATGGCTATCCGTATGGATATTACGGCGGCTACGGCGATTCCTATTGCGGCTACTACGACTATTATTACGGAGAGTGCGGATATTGATGTGTGAGGCGCCGGCTCACGGGCCGGCGCTTTTTCACCCGGCTTGAGCCTCTCCGATTGCGTCTTTATAGGATCGCAACCGCACCGAATCGGAGAGACAGGTGGAAAATCCAGCGCTGGAAGCACACGAACATGCAGAGCATGCCGAACATGCGGCGCATGAACATGATCCCTTTATCTCGCGCGTTGCCATAACGGTTGCAGTATTGGCTGTCCTTGCCGCCGTGGCGGGAAGTCTGGAGACAGTTGAAGGCGGCCACGCGCTGACCGATTCCAGTGAAGCTGTTCTCCATCAGGACCGGGCCACCGATGCCTGGGATGAATTCCAGGCCGACGGCTTGAAGAAATATATGTACACGATCGGCGCGGATGCCGTGCCTGCCAAGGCTGAGAGTTACAAAGCCGAAGCCGAGAAAAAATCGGCAAAGCAGGACAAGGATCGCGAAAAGGCGACTGAAGACGAGACCGAGCGCGACAAGCTGATGACGTCAAGCAAGAAACACGAAGAGCGCCATCACTGGTTGACAGGATCGGCCACGCTGTTCGAGATCGGCATCGCCATGTCGACGGTCGCGATCATCACCAAGCGGCAATGGCTTTGGTACGCCGCGAGTACTTTCGGCCTAAGCGGATTAGCGCTTCTGGCCGTGACCTATGTGATGTAATTATTCACGCGACGGAAGTTGCGGCGCTTGCGCGATATCCACGGCTTCGATTGTGATTGCGCGCTTTGCGATCTTGTCCGCGGAGATGACAATGTCTTTCAGATCGGTTTCGCCTTGCGAATAATGGCGCTGCAAGGCTGAAACGCGGTCGGCCAACCGCTTCGTATCCTGCAACAACAGACCTACTTCTCTCTGTATCTCGCCGGCCTGTTCGCGCATGCGGGCGTCCTTGACAATGGTTTGTATGGTGACGACGGCGAGCATCAGGATTGTCGGCGACACCACGACCACCTGATCGCGCAACGCCCGCTGAATCACATCCTCGCAGAATTCATGCAGATCCGCGTAAATCGATTCCGACGGCACAAACATGATCGCCGGCGGCTGGGTTTCGCCGGGCAGAAGGTATTTCGTTGCAATGTCCTTCACATGCTTCGACATAGCGCTTCGGACGGCCGGCAAAGCTGCTTTTCGCTCGCCCTCCTCCGCGGCGCGCAGCGCTTCGAAACTCTCCCAGGGAAATTTGGAATCGATCACGATTCCGGTGGTCGCATTGGGAAGCCGGATCAGACAATCGGGCCGGCTGCCGTTGGAGAGTTGGGCCTGGAATTCATAGAGCGCAGGCGGCAGCGCATCGGCGATGATCGCTTCCATCCTTTGTTGGCCGAAGGCGCCGCGCGACTGTTTGTTTGCAAGTATTTCTTGCAGGTTGACCACATGCCCGGAGAGCGCGGCGATGTTTTTCTGCGCTTCGTCGATGACATTGAGTCGCGTCTGGATTCCACCGAGTGTCTCGGCCGTGCGGCTCGCGGTCTCCGAGAGGCTTTGCCCCAGCCGTTGATCCAGCGCGTCCAGGCGACCGGCGAGCAATGTCTGCAGTTCGGTCTGACCGGCAAGGGCTTGGGCGAACCGCCCGGCGATTTCGCTTTGCGCTGCAGCCAGCGCATCCAGCCTTGGTGCCAGGACCGGAGAGCCGTCATCCGGCCGGCGACGCAGGGCGGCGATAGCCAGCGCGACGACCGCCGCCGCCAATATCATCAGCGTGATCACGATTAACGCCGTTAAGGATGCACTCATAAGAGCTCACCAAGCCTTGCCTTGACCGCCCGGCGGGGCTCGCCTATTTCCGGTTCATGGCTCCCCGTCCAATCCTTATAGCGCCGGATCCGCGCCTCAAAGCCGTGTCGCAACCCGTGGAGATGGTGGATGCCGCGATTCGCAGGCTTGCGGAAGACATGCTGGAAAGTATGTATGCCGCCGACGGCATCGGGCTGGCCGCCATTCAGATCGGTGTCTCGAAGCGCGTGCTCGTGCTTGACATCGCGCAGAAGGAAAAGCGCAACGAGCCGAAGGTGTTCATCAATCCGAAGATCCTTTGGTCGTCGGAAGATGAAGCGCGCTACGAGGAAGGCTGCCTGTCCGTCCCCGACATCTGGGAAGAGGTAGAGCGCCCGGCCCAGATCCGCGCCGAATATCTGGACGAACATGGCCGGCTTCATACCGTCGAAGCCGAGGGTTTGCTCGCCACCTGCCTCCAGCATGAGATGGATCATCTGGAAGGCGTGCTGTTCGTCGATCACCTCTCGCGTCTCAAGCGCACGATCGCATTACGGAAACTGGCCAAGGCGCAACGATTGAAACAGGCTGGCTGACAGCAGGGCATGAGCCTGCGCCTCGTCTTTATGGGTACGCCGGATTTTGCCGTGCCCACGCTCGCCGAACTGATCGGACACGGCCACGAAATCGCAGCCGTCTATACGCAGCCACCACGTCCCAAAGGTCGCGGGCTTGCAACGGAGCCTTCGCCGGTCGCCAAATTCGCGGGCGCGCATGGGCTGGATGTCCGTACGCCTCTGACGCTGAAAGATAGCGACGCAAAGGCCGAATTTGCAGCGCTCGGCGCGGATGCAGCCGTAGTGGTCGCCTATGGCCTGTTGCTGCCCAAACCCGTTCTCGACGCGCCGAAGCTTGGTTGTTTCAACCTGCACGGCTCTCTTCTCCCCCGCTGGCGCGGTGCCGCGCCCATACAACGCGCGATCATGTCCTGCGACGCGGAAACGGGCGTGATGGTGATGCGCATGGAAGAGGGCCTTGATACCGGACCCGTGCTGATGGCGGAGCGCGTTGCGATCGGCCGCAAGACAACGGGCGAATTGCACGACGAGCTGGCGCGGCTGGGGGCCGATCTGATGGTGCGGGCGCTCGCCGCGCTCGAACGCGGGACCGCGCAGGAACGCACGCAGGATGAAGACGGAATTACTTATGCAAAGAAAATAACCCATGACGAGACACGCATCGACTGGACGAGGCCCGCGGCCGAGCTCGATTGTCTCATTCGCGGGCTATCGCCCCGGCCCGGTGCGTGGTGCGAGGCGCACGGCGAAAGGTTGAAAATCCTGTATGCTGTCCCCTCGGACGGCAACGGTCGGCCAGGGGAAATCCTGGACGACCAATTGACAGTCGCCTGTGGCGAAGGCGCATTGAGGCTCACGCGCGTCCAGCGCGCGGGGCGGGCCGCGGTGGACGCGGCGGAATTGCTGCGTGGCTTTCCACTGCGCAGAGGAGAAAGATTGTGAGTGCAGCGTTGCAGCCGTCCCTGGGGCGGCGGATCGGAAATTCCTGGCGGCGGCGCGGCAAGCAACCGGGTACGGTCGATGTCACTCCCGAGAAAGTCATTGCGACGGAGAAGCGCCGTGCGACGGAAATCCGCTGGAACGACATCACCCGCATCGATTGCGGCACGCTCGACACGATCTCCATCGATATTTTCTTTGTCGTGCTGCAGACCGCCTCCGCAAAAATCACGATCGACGAATTCGCCGACGGCTTTCGGGTTTTTGAAAGTGCGGTTTTCGAACGCTGGCCGCAATTGCGGGAGCACTGGGTCGCTATTCAGTGCGGCCCGTTGCACCAGCCGCAATACGTAACGCTTTGGCAGCGATGAGGGGCTGAATGCCCCGCTATCGTATTACGCTCGAATATGACGGCGGCCCGTTCGCGGGCTGGCAGCGTCAGGAAAATGGGCCGACCGTGCAGGCCGCGCTGGAGCGGGCGATCTTCGGTCTTTCCGGCGAACAAGTAACGGTCACCGGCGCAGGACGTACCGATGCCGGTGTGCACGCGCTTGGACAGGTGGCGCATTTCGATATCGAGAAAACATTCACGCCCGGAAAACTGTGCGACGCGCTGAACTATCACCTCAGGCCGGATCCTGTAGCTGTGCTTGAAGCCCGTGTTTCACCACAGGAGTTTCATGCACGCTTCTCGGCCACCGCACGGCTTTATCTCTATCGTATTCTCAATCGCCGGGCTCCGCCGGTAACGGAGCGGGGACATGTCTGGCATGTCGCACGCGCGCTCGATGCCGACGCCATGCAGGCAGGTGCGCGTTATCTGATCGGCAAGCACGATTTTACTACGTTCCGCGCGGCAGAGTGTCAGGCACAATCGCCAGTCAAAACACTGGATATCCTGACTGTGCGGCGTTCCGGCGAAGAAATACATATCGAAGCGAAGGCGCGCTCCTTCCTGCATCACCAGATACGTTCGATCGCCGGCACCCTCAAATTGGTCGGCGAAGGCAAATGGCATCCGCACGAAGTCGGCGATGCGCTAGCCGCGAGAGACCGCGCGCGCTGCGGTCCCGTGGCTCCGCCCGACGGGCTTTTCCTCGTGTGCGTAGAGTATGAAGCAAATCAGCCGGATGCCGGCGGATTGGCGAAATAGGCCTCAAGTACCGCAGAATAAATTGCTGTCAGGGTCTCGATCTCCGCGACGGGCACGCATTCGTCGACCTTATGCATGGTCGTTCCGGCGAGTCCGATTTCGGCAACCGGGCAGTAATTCTTGATGAACCGCGCATCCGAAGTGCCCCCGGTCGTGGACAACTCCGGCATCCGGCCCGTCACCGACTGGATGGCGTTTGAAAGCAGTTCCGTGAAGGCGCCCGGTTGAGTGACAAAGGGCTGCGCGCCGGCGTCCGCTGTTATTTCTGTTTCGCCGCCCATTTCTTTTGTTACTTCATCCGAAAGCACCAAGATCCGCGCCAGAAGCGACTGCGATGTATGCAGATCGTTGAAGCGGATATTGGCGGACGCACGCGCCTGTGCAGGCGAAACATTCGAAGCGGGATTTCCGACATCGAACGTTGTGAATACCAGCGTGGAGGGCTCGAAATGCGGCGTGCCCTCATCGAGCTTTTCGCGCGCGATGCGCGAAACGAGCGTTGCCAGAATGGGTATCGGATTGAGCGCGCGCTGCGGATAGGCGGTGTGTCC
This sequence comes from Rhizomicrobium sp., assembly GCA_036502865.1. GTDB lineage: Bacteria > Pseudomonadota > Alphaproteobacteria > Micropepsales > Micropepsaceae > Rhizomicrobium. Next base: position 13,902 of record DASXXW010000102.1, read on the forward strand.
CTGCACGCCACGCACAACAATATCGACGCGCATGCTGCCGCGGCGGCCGATCTTGACCATGTCGCCCGCGCGCGAAACGGCAGTCGGCTCGCCCACAATACAATGATCGATGCGCTCGCCCTTGTCTGCCAGCCATTCGAGAACCTTCACCGTGCCGTTGACGGCAGGGCCTTCTTCGTCGCCGGTAATGAGCAGGCTGATTGATCCCTTCAGCGGCTTGTCCAGATGCTGGAATGCCGCCGCGGCAAAGGCAGCAATCGCCGACTTCATGTCGGCGGCGCCACGGCCATAAAGAAAGCGTCCGCGTATTTCGCCGCCGAACGGATCCGAACGCCATTGCGCTACATCGCCCGGCGGAACGACATCCGTATGACCTGCGAAACAGAAATTCGGAGCGCCGTTTCCGATGCGTGCGTAGAGATTGTCGATAGGTACCGTGCCCGGCGCTTCGAAACGCAGGCGCGCGCAGGAAAATCCGAGCGGCGCAAGAGTCGCCTCCAACACACCGAGCGCCCCTGCATCCGCCGGCGTCACCGACGGGCAGCGGATCAGTTCCTGTGCAAGTGCAATGGGATCGAGCATCGCAGCGCTATTGGTTCGTCAGGGCGTCGATCAGAGCTTCGCCATTCTGCGAACCGATGCCGGTGATGAGATCATATCCTTTGACCGCACGGAATTTTCCGCTTTTCCCTTTTGTTACGTCATGGAAAAGCGAGTTATAATTTCCATCGCCGGCCAGCCCGTAAAGCGCCGGATTGAGGAAACCAACGGGCGGCTGGCCATTGGCCGCGGCCTGCTCATTGATCAGTGCGACATAGCCCGCCCAGATCGGGGAAGCGAAACTTGTGCCTCCCCAGCCGCCCCTGCATTTGCCGCCCGAGCAAACCCAGAAATCCGTATTTGCATTGGCGGAGATATCGGGAACGTTCCGCAGCTTGAACGAGCCGCCATTCTGTTTGTTGATGAAAGGCAGTTGATAGGGTTCGATCTTGATGGTGCGGTCAAGTGAAGGTCCGCCTGCGCTGTATGCCCATCCCGTTTCCGCTGTCCATGCGCCACCCGGCCCGGCTGTAACGACATCCGTGCCGCCGACTGCGACGAGATTCGCATCCTCTTCGGGCCACGGTCCGCTCTTCTTCAGGCTGGAATAATCGCCGCTCGCGGTGAGAAATGTTTGTCCTTGTGCGGCCATTTCCTGGAATAGCGGATCGTCGCTCTCGAAACGCTCGTGCCAGCCCCAGGATGTGCTGAGTTGAAGACTCGTATCGTCGCTCGCCATGCGACCGAGCACGCTCTCAGGGCTATGGCCCACATACACCTGCATCTTTTTGAGGCCAGGCGCCATGGAGATGGCGTATTCGATATCAAGCGCCTGTTCGCCATCGTGACAACCGGTGCATTTCCAGGGATTTCCGTCGGTCGAAATTCCTTTTACATGCACCTTCAGGGGTTGTTTCACATAGTTGAAATAGAGCCCGATATCGGCCGGATCATAAGGCTTGAGCTCCATCAGACCAACCGATTGGCCTTTGCCCGTCAGTTTTGAACCGCCGTAATAAGCCGCGCGCATATCGCTGCCATAGTAATAACCGCGCGGACCAGAACCGGTGCCATGGAAATGCGGCTGATCTGTTGCAGGCTGAACAAGCCGTGGCGCCGGAAGAACGAGATCGTCAAGGCCGGTGACATGCAAGACCGGCACATCGAGATCGATCGTCGGCTCGCGATCCGGCGCCATGAAGCTTCGGGCTTCCAGCGGATGTTTGTAGAGCAAAAGCTTCACATGAAACACGCGTTCGATTTGCGCGACTGTACCTTCGGCCTCGATCAGGAAGCGATTGGCACTGAGTGAAATTATGCGCAGGCCCGAGGCGCGGAAGAATTCCGCAGCAGCGTTGTAATCCTTTTCCGTAGCACTGAAGTGCGAAGTAAACTCCGCAACAGAAAGATAGTGATGCCAGGAGGGGCTGGCCGGATCGTAGATCGCGCCAAGTGCCGAAGTGAGCGATGCAGGATCGCGCAAGGGAATCGCAATATCGAGTTGCAGCCGCGCTGCCGGATCAGGCGCCCCGACGACGGGAACGCCATGATCCGCTACGATTTCCGGCACATGCGCGGTTAGAAGGTCGCGCGCGCTTGTAGGATTGCTGCCAACGCACAGGACCAGAAGAACGGCGGCGCAGTAACTGGCTGCGTTGAACAATTCGCCTGCTGCTTTCCGCATGGCAATCCCCTGGGAATCCGCATGTGTAAGCGTGCAACCTCGTTCGCCCACAATCAAGCGCCTGCTTGCATCCGGGGCGGCGTACAGGACATGCTCCGGCCCCTTTGTAGAGACCGCTTGATGACAGACCCCATACGACCGATCACATTCGAAGAAATACGCGACGCGCGCAGCCGCATAGAGGGCATGATCGTGCGCACACCGCTGTTGCGGCTGAACCTCGGAAAAGACGCGCCGGATATCCGGCTGAAACTCGAAAATCTTCAGCCGATCAATGCGTACAAGCTACGCGGCGCGGCAAATGCCGTCGCCATGCTGTCCGATGAAGAGCGTCAAGCCGGCGTGTGGACCGTCAGCGCCGGGAATGCCGGACAAGGCGTGGCCTATGCGGCGATGAAAGCCGGCATACCCTGTACCGTGGTGGCGATCGAATCCGCGCCCGCGGCGAAGATTGAACGGATGAAGGCGTTGGGTGCGCGGATCGTGCCCGTTTCCTACACGCGCGCTTGGCAGGCACTGGACGAGCGCGCCTACCCAGGGGTCGAAGGCACATTCATCCATCCCTTCGACGACCATAATTTCATCGCCGGACATGCGACGATGGGGCTCGAAATATTGGAAGATGCGCCCGACACGGCTGCCGTGATCGGCGGTATTGGCGGCGGCGGGCTCGTGGTCGGCGTTGCAAGCGCAGTAAAAGCGGTAAAGCCGGGGATCAAGGTCTATGGCGCCGAACCGGAAACGGCAGCGCCGGCAGCATTGTCATTCGATGCGGGATCGCCACAGCCTTTCAAGGACTGGAAAGCGTCTTTCGTGGACGGCGCAGGCGGCCAGAGCATGTTTCCGCGTATGTGGGAGCGGATGCAGGGCCTGGTGGACGGCAGTATCGTTGTGACGCTCGATGAGACGCGGCAGGCAATGCGCCTGCTGGCAGAAAAAACACGGGTGATTGCCGAGGGCGCGGGCGCGCTCTCCGTTGCCGCAGCGCTAAGCGGGAAAGCCGGCGAAGGCCCTATCGTCGCCATCATTTCCGGCGGGAATATAGATCTTTCGAAATTCTGCGAGCTGATTAGCTGAGTAGTTCGCCATCTGCGAGCGTGCTTCGAAATGGCGCCGCAACGTTTATGTCGAGCCTGGGCGCGCACCGATGATGGAAACGCGGCGGCCATAACGGTTGTGGGGATAGTAATCCCAAACCGAATGGTGCTGAGTCACGCGATTGTCCCAGAAGGTCAGCGTATTCTCCGTCCAGCGCACGCGGCACTGGAATTCGACGTGGCTCTCGATATGGCGCCATAGCATCTCAAGAAAAGCATCGCTCTCCGCGCGTGAGAATTCATTGATTCGGGCGGTGAAGCCGCGATTGACGAACAGCGCGAGCCTACCGCTTTCCGGCTGACGGATCACGACGGGGTGCGTCGCCTGCGGCCATCCGCCTGGGGGAACGTTCGTGCCGTAACCGCCCGTGTAAAGTTTCGCGCCGTCGTGAACAGCCGTAAGACCTTTCGTGATCTCCTGCATGGCAGGCGACAACGTTTCATAGGCGCGGATCGTACTGATAAAACAGGTGTCACCGCCTCCTCCCTCAGGCATCTTCAGCAAATGAAGCATGGAACCCATTGGCGGTTCAGCATCGCAGGTGACATCGGTGTGCCATTCCTCGCC
>DASXXW010000103.1:0-16671 GCA_036502865.1 Rhizomicrobium sp.
TCGGGGCGCTCGATCTTGAGCACGCGGGCATATTCCACCCATAGCCCCGGTTGGTCATCGCAATCCTCGATAAAGGATTCGAACGCGGCCAGAGCAACGGCATATTGCTGATTGCGCAAAAGGCACACCGCCTGAAGGCCGTGGTATAATTTGCTTTCGGGGTCGTGCTTCAGGAGCGCATCGATGTGAGGGAGCGCCGATGGGAGCTGGCCGTTCAGAAACAGCATGGTCGCGCAACGAAACCGGGCGAAATGGGAATCCGGCTCGAGCTCTACGCGGCGCTCATACAATCTTTTGGCCTCGGGCCAATTACCTAAGCGAATGAGTGCATCTGCCAGCATGCCCATTGCATCGGTATTGTCCGGCGTGTCCTTGAGCACCTCACGCGAGATCGCCTCTGCATCCTGATACCGGATCTCGCGATACGCCGCCCTTGCTTCGGTTAGTCGCGGATCTGGCTGATGGCCCGGCATGCCGAAGTCCAACAGATCTCCCAGCCAGAACCAGGACGTTCTGTCCATGTAGTGGAGATCAATGGCGCGCATAAAAGCCTTGATCGCTTTTCCACGCTCGCCAAGCGGTGCCAGCGACAGGCCGAGTTCCTGCCAGGCCATCGATACATGCGGCATTGATTTCGCCAACGGCTCCAGGATGGATTTGGCTTCTTCAAATCGCTTTTGCTTGCGTAATGAGGCGCCCAGCAACAGTTGAGCCTGGGAATCGGATGGGTCGACCGTCAACGCTTTTCGTGCTCGCTCCTCGGCGATATGGGAGTCGCCGTTCAGGAGCTCGTCAGTTTCGTCTTCCGTGACATAGTGCGCGGAAGTATCGACAAAACGGGCCTTTGCGATTTCGTTGACATCGGCATCGAGAGTCCAGATGTCTCCGACCCTCCAGGCGGCCCAGCGTTTCTTCACGTCCAACCCCTTTCAATCAATAACTGCCTGGCTGACCAACGCGCGCTCGACTTCGCCCGGTTCCGCACGATGATATTGGCAAAAGCGCCGTCCCTTTCGGATAGCAAATCCGGCTGGGTTCTCCAAGCATCGCACATCTCGCCCGGTATTTTCTGTACCGTTAACCGCGTGCCGAGGCCTAGTTCGCACAGCAAGCCGGAGAGCGCTTTGAGATCAGCCCTGAAGCGTAACGGCAATGCCGGCGGACGCGAGGCCGTTTACGATAACCTGAAGCGTGTTCGCGCCGCTCTCGCAGGTCGTCGGAATATCGAACTCGGCGCTCGTGCTTCCGGAAGTCCAAACCCCCATGGTCGAGAAATTATAGCTTCGGCCGAAACAAACATCGCCGGTGGAATTGTTTGTGATCCGCACCAACGGGTAATCCGTCGACATTTGAGCATCGTCGCCATAAGTAGCGCCTTGCGAGAAGCCGTTAAAATTGGTGCCGGTAATCGCGTTGCCGGTACTGCCTATGTTGAGCGTGGACGCGACGTTAGACACCACCGGCAGCCATGCCTTCTTCGGCTTTCCCTTCGGTGTATAGGTAGCAACTTCGGGATGATGCGTCTGTCCGTCGTTCTCCCAGAGTACCTGACCGGTTGGAAGTTCAAGAAAGCGTCCTTGAAAAGAAGACAGATGAGGCGCGCTCTTGGGGTCGTTCACCTGCGTCAATTTCGCCGTACCTTTCTTGTTCATGCTGAATTCGAAGAAATGCGACGGCTTCTGAAACACCGCCGGACTTGCCTGCACGATGACATTTCCATCCGGCAGGAGCGCTGCCGGCGCATCCGCGCAATCATACTGCGCTCCGCCGATGACCGGGAATGGCGGCGCCGAATCCCACTCACCCGTTGAAGAATTGAAGACATTATTAGCACCGGTCGAGTGATCTGCACCGAAATAAACGACAAAACCGTTGGGCATCAGCACGGCAGGCCCTATTTCATGCGAGCCCGCATCGACGAGCTGGCTCACGGTGTTCTGCCCAGCACTCCATGTTCCGGATGCAGTCGAATAAATTTCCGTATTCGATGTAGAGTTGTTTTCGCCTTTCCAGGCGTCGACAGTCAGGATGTTTCCGCCGGGCAGGCTGGTCCAACCTTCTTCGTCATTGAGGTCATCTTTCCCTGTCCCCGTATCCGCCCATTTCACGGAAGTGCCGGAAATGCTGGCTATGACTTCCTGTTCGGTGCAACATTCGGCAAGCATGTAGCTACCGTCAGGCAATACGATGCTTTGCGCATCTCCGATGCTCTGCCAGCCATGCGGCGCCGTGACGGGTACCCAACTATCGGCGACCGGGTCGTACAACGCTCCCAGTTTCGTCCAAACCTCTTTTCCGCAATTCCCGGGACGGCCGTTATACTCGCCGCCATTCATGATCAATCGGCCATCCGGCAAAATCTGTGATGCAAAGAACAGGGGATTATAACCGCCGGGCATTGGTGCGAGCGCGCTCCATGTTCCGGTTTCGTAACGGCCCTTGATATCCGGCGTCAGCCGGAACCAGTTACCCGTGCACCAATCATGGATCGCGACGGTGCCGTCCGTCAGTTGAAGCGCGGTGTCCGGGCCGTCTGCGAAAGGCAGTGTCGCCTGGATGTCTGCCCATTTGCCCGACTTCGATTTTGGATTCGGGTCCAAAAATGGCTTGGCACCGGGCTGATCGCCGTCCATCGCTTCAGGCGCATCGATATGAACGTCCGGCCTATGCGGATAATAGAGAGGCTGCGCCAAGGCCGTTGACGTCAGAACTGCACCGAGCAGTGTCAAGCCTGTCGAATAGATGCGCACCTGTCCCTCTCGGTGGTTATTTGGACTGGCGAAATCCTGTCATCAAGTGCGGGACGGAGCCAGCCCTGTGGGAGAAAAATCGCAAGATGCTCCGACTCTAAGCCGCAATACACCGCGCGGCCATGTTCAGCACCGCACTATTTTCGGTTGCACCTCCGTTAACGATATCATGTTCCCGAGGGTAAGCTTGCCCTTTGACATCCCGTGACTGGCGGCGGTTTCGGAAACTGCGGGCGGACGGCTTGGGGGCGCGGAGCGCGGCAGTATGCACCGAACACCCATCATGCGCTTCAGTCATTTCACCGTGATTGTTCCTTTCATCTGGGGATGGATGGAGCAAATATATTTGTACGTGCCGGGCTTGTCGAACTTGAACGAGAACGTGTCGTTCTCATCGAGCGCCTGGGAGCGAAACTGGCCGTCCAGGCTGACGACCGTATGCGGTTCTCCATCGAGATTTTTCCACGTCACGGTCGAGCCGGCTGCAACGCTGAGCTCCATCGGGGAATAGGAAAAATTCTTCATGACGATCTGGCCGTCCGCGTGTGCAAGAGCGGGCATCAGGGCGAGCAGGGCGCAGAGCAGCGCCGCCCGAACGGGGCGTGGTTGAATGTTCATGATAACCTTTGAGTTTTGAGATTGAAATCAGGCGAGCGTTGTGTCGGACAGTTGGAAAGCACTGCTGCGTTCGACCGATACGCTGGTCACACCGAGCATTTTTGGTAGCATGTCAGTTGCGACTTTGAGCGGACCAGGGCCGGGGCCAACGCCGGCAAGGGGTTGCGGGTAGGCGGTCGAGCGCGCCGTGTGGAAGGTGATGTTTCCTTCGACCTTCTGCACGATCTGGTGGATATGGCCATTGAGTACGGTCACCGAGCCGAACCGCTTCAGCAGGGAGGCGAGCTCCGCACTTTCAGTTGTGCCCCATCCCCACGGTGCATAGATGGTCCAAAGCGGCATATGCGCGAAAACGACAATCGGCTGGCTGGCAGATCGTCCGGCCAGATCTTTCTTCAGCCAGTCCATCTGATCGGCGCCCAGTGCGCCAAGGCCGCCCGATTCGAAATGCATCACATTCACCAGAGCGATAAAATGAACACCCGCCCTGTCGAAGCTGTAATAGCCCCGGTTGTCAGATGCTTTTCCGAAGCGGGCGAAGAACTCTGTTCCGGGGCCATCAGTGACATCATGTTCGCCGGGCACCACATGCAGTTCGCCGACTTGTAATCGCGACAGCAATTGGTTGGCCGTATCGAACTGCTCGGCTTTGGACAGATGCGTGACATCGCCGGTGTGGATGAGGAATGCCGGTTGGTGCGGCATTGCGTTGACCAGATCGATGGTCTTGTTGAGTGTTCCGATCACGTCCGGATTTGCATCCTTGTTGAATCCGATATGCGTGTCGCTGATCTGTAGGAAGAGCGGTATTCCGGCATTCGCCGTCGATGTCTGGCCGAGCGCATTGGCGGTGAAAATGCCACTGTTAAGCGTGAAGAGCGTGCCTGCACCGACGCCCAGGCATTTGAGTACGCCGCGGCGCGAAGTTTCCATGTCCATGGGACGAGCCTCCGTTTGTTCGAGGCTCCAGACCGGGAGAGGCGGGTGTTTATTCCCGTTCGCCCTTTACAAGGTCCACAAATCTTTCCAGTTCCGAACTCTGCATGTCGGAAACGGCCGCGAAATCGAGATCGCCATTCTTCCAGAACTCGGAGTGATACCCATGGCGGGTTCCGGAACCCGGCAGGTTCCCGCCGCGATCGGCCCAGACAAACAGATCGATTTCATGCGCGCCATGGCCGTAAACGACAACAGCAGCCTGGGCACCGGCAATTTGCTCCACACGTCCGCCTTTGAGCGTGAAACCGTCTGAAGCGAAATCGGCAACCGGTGGCGAGATGGGGACGCGCCCGGCAAACCACGGCTTCACCGTGTGATGATTGCTGGAAACCACTTCGATGGTGTGGCCCTGCATCAGTGCGCGCACATGCGCATCGGTGACGGTATCCGTCAGCGAACGGACCGAAACCGGCAGCAGCACAAGGAATAGGAGTGACGCCGCCAGCGCGGAAAGCCCCGTACCGCCCAAAGCACCCAGCCAGAAACTCGGCCGATGAATATGCGTCTGTTGTCGATCCCGTTTGGTTTCCCAATCCAGAGCGAGTTGAATACGCGCAGCAAGAGATGGCGGTGCGCCATGCGTTGCAGCGCCGCGCCGGATCATTTCGCTAAGGCCGGTCAGTTCCGCGCGCAACTGACGGCATTCGGCACAGCTTTCGATGTGATTTTCCGCCGCGCGCGTTTCCGCGGCGTTCAATTGGCCATCTACGAACGCTTGTGTGCGCAGGTTTTCCGGACAGCTCATGCGCTTCCTGCCGCCCATTTCGCCTTAAGCAGTCCTCGCGCCCGCGCCAGACGCGACATGACCGTGCCGATCGGCACGCCTGTGATTTCCGCGATGTCGCGATAACTCATGTCTTCCAGTTCGCGCAGGATCAGCGCCTCGCGGAATTCCGCCGGTAGTCCGGCAATCGCTTCATTCAGTTTCCGGCCCTCGCTTGCTGCGAGCGCAGCATGTTCCGGACTGTCGGCGTCTGAGGGAATATAATCATCCTCCGGCAGGGGCGCGTGTTCGTGCCGTTTTTCCGTGACCCGACTGTTGCGCCAGCAATTGCGGACAATCGTCAGCAGCCACGCTTTGGCGTTCTCGCCGCGAAACCCGTCAAATCCTCTGAAGGCGCGCAACATCGCGTCCTGCACGATATCCTCCGCATCGGCCGGCGAGCGCGAGAGCCATCGGGCAAGATTATAGGCCGCGTCCAGATGCGGCAGGGCTTGCGCCTCGAATCTCCGGCGCCGGTCGTCCATGCGCTATATAAGACCATTGCGCGCGAAAATTTATTCCCGCCGTATACCCAGATTTCGCCACCCGGAGAAGAATGATGAAAGCCCTGCGCTTTTCGCAGTATGGACCGCCCTCGGTTTTGGTCCTCGAGGACCGCGAGAGACCGATTTTACGTGATGGCGAATCCTTGATCCGGGTAGAAGCGGCCTCCCTCAATCCGAGCGACGTCAAGAACGTTGCCGGCGCTTTCAAATCCCCTCTGCCGCGCACGCCCGGCCGCGATTATGCAGGCGTCGTCGTGGACGGGGCAGGGAAGGGACGCGAAGTCTGGAGCAGCGGCGCTGGCTTCGGCGTTGGACGCGACGGCGCGCACGCGCAATTCGTCGCCGTCCCGGCAGACTGGCTGGCCGACAAGCCGTCCAATCTTTCCATGGCTGAGGCCGCCGCGATCGGCGTGCCCTTTCTCACTGCCTGGAGCGGGCTCGTCGACGGGGCGGAGATCAAACCCGGCGAAACGGTTCTGGTGACGGGCGCCGCCGGTGCGGTGGGCCGTGCCGTGATCCAGCTTGCGCATTGGAAGGGCGCGCGCGTCATCGCAGCTGATATTGCTGATCGTCCATCGGACGCTGACATTCGTATCAATATCAAAACAGGCGACGTGGTTGCAGAGGTGAGATCCGCAACGGAAGGGAAGGGTGCCGACATCGTATTCGATGCCGTCGGCGGAGAATTGTTTGAACTTTGCCTTCGATCATTGCGCCCGCGAGGAAGGCAGATCGCGATCACCAGCGTCGGCAATCGCCGCGTTTCCTTCGATCTGCTCGATTTCTATCACAACCGCTCGCATCTCATCGGCGTGGATTCCTTGAAGCTCGATGGACCGGAGATTGCCGCAATTCTCGATGCGTTGAAGCCCGGTTTCGAGAGCGGACGATTGAAGCCGTTCGAGGTGCAGACCTGGCCGTTCAACAAATCCGTCGAAGCCTATGAAACTGCTGCGAAAGGCGGACCGACGAAGCAGATTTTATTGCCGCAACACGTATCTGGCGAATAGCAGTTACGTCGGTTCTGCTGTCAGGACGCTGCCGATCGCCGGAACATCACCAGCCGGGCCTTGAAGATCTGGGCGATCTCCCCGCGCTGATTGAGCGTATTGCTGACGACGGTGACGATTCCACGGTCCGGTTTCGAGCGCGATGGCGTGATCTCGATCACTTCGCTTTCGACATGAAGAATGTCGCCGGGCCGCGTCGGCCTTGGCCAGGTGATTTCCCCGCCCGCACCGATGACGCCGCCGCCGATCGGCAATCCGCTTTCGACATTCAACCGCATGGTGACCGCAGCCGTGTGCCACCCGCTCGCGGCCAATCCTCTGAACAGGCTATGCCGAGCCGCTTCATCGTCAAGATGGAATGGTTGCGGATCGTACGCTGCAGCAAACTCCTTGATATTTGCCTCCGTCATCTCGTAGCTGCCGCTCGTGAAACGCTGGCCGACAAAAACATCTTCAAGATATTGCACGCTCATCTGAAACCTTTCGAAGTATTGAAATTATTCGAGTTCTGCGCTTGCCAATTCGCTTATCAGCACGTCAACCAGTTTACCGGCCGGCAATGCGCGCGACAGCGGCGCAGCCTGACCGGCCCATTGCGCACCGAAACCGAATTCGCCTTTCGCCTTTGCGGCGGCGTGAAGAGCTTTGCCAGCGTCATAGGCGATGGGATAGAGCGGTATCTCCGATTGCGAAACGCGCTCGCCGAGTTCGGTAAATTTGTTCGCCAGGCAACGCGCCGGGCGCCCAGAAATTGCGCGTGTCATTACGGTGTGGTTTGCGGCATCGCTCGCCAGTGCGGCGCGATAACCTGTGTCGGCGCTCGATTCGGGGCAAGCGACGAATGCCGTTCCAAGCTGCACGGCAGACGCGCCGAGTTTCAGCGCGGCGGCAATACCGTTCCCGTCCATGATGCCTCCGGCGGCAATGACCGGAATATCGAGTGTCGCAGCAAAGAGACGCGTCAGCGCAAACATGCCGAGTTGATCGTCGCGTGCATCCGGATCGAACAGTCCGCGATGTCCACCGGCCTCGAAGCCTTGCGCGATCACCGCATCGAGGCCGGCGTCTGCAATCATTTTTGCTTCGCGGAGATTCGTCGCCGATGCGAACAGTATGATTCCTGCCTGCTGCAAGGCTTTGAGCGCAGCGCGCGAGGGCATGCCGAAATGAAAACTGACGACTTCCGGCCTGGCGTCGAGCAACAATCCGAGCATGTCATCATCAGCGACAAAACTCTTGTAGATTTCGGTGAGCCGCACCGGAGGCTTCGCATCGTAACGCTCGAATTCGGGCCGCAGTCTTTCAATCCATGCCTGCTCGATTTCAACATCGGGAATGGCGGGCCGGTGGCAGAATACGTTGAGATGAATAGGTTGCTGCGTGAGCGCGCGCGTGGCTGAAATTGCGCGCGCGGCGCTCTCGACCGTATCGGCGCCAAGTCCCAGCGATCCGAGCGCGCCTGCATTCGACACGGCAGCGGCCATCTCCGGGGTCGACACACCTGCCATCGGCGCCTGGATGAGCGGATGTCCGAGTCCGACACGGGAAAGGAAATCTTTGCGCTGCGAAACGCTCATGCTCTCAAGTTCTGCGATGAAACCACAAAATCGGGCTTCGTCCGAAAGCGGTATGCCCGGCAGGACAATCCGGCAAGGAGACTTCGCGCATGACGGCCTCTCGCCGAATGCGATGAAAAATGAGGAGAGATGATGGAAAGGCTGATACTATGTCTCTCATGAGCGATACGGCATCCAAACCTTCGATTATCGATTCCCGGCGCGATCAGATGTTTCCGGTGCTCGCACCGCGCGAGATCGAGAGGCTCAAACGCTTCGGAGAACCGCGCCACTACGCCTCAGGCGAGCTCGTCGTGCATGCCGGGCAGCCCACGGAAGGGCTGTTGCTGATCCTTTCGGGCGGCATGCGCATGACGCCCCATGATGCACCCGGCGCACCGATCGTCACACATGGCCCCGGCGAATTTCAGGGAGAACTCGCGCAATTGTCGGGGCGCCCGTCGCTCGTGGACGGCACGGCAGAGGGCGATGTCGACGCCATTCTCGTTCCGCCGCGCCGCCTTCGCGACATGATGATCGAGGAAGCCGAACTCGGCGAGCGCATCATGCGTGCGCTCATCCTCCGGCGCGTGGGATTGCTCGAGCAGAATGTCGGTGGCCCGATCATTATCGGCAATCCTGAAAACCGCGATGTTCTGAGGCTGGATAATTTTCTGCGGCGCAATGGCCATCCGCATCGCACGCTGGATCCGGATACCGACAGTTGCGCGCAGACGCTGGTCGAGCGGTTCCACCTCGACGAAGGGGAATTGCCGACCGTCCTGTGTCCGAACGGCACGCTCCTGCGTAATCCCACCGAGAATCAGCTCGCGCGCTGTCTCGGTCTGTCCCGAACCATCGACGCGACAACTGTTTATGACGTGGCGGTCGTTGGCGCGGGTCCCGCCGGTCTTGCCGCCGCGGTGTATGCGACATCGGAAGGTCTGTCGGTTGTCGTTCTCGATTGCCGTGCTTTCGGCGGCCAGGCCGGGGCCTCGGCGCGCATCGAAAATTACCTGGGATTTCCCACTGGTATTTCCGGGATCGCATTGATGGCGCGCGCTTACAATCAGGCGCAGAAATTCGGCACCGAAATGGGCATTCCGGAGGAAGTGGAGGAACTCGCCTGTGGCGGCGATTCATACCGGCTTCGCCTCAAAGGCGGTGACATTGTCCGGTCGCGTACGATCGTGGTTGCGAGCGGTGCGGAATATCGCCGTCTGAACGTGGCCAATCTCGCGGACTATGAAGGTTCATACGTCCATTACTGGGCGTCGCCGATCGAAGCGCGCCTCTGCGGCGGCGAAGAAGTAGCACTTGTCGGCGCCGGCAATTCGGCGGGGCAGGCGGCCGTCTATCTCGCGGGACTTGCCAAGAAAGTCTGGATGATCGTGCGCGGCAAAGGGCTCGACGCCACCATGTCGCGATATTTGTGCGACCGCATCGCTGCGCAACCCAACATCGAAGTGCTGACTCAGACGGAAGTCAGCGGGCTCGACGGCGCCAACGGCGCACTTGATGCCGTGCGCTGGAAGAACTGCGTAACGGGCGAGGAATCTACTCATTCCATCCGCCATCTGTTTCTTTTCATCGGTGCGGCGCCCAACACGAAATGGCTCGAGCAATCGGGCATCGCAGTCGACTCGAAAGGTTTTGTTTGTGCAGAGCCGTTCGACGGCAAGGGCCGCCTGCCGTTTCAAACGAACCGCCACGGCGTCTTCGCTGTGGGCGATGTTCGGTCGGGCTCGGTCAAGCGGGTCGCGGCTGCGGTCGGTGAAGGTTCGCAGGTGGTGGCCACGATTCACGCCTATCTCGCCGAATGCTCGGCGCAAAAGACGCTGACGGCGTCGCCATCGCCCTGACGGTGCAGCGTCAGACGGCTAGGCGCGGGGCGGCTCCGCCAGCGATGTCTTGAGTGGTTCGAGCCATGGCTCGAAATTGCGCCATTGCTCCAGCGCATCGCGAAAGATTGGGCGGCGTACCTGTTCAGCGCTGGGCGTGGAAATGGCGCGACCCGTTTCCCAGAACCGCAGGCAAGCTTCTTCAAAGGGTAAGCCGCAATAATCGAGCAGCCGACGGATTTCGGTATCCGTATCTTCGACCAAGCGTTCATATTGTATGAAATGAATTCGGCCGGGAAGTTCCGTCCGCCAATGTTCCATCAGGCCTGTATATTCGGTGTAATAACGGCCCAGATCATAGAGATCGTAGGAAAAATCGGCGCCGTTCGTGAGAATCTGTTTGAACATTGCAAAACACGCCGCCATCGGTTCGCGGCGGACATCGATGATTTTCGCCTCGGGTAAGATGAGGTGGATTAGTCCCGCTTCCAGCCAGTTCCAGGGCCGTTTGTCGATGAAATAGGGAAGATTCGTTTTACGATATACGGCCGCTTCTCGCAGGTAGCGTTCTCCCAGCGCAGCAAACTCGTCCGGCTTCATCTCCAAAATGCAGTCGGGATAAGTATTGGGAGTCACAATGCAGCGGCTGTGAGCCAGTTCGTGCATGATTTCACTCATGACGGACAGTTCGCGCGTGGCTTCAACCTGGCTGTGGCTGGCGAGGATTTGCTCCACGAGCGTGGAGCCGGCGCGCGGCATGCCGACGATGAATATGGGAGTTGCGTTCACCGATGCGGGCGGGTGAGCGCCACGGGTTTCCATATTGCGTGCAACGAATACGCGCTTCAGGTTTCGAACATGTTCGACAAAATTCTTTTCCCGGTAGGCGTCGCCCCGGCCAAGAAATGCTCCGCGGAACAGGCGGGCTCCCTGTTGATAGGCGTGAAAGCTGCCCGAGAAATCGCGGTCTTTTTCCAACAATCGACCCAATGCATAATACATATACATGCGGCCCGGAATATCCACGGTCTCATCTGCTAGCTGCGTTCGAATGGCTGCAGCATCGGCTCCGGTCAGGAAGTCGCCCCTGAGTTCGGCAAGCCCCCAAAATGCCTCTCCCATTGCCGGGTTGATTTCCAGACAAGTACGAAACGCGTGTGCGCTGTCATCGCGGCGGCCGAGATATTGCAACTGTTGGCCATGGGCGAACCAGAACCGCGGATGGCGCGGATTCTTGCGTAACAGTTCTTCGGTTTGCGCAAGCGCGCCGTCGATGTCTCCAATGGCCTGCAGCGCATCGGAATAAAGCGCGCGATATTCGATGCTGTCGGGAAATTGACCGATGAGAATGGAGGCGTGTTCTAATGCACTGATAAAAGAGGTTTGGCGCATCAGCAGAAGAATGAGTTCCGCACGAGCCTGATGATAGAACGGCGAGAGTTGCACGCTGCGCTCCAGCAAGGCTCGCGCGGTAACCGGATCGTCGGCCCGCATCTCCATCCGGGAAAGCATATGCAGTGCCGCCGCGTCGGTAGGGTTTTCCAGCAAATGTTCGCGGAGCATCTCCGTCTGCGCGTCGCGGTCTGTAGTTGCAAATTGTGCCTGGAGTCTGTTTGCGGCCGATTCCAGCAACCCTGGCGCGCGGGTGTCCTGGGCGGGCTGCCATTTCGACGCTGCATCGGCATATTTGACTGCGGCTTGATGCGTCTCTTCGGCAGCAACATCTTCACCGGCGAGGCGCAGCAATTCCGACAATTTCTGCCAGGCGCGCGGGTGCTCGGGCACCTGTTCCAGAAACTCGCGCAATTCTTCGAGTGCTGCTTCGAATATTCCCATTGCCGCCAGAGTGAGCGCGCGTTCGTAGTCCGGCGGCGAGGGTGTTGCGGCCGCTTCGATCTGTGCCGATTTCAAAGCGTCTTTCAAAGGTCCGAGCCAAGGCTCGAAATTGCGCCACTGCTCCACCGCATGGTGGTAAATCGGGCGCCGCACCTGCTCGGCGCTGGGCGTGGCTATCGCGCGGTCCGTCTCCCAGAAGCGAAAGCAGCTGTCCTCAAACGAAAGGCCGCAATAGTCCAAAAGCCGGCGAATTTCCGCTTCGCCGTTCTCCACCAGTCTTTCATATGAGAGAAAATGAACGCGATCGGGCATCACCTCGGCATAATGCGCCATCATGCGAACATAGATCACGTAATAACGGGCGAGATCTTCCAGCTCGTAGGGGAATGTGGCGTTTTCCGACAGCACGTGTTTGTACATGGCGAAACAGGCTGCCAGCGGCTCACGGCGTACGTCGATGATCTTTGCATGCGGCAGGATCATGGTGATGAGACCGGCATCCAGCCAATTGGAAGGCCGCTTGTCGATGAAATAGGGTCGGCTTGTCCGACGGTAGGCGGATGATTCTTCGAGATATCTCGCACCCAACGATGCGAGATCGGAAGGCGAAATATCCGCCAGACATTCGGGATAGGCATCCGGCGTCACGAGCAGGCGGCTGCGGCTCAGATCGCGCACGATATTTTCCAATACGGGCAATTCCATCGTCGCTTCGACCCGGCCATGACTGGCCAGGATTTGTTCTACCAGCGTGGAACCTGAGCGCGGCATGCCGAGTACGAAAATCGGCGTGCTTTCCGGCCGCGCGGATGGAACGGGGCGCGAAGCAATCAATGGCGCAGTGAATATCTCGCGCCGGCGATGCATCTGCTCGGCGTCTTTGGCCGGGTTGTAGATGTCGCGGTTGCTCGCGGCTATTTTTCGGAGCTGTGCGGCGCCGCCTTCATAAGCCGCAAAACTTGCGGAGAAATCCCCAACATCCTCCAATGTTTGGCCCAATGCGTAGTGCAGCAGCAATTTGCTGCTAACATTCCCTTCGGCATCGCCCAAATGCTGGCGCATCGTGGCGACATCGGTTGCGGTCAGGGAGTTGCTGCGAAGTTGGCTCAATCCCCAATAGGCTTCTCCCATTCCCGGTTGAAGATCGAGGGCGGTGCGAAACTCGCGAGCACTTTCGTCCCGGCGACCCGCGAAATGGAGTGCCTGCGCGTAAACACAGCGCAGTCGCGCGTGAGATGGCTTCTCGCGGATCAACTGCTCCAGAAGCGGGATGCCGGACTCGAAATCACCGAGCATGAGCAGCGCGTCGGCATGCAATGCGCGGTACGCGAAGTTTTCCGGTGCGTCCGCAACGAGCTTCGCCGTTTCGGAGGCGGCCCTGCGGTCTTCGCCCAACGCGCGAAACAATTGTGCAAGATCGGCGCGCGCACCTTCATAGTCCGGTGCCAGTGTTAGCGCGCGTTCGAGAATGGCTCGTGCGGTCGTCAGTTCGCCGCTTTTCCATTCCACACGCGCGAGCAGACGCATGGCGGCAGTATCGGTTTCGTGATTGCGCAATCTGTTGCGCAGGCTCTTTTGTATTTCCTCTGCCCCTCCCAGACTTTCCAGATGTTCGCGAAGCGCACGTTCGGCGCTGTCGATCTCCGAAGCCTTTCGTTCGTCCCGGGCAGGCGGCCATGCAGCCGATTGAAGGGCAGCGCGTGCATTCGCTGTTGCAGCTTCCTTGTGCCGGCCCGCCAGCCTCAACAGGTCCGCATATTTCGACCATGCCGGCGCATGATCGATACGCGCGGTGACGTCGCGCAAGGCGGCGATGGCTTCTTGGTGAGACCCCATCGCGGCGAGCGTCAATGCGCGCTCGTAAGACGCGCGAAGCGATTGGGGGGCCGCAGGCTCCGCTTCGCCTTGAAAAGGCTCATGCGGAGCGCCTCCAAGAGGTGTGCCTGTCATAAATCTTCCTCTGGCGTCCGGGCGGGCGTTCCCGTTCAGACGCTGACCGGCTCGGCCAGAGCATCTTTCAGCGGGCCAAGCCACGGTTCGAAATTGCGCCATTGCTCGACCGCATCGCGGAAGATCGGCCGGCGCACCTGTTCGGCGCTGGGTGTCAACACGGCGCGGTCGGTTTCCCAGAAACGCAGGCAGTTTTCGTCGAAAGGCAGGCCGCAATACTCCAGCACGCGGCGCACCTCCGTCTCCGTCT
Organism: Rhizomicrobium sp.; assembly: GCA_036502865.1. Lineage (GTDB taxonomy): Bacteria > Pseudomonadota > Alphaproteobacteria > Micropepsales > Micropepsaceae > Rhizomicrobium. The sequence goes on from DASXXW010000103.1 coordinate 14,080, forward strand.
CTTCGACCAGCCGTTCATACTGCACGAAATGAATTCGGCCCGGAATGACGGACTTCCAGTGCTCCATCATACTGACATACATGTTATAATAATGCCCGAGGTCGACCAGATCGTAGGAAAACGCGGCGTCTCTTGGAAGCTGCTGCTTGTACATCGCGAAACATGCGGCCATCGGCTCGCGGCGTATATCGATGATTTTCGCCTGCGGCAGAATCAAATGTATCAGTCCTGCATCCAGCCAGTTCCACGGTCGTTTGTCGACGAACCAGAGACGATCGGTATGGCGAAACGTGCGCGCTCGCTCGATGTAACGTTCGCCCAACGCCGCCAGTTGTTCCGGTGTCATGTCCCGCAAACAATCGGGATAGGCATGGTGCCGGCTGGCCCGGCGTCCGATCGTAAGTTCGCGCACGATATCGGCAATCAGTGACAGCTCTCGCGTTGCTTCAACCTGGCTATGACTGCCGAGAATCTGTTCCATGAGCGTGGAGCCTGCGCGCGGCATTCCTACGACGAAGATTGGCGTGACTGCTGACGCAGGTGTCGAAACGGGCGGACGGGATAATACGGATGAGGTAAAGTACCGCTTCAGGCTTTGCACACGTTCGATGCTCGCCTTTTCGTTATAGGCTTCCCCACGGCCGAGAAAAGAACCGCGCATGAGCCTTGCGGCGGACTGATAGGAAGCAAAGCTCGCGGCAAAATCACCCGACCGCTCCAGCGTGTGGGCGAGCGCGTAATGCATTCGCATCCGGTTTCTGGGTTCGAGACTGGGGTCTGCAAGCTGTGCGCGCATAGTTTCGACATCTGCTTCGGTCAGGAAATTACCTTTGAGATCGGCGAGCGCGGCATAAGCGTCGCCGATTTTTGGCGAGATCTCCAGACAGGTGCGAAAAGCGCGAGCACTCTCCTCGCGTTTGCCGGCGGTACGCAGCAGATTTCCATACCGTATCCACAGGCTGGTGCTGTGTGGATGCGCGTCCAACAGCTCCCGCGCAATGGCGATTGCTTCCGGAATATTTCCCGAGCTCTCCAGGACCTCCGCGCGCAGTGTTTGGTATGCCGGAATCCGGATCGGATCTTTTGCCAGGATCGCGGCCTGCTGCAACGCAGGCGCATACTCACGTTGGTTTACGAGCTTTGCTACAAGTTCAGCTCTCGCCGCATGCCAGGAAGGCGCCAGGTCCAGCGTGCGTTCCAGCAAGGCAATTGCCGTGAAATCGTCACACTCGAGCGATTCAAGATCGGACAACAGGAATGTAGCTGCTGCGTCGGTGGGATATTCCGAGAGATGGGTTCGGAGCTCACCCATCTGGCGGCTGCGGTCCTTTCCTGCGGACAAGTTTTCCAAAGCGCGTTTCCCCGACTCCAGTTGTTTCGGTGTGCGCTCGTCGCGGCTTGGTCGCCAGTTTGCTGCTTCGCCGAGATGCCTGGCTGCCTGCGCTTCGGCATCGGCGGCTGCCTTATCCTTCCCGGCCAGGCGCAGCAATTCTGCAAGTTTTTTCCATGCCTCATGATGTGACGGGACGCGTTTGGTAACGGCCTGCAGTTCCCGGATGGCATCCTCATAGACGCTCATCGCCGCCAGGGTCAGTCCCTTATCATAGCCTTCGGGCTGGGGCGGCGCGGCAGCTGCGGACGCCGCTTCCAAGGCTTGCTTCAACGGATCGAGCCAAGGTTCGAAATTCCGCCACTGGTCCAATCCGCTGCGGAAGATTGGCCGCCGCACCTGTTCGGCGCTGGGCGTGGCGACAGGCCTGCTGGTTTCCCAGAAGCGAAGACACCCTTCTTCGAATGGAAGGCCGCAATAGTTCAGCAGCCTGCGGATCTCTGCTTCGTTGTCTTCTACGAGTTGCCGGTAGTGCACAAGGTAATTATGGCCCGGCATCACCTTGTCGTAATGGGCCATGGTACTCACATATTCCATGTAGTACCGGGCAAGCTGATCGAAGTCGTTTGAAAAAGCTGCTTCGTCCATGTCCTGTTTGTACATCCCGAAACAGGCGGGAAGGGGCTCGCGCCGGACATCGACAATCTTCGCGTGCGGGAGGATCATCCGGATAAAGCCCGATTCCATCCAATTCCATGGACGTTTGTCGACGAAATAGGGAAGGTCGGTTTTGCGATATGCCGCGGCGTCCAGGATGTAACGTGCGCCGAGTTCCGACAATTGTTCGGGTGTGAGTTCCGGCACGCATTCGGGATAGGCTTCGCGCGTTACCATTAACCTGCTGCGCGAGAGCTCATCAACGATGGCAGGCAGTACGGGAAGTTCAAGTGTACCCTCCACCATACTATGGCTTGCCAAAATCTGTTCCACCAGAGTCGAGCCCGCTCGCGGCATTCCCACAATGAAGATGGGCGTCCTGACAGGCGAAGTGGTCTCGGGCGCGCCTTTCGCAACGGTACGCGCGGTAAATACCGCCACGCGCCGTCGGACACTGCGGATATCATCGGCGAGGTCATAATCCGGATCTTTTGCCAGTGCAGCACGGGCTTCATAAGCCGAGAAACTGCCCTCAAAGTCTTTCCTTTGCTCCAGCGCCTGACCGAGTGCGAACTGGATTCGCTGGCGATCGTCATCATCCAGCG
>DASXXW010000104.1:0-2502 GCA_036502865.1 Rhizomicrobium sp.
GCTCGACACCTCCCCCGCATGCGGGGGATGAAACAAATTTGATCCGTTCGACGCTCGTTATGCCGGAGCCGCAGCTTGGGCTTCGGCGGGCGCGTCAGTCAAAACTCGCGGCTCCTCGGGCGCGTTTTCGTCCGCACCTACATCGACGCCGGAAGCGACCTGACTCTCCGAAAGTCCGTCGATGATCGCCCGTGCGATCAGATCGCAATAGAGCGACAGGGCACGCGCGGCGTCGTCATTGCCGGGAATGGGATAGTTGATCCCGTCCGGATCGGAATTGGAATCGAGGATCGCGGTCACGGGTATGCCGAGCTTGTGGGCTTCCGCGATGGCGATCTGTTCCTTGTTGGTGTCTATCACGAACAACATGTTGGGCAGGCCGCCCATTTCCTTGATGCCGCCCAGCGAACGTTCCAGCTTGTCGCGTTCGCGCAGGAGGCCCAGCAATTCCTTCTTGGTGAGGCCGGAGCCGACGCCGGAATTGAGTGTCTCCTCGATATTGCGCAGGCGCCTGATCGAATTGGAGATCGTCTGCCAGTTCGTCAGCGTGCCGCCGAGCCAGCGATGATTCACGTAATATTGGGCGCAACGTTTCGCTGCCGCCGCAACCGGCTCGCTCGCCTGGCGCTTGGTGCCGACGAAGAGAATGCGTCCGCCGCCGGCCGCCACGTCCCGAAGCACGACCAGTGCCTGGTGCAGCAGGGGAACGGTCTGGGTCAGATCCATAATATGGATCGAATTGCGCGACCCGTAGATGTAGGGGGCCATTTTCGGGTTCCAGCGCTGCGTGCGATGGCCGAAATGCGCGCCGGCTTCCAAAAGCTGGCGCATGCTGAATTCTGGCAAAGCCATTGAGCGTACTCTCCTTTTCCGGTTTGACCTGACGCGAGGGGACTACCCCGAGGGGCAACCGGACGGGTCCAAGGCAATTCGCCTTTCGCCCACCCTGCGCGTGCGGAATGGCAGGGGTTATAGAAACCCCCGTTGACGGGTGCAAGCGCTTCGCGGCGGAGTGCCCCTATGCTTCACACCGCTTCGAAATCCCCCATCCGGCCGGCCATCCGCGCGCTCGAACCCAACGGGATCGCGCTGGTTTCGGGTTCGGCGCTGCACGACCCCGATGTCATCGCACTCTGGTTCGGCGAGAGCGATCTCGTCACACCCGCTTTCATTCGCGACGCGGCGGCCCGCGCGCTGGACGACGGCAAGACCTTCTACACCAATGCGCGCGGCATCGCGCCTTTGCGCGAGGCCATCCGCGACTTCCACCGCCGCATGACGGGCGCCGGGATCGCGCTCGACCGCATCACCGTGCCCGGCGCCGCCATGCTGGCCGTAATCAGCGCGCTGCAATGCCTGATCGACACCGGCGACAATGTCGTCGCCGTATCGCCCGTCTGGCCCAACATCTTCCAGGCAGCGGAGATCTGCGGCGCGGAGGTGAAGTTCGCCCGGCTCGTCGATGACTGGCACGCCGCCCCGCCCGCCTGGCGGCTCGATTTCGACAGCGTGGTCGCCGCCTGCGATGCGCGCACCAAAGCCATCTTCATCGCCTCCCCCGGAAATCCGACGGGCTGGGTCATGTCGCGCGGGGAACAGGAGCAGCTCCTCGCCTTCGCGCGCGAACGCGGCATCGCGATCATCAGCGACGAGGTCTACGGAACGCTTTTGTATGACGGGCGCAAACACGCGCCGTCTTTCCTCGAGATCGCCGAACCCGACGACATGGTGTTCGTGATCAACAGTTTCTCAAAGCCCTGGGCGATGACCGGCTGGCGCATCGGCTGGCTGGTACATCCCATCTCGCTCGGCCGGCAGATGTGGATGATGTCGGCCGCCAACAACACTGGCGCTACGACTTTCGCCCAATGGGGCGCGCTTGCTGCGCTGTCGGCGCAGGGCGATGCATTCCGCGCCGAGATGATGGAGCGCTGCAGCGCGGGCAAGGCTGTCGTGCAGGATTGGCTCACCACCCAGAACCGCATCCGCTGGATCGAACCGGAAGGTGCGTTCTACGGCTTTCTTCATGTCGACGGTTTGCAGAACAGTCTGGATTTCTCGTTACGCCTGGTACGCGAGGCGCGCGTGGGCGTCGCACCCGGTTCGGCCTTCAGCTTTGCGGGCGATACCCAGGCGGATTCCTATTTGCGTATCTGTTTCGCCCAGGACGCCAAACGCGTCGCGGCGGGGCTGGAGCGCATGGGGACATTGCTCGCCGGGTTATAATTTCATTCAAACCAGAATGATGCTTTCGCTGTATTCCGCGAGCCGCTTGTCATGCGTTAGGAGCCGCAACGGTTCCGTAAGGGCTTGCGCCACGAGAAGCCGGTCAAATGGATCGGCGTGAGGATTGGATAGTCGATCGACTGCGGCCGCATGCGAGGCCGTAACAGCGAGTATCTCAAAACCGGCGGCCACGAAGTATTCGAGTGCTTCTGTCCCGGAAATCGGGATGTCGTTCCGGGTCCCGCGCGGCAAAGCATGCTTGATGGCAATTTCCCA
>DASXXW010000105.1:0-26775 GCA_036502865.1 Rhizomicrobium sp.
CTTATCAGGAGCACGCGCCGCTCAAGGATTTCGTCTGGTTTCGCGCGGGAGGTCCTGCGGAAATCCTGTTTCGTCCGGCAGACGAAGAGGATTTGCAGGTTTTTCTCGCGAATAGATCGCCATCGGTTCCGGTGACGGTGATCGGCGTCGGTTCAAACCTTCTTGTTCGTGACGGCGGTATCGGCGGGGTTATCATACGGTTGCCCGCGGCTTTCGGCCGTTGCGTCGTCGAAGGTAATCAGCTGCGCGCTGGAGCGGCCGCGCTCGATGCGAATGTCGCGCGCGCGGCGGCGGAAGCGGGTCTTGGCGGACTTGAATTCCTGCGCGGGATTCCAGGCACTATCGGTGGCGCACTGCGTATGAACGCCGGCTGTTATGGCCGTGAATTCAAGGACATATTTGTTGAAGCGATTGCCTTGGATGAACATGGCCAGCGTGTCCGGATCACGCCCGGCGATGTGTCCTTCTCTTATCGTCACTCCAACTTGCCGGAGAATTTGATATTTGTCGAAGCGCTGCTGCAAGGCACGCCCGAATCGCGCGAGATTGTGCGCGCGCGAATGGAAGCATTGGTCGCGCAACGGGAAACTACGCAGCCCGTGAGGGCTAAGACGGGCGGTTCGACTTTCAAGAATCCACCGGGAAAGAAGGCCTGGGAATTGATCGACCAAGCAGGATGCCGTGGCCTGTTGTGCGGTGGGGCACAGGTTTCTCCGATGCATTGTAATTTTCTCATCAATACTGGCGAGGCCTGCGCTTCGGATCTGGAAGATTTGGGTGAAGACGTCCGCCGTCGTGTGTTTGCGGCCTCAGGCTTGGATCTCGAATGGGAGATCAAAAGGGTGGGCGTACGATGAGCGCTTTTCGCCACGTCGCAGTCCTCCTCGGTGGGCGCTTGGCAGAACGCGACGTGAGTCTTGTTTCGGGTCGCGCCTGTGCCCATGCGTTGCGGCCCGAAGGATTCGAAACAAGTGAGATCGACGCGCGCGGCGATATCTACGAAGCCAAATATGCCGAAGGCGGCTCGACTCATGTATTACCGGCGCGGGTGTATTTAGAGGTTGCCGAAGAGGCGATGCATCTTGCTGTCGCTGCGCATCGGGCGTTGGGCTGCCGCGGCGTAAGCCGTGCGGATTTCCGTTTCGACGATACGGGCGGCAAAGATCGTCTCGTACTTCTGGAAGTGAACACGCAACCGGGCATGACGCCCACATCGTTGGTTCCGGAACAGGCGCGGCATGCGGGTATGAGTTTCGGCGAACTTGTCCGCTGGATTCTGGAGGATGCCTCATGCGATCGGTGAGATCGCAGCCCAAAAGCGGTCGCAAATCGGCAAGGCCGGTGCTCAAACGCGCGCGCAGCGTGTCGCGGGCGCAACCGGCATCGCGCCGGCGTGGGCGTGACGACGATGGTCCCGGCGTATTCCGCAGATTTTGGCTGGCATTGTGGGCTTATTTCTCTTGGCGTAATCCCATTACCTGGCTTCTGGCGTGCCTGTGTTTTGTGTTGCTTGCGGGCGCGTTGATTGCCAGCGGATTCATCTCGCGCACCGGCGAAGTCACGCGCCGGACCGGAAATCAGATAATGACAGCGGCTGGTTTCGGGATCGGAAGCGTTCGCATCGATGGTAATCATCGGACCGACCCAAAGGACATTTTGGCGGCGGCCGGCTTTGCCCCGGGAGAATCCATATTCGGTGTGGATGTTCAGGCTGCGCGACGGCATCTCCTTTCGCTGGAATGGATCGCCGATGCGCAGATCAAGCGGCAATATCCCGATCTCATCACCATCTCTATCGTGGAGAAACTACCTTTTGCATTGTGGGAAACGCCCAACGGCACCTATGTCGTCGAGCGTTCGGGCCGCAGTGTCGGCCTTTTCGATCCTCATTCCTTTCCGCATCTTCCGGTTCTGATCGGCGACGGCGCGCCGCAATCTGCCGCCGAACTTGTCGACGCTGTGGCTGCCCATAGAGCGATCGCCGCGCGCGTCACGGGTTATGCTCGGATTTCCGACCGGCGGTGGAATTTACTGCTCTCGGACGATGTGGTGGTGAAGCTGCCGGAAGAAGATTGGGCGAAACAACTCGATCTTCTCGAACATCTGATAGTCGACAAAGCGATTCTCGAGCGCGATATTTCGGAAATCGATTTGCGCGAGCCGGATAATTATATTTTCGTACTTCGTAACGGGCAGAAACAGCAGATGACGCGGGGGAATGCAGCCTGATGGGGGAAACCATTCGCATGCGCACCAGCGACGCGCAGTCGGAAGCTTACCGGCCGGGGCTTGTTGCGGCTCTCGACGTAGGCACGTCCAAGACCATTTGCCTCGTGGGACGCGCCGAGCCCGCCAGCCTGCGCGTCATCGGAGCATCCCTGCATGAGTCACGCGGCTTGCGCGCAGGCACGGTGACGAGCCTCGAATTCGCGCAGGAAGCCATCCAGGACACGGTTCAGGCAGCGGAAAATCTGGCCGACCTCCAGGTCCGTAGCGTGCTCGTCTCGGTCAATTGCGGTTCGCCGCAAAGCGTGACCTCGCGCGTAGCCATGACGCTTGGCGGGGCGCTCGTTTCCGATTCGCATTTGCTGGATCTGCTTGCCGAAGGCCGGGCCAATTGTCAGCTTGACGGGCATGAAATCATCCAGTGCGCGCCCACCTCCTATGTCGTCGACGAAGCGCGCGGCGTACGCAATCCGAGCGGCATGTTCTGTCAGCGGCTTGGCGCACAAATGCATGGCGTGGCGGTCAAGCCGTCACCGCTGCAAAATCTCAAACTCGCCGTAGAGCGTTGCCACCTGTCGGTCGCTGCATGCATCTTTGCACCTTACGCGAGCGGTCTGGCCGTACTGACACCGGATGAGATGCAACTCGGCGCCACCGTCATCGATATGGGTGCCGGCGTTACTTCCATAGCTGTCTTTCTCGAAGGCGAAATGGTCTACGCCGATGTCGTTCCGATGGGCGGCGCCTATGTGACAGGCGATCTCGCGGGAATACTTTCGACACCGCTCTCTGCCGCGGAACGTATCAAAGCTCTCTATGGGGCTGCGTTGGGAGACATTGAGAGCGGAACCGATCTCATCGCGGTGCCGCAAATGGGCGAAAACGGCGAAGAAGGCGCGATGCGTGTGCCGCGCTCCATGCTTACGCGCATCATCCAGCCCCGGCTCGAAGAAACGTTCAGCGAAGTGCAGAAGCGCCTGCGCGCGAGCGGGTTCGATGTGGCGGCAGGCCGACGCGCCGTATTGACGGGCGGAGCGTGCCAGCTCGCCGGCACACGTGAACTTGTGCAACGCATGTTGAACAAGCAGGTTCGTATCGGCCGGCCGCACGGTTTACCCGGTTTGGCGGCTGCGTCGGCAGGGCCCGATTACGCCACGGCAGTCGGACTTTTGATCGCCGGCGCCACGATGCCGCCCGAGTTGCTCAATCCGGAGTTGGCGCCGTTGCCGGTCAAGCGCGGCGTCTGGAACAGGCTGACCGGAGGGTTGTGGAATTGATATCCCTCGCGCAAACCGCGGAAAATGTACCGCTCCGGCTTTGGCGGGACATAATAAGTGTGAATGAATTCCGCTTTGCGCGGGCGGGACAACATGATTCTACTATAACAGAGCGATTCGTTGGGCGGTTCGGTGAGGGCCTGGAGCAAATGAGGAGAACAAGAAATGTCGATTAATCTGAGAGCGCCGGAAGTGATCGAATTGCGCCCGCGCATCACGGTTCTCGGCGTCGGCGGAGCCGGTGGTAATGCGGTCAACAACATGATCGCCTCCAAGCTCGAAGGCGTGGAGTTCATCGTCGCCAACACCGATGCCCAGTCGCTCGCACAATCCCGCGCGCAGCGGCGTATTCAGATCGGCGCGCGCGTCACCGAAGGTCTTGGCGCTGGCGCACGGCCGGATATCGGCAGGGCGGGCGCGGAAGAATCGCTCGAAGAAATCCTCGAACATCTCTCCGGCTCCCACATGGTATTCATCACCGCCGGAATGGGCGGTGGCACAGGCACTGGCGCGGCTCCCGTCATCGCGCGTGCGATTCGCGAACAGGGCGTGCTGACGGTCGGCGTCGTCACCAAGCCGTTTGCGTTCGAGGGCGACCGCCGCATGCGAATCGCCGAACGCGGCATCGAAGAGCTCCAAGCCTATGTCGATACGCTCATCATCATTCCAAACCAGAATCTCTTCCGAATCGCCAATGACCGAACCACGTTCAGCCAAGCTTTTGCGATGGCGGACGACGTGCTGCATTCCGGCGTTCGCGGTGTAACAGATCTCATCGTGATGCCGGGTCTCATCAATCTCGACTTCGCCGATATCAAGACGGTGATGTCGGAGATGGGCAAGGCGATGATGGGAACGGGCGAGGCCGAAGGCGAAGAACGCGCGCTCAAAGCAGCCGAAGCTGCGATCTCCAATCCGCTGCTTGACGATGTGTCGATGAAGGGCGCACGCGGCGTGCTCATCAACATCACGGGCGGTCCCGACATGATGCTGTTCGAAGTCGACCAGGCGGCAAATCGCATTCGTGCCGAAGTCGATCCGGACGCCAACATCATTTTCGGCGGCACCATCCTCGAAAATATGGAAGGCCGGCTGCGCGTATCGGTCGTTGCTACGGGAATCGAAGCCGAACAGCTCGCGCAATTGCCACCCAATGTCGAACAGCTTCGCCCGCGCGCCGCGCGCGGCACAGCCCAGCCGATGGCGAAGCCGGAATCCAAGCCGATGACGAGTCCGGTCCACAGCCGCGTCGAGGCCTTGGTACAGGAAATGAACGCGGCGGCCGCAGCGCCTGCTCCGGCGCCGCACGTTCAGGCACCCATCGCCGCGGAACCGGCTGCTCTGCGCGTTCCCGAGCCACCTGCGGTCGAGGAAGACCTCACCCCGGAGCCGATTCGCATTCAACCGAGTGCTCCGCCGCGTGTCGCAGCGCAGGCTCAACCCCAGCAACAAAGGCGCGGACCGTTCGGTCTTTTTGGCGGTCGCCGCAAGCCCGAGCCGCAGCGCGCAGAGCCGCAAATGGCGCCGGTGCAGCCACCGCAGGGCCGTGCGACGTCGGAGCCGCTGGTTCGCAATCCGCAGGCCGCGCCTTCGACTCCGGCGGATGCCGATGACCTGTTCGCCGATCAAAAGAAGGACGATTTCGAAATTCCAGCGTTTCTTCGCCGTCAGTCGAATTGATCGAAGAACAGATGGCGCGGGATTTCTGAAACCCGTTTTTGACTGCGAGGGCACGATGGCGATCCAGTCATCGTGCCCTTTGCTTTTTGCTTACTTCGTGCATTTCGCTGACCATCGTGCGATGTGATTTTTCGGCGATGACCCGACGATCCATTCTTAACGAAATCAGCTGCGACGGCGTTGCCTTGCATGCCGGAAGCAATGTGCATGTGACTTTGCTGCCCGCCGTTTCCGGGCAAGGTATCGTCTTCCGCCGTGATGATCTGGCCGGGCGGAAAATATCCGCGCGTTACGACCGGGTGACGGAGACCCGTCTCGGCACGGTGATTGCGGATGGCGAAGCAAGCGTCGCAGTCATCGAACATCTCATGGCAGCCATTTGCGGTGCCGGCATCGAAGATATGACGATTGCGCTGGATGGCCCGGAATTGCCGATATTGGATGGCGATGCGCTATCCTGGCTGAACTCGCTGGACGGCGCGGGAATTCGCGAACAGGCTGGAACGCGGGAAGTCATCCGGATCCTGCGTCGCGTGGACGTATCACGTGGGGATGCACGCGCGTCGCTCATGCCGTTCGACACGACCATATTCGATTTCGAGATCGCCTTCGATACGCAAGCCATCGGCAGCCAGCATTTCGAGTGGCGATTAACACCTGATGCTTTCCGGCGCGATATCGCGCCGGCGCGGACATTCGGATTTCTGCACGAATTGGAATCGCTTCGGGCCGCAGGGCTTGCGCGGGGCGCCAGCAGAGAAAACACGTTGGCCATCGCGGGTGACGGTCTCGAAAATCCCGAATTGCAGCGCTTCCCGGACGAATTCGTCCGCCACAAAATCCTTGATGCGGTGGGCGACATGGCCCTTGCCGGAGCCCCGATCATCGGCAGGTTTGAGGGCCGCAAATCCGGCCATGCGTTGAACAACGCCCTTTTGCGGGCCGTCTTCGCCGATCCGGCGAATTACGAGCGCATCGACCTTGCCTGAATGGCGGGTTCGGCGGCTGCGCCAGGCCGGGCTGGACCATAGCCGGTACGGGATGGCATAAGGGCTCGAGGTGGTTAAGCTGCCTTTTCCCGGAGAATCGATTGTATGGTTCAGAGCGCGAGGCCGAATGTGTTTGCCGGTAAGGGATCGAAAAGCCGGGTCGCGCGGGGCGTGCTGGCCGCTTTGGCGGGCGCATTCCTTCTGGGCGGATGCTCCTGGCTGGGCCTCGATGACAATAGCGACGATGCCGACGCAAAATATGTCGAGCGGCCTGTCGAGCAGATCTACAACGACGCCTGGAAACAGATAAAAAACAAGAATTGGAACGACGCGGCGAAGCAGTTCGACGAAGTCGAGCGCCAGCATCCCTATTCGGCCTGGGCACGCCGTGCCATGCTGATGAGCGCCTTCTGCTACTATCAGGCAAACAAATATACCGACGCGATCAGCACCGCGGATCAATATATTCAGCTGCATCCCGGCAGCCATGAAGTGGCCTACGCCTTCTATCTCAAGGCCATGTCGCTGTACGAGCAGATCACCGATACGGGCCGCGACCAGACCAACACCGAAGGTGCGCTGACGGCGTTGCAGGACGTCGTGCAGCGCTTTCCGGATACGGAATATGCGCGCGACGCGAGCCTCAAGATCGATCTCACGCTGGACCATCTGGCGGGCAAGGAAATGGAAGTCGGCCGCTATTATCTGTTCCGGCAGGATTATATCGGCGCCATCAACCGGTTCCGGACGGTGGTGGAGCGGTATCAGAAGACATCCCAGGTCGCCGAGGCGCTGGAGCGCCTGACGGAGGCCTATTATGCGTTGGGTGTGTACAGAGAAGCGCAGACCGCTGCTGCCGTATTGGGCGCCAATTATCCCGGCAGCCCCTGGTACCAGGACGCCTATGATTTGCTGGTCACGAATAACATGAAGCCGCAAATCGACAAGAGCTCATGGATCGACCAGATCTTCCAGGGCCCCAAACTCTGAACGGATAAATTAGCCGATTCGATAACGAGCGATATCCTCAACCCACTTCCCAGCGGCGCGCGAGCAGCCTGGCAATCGTGAAGAGTATAATCGACGTGGCGGCAAGCACAGCGACCTGCGGAAGCAGATCGACGACCGGCAGATCCCTCCAGAATACTTTCGTAAAGCCGTCGATCGCCCAGGCGTTGAAGGTGAACTGACCGATTGCTTTCATCACCGGCGGCATCAGGAAGCGGGGGAACATGCTGCCGCCCAGCGCCGACATCGTCAGGATCAGCAGTGTGGAAATCGCTGCCTGTTGGGGCCGCGTCCGGGAAAGCGTTGCCAGCACCATACCGAAGGATGCAGCAGCCAATGCAGTCGCCACAGTCATGACGACGAAGCCGGGCAAATGCGAGAACAAGTCAAGATGGAATACGGCAGCGCCCCACAGAAACATCGCCACGAGCTGTAGCGACGCAAGTGACGCGGAATATGCGAGCTTACCCGCGAGAAGCGTCGTCATGCTCACGCGCGCGCTTCGCAGACGATCAAGCGCTCCGCTCTCTGCCTCGTCGATCAGCGAGCCTGCGGCGCTGCTCGCCGTGAACAGCAGGAACATCACGCCGATCCCGGCCGCGTAGAACGCTACCATCGGATTGCTCTTGTTGCCGCCGACCACATCGCGGATCGAGACCGATATCAGCCCGTTTGTCAGCCCGTCGTCCGACGCTGTCGTCGAATGCTGGCGGCGCTGCTGATAGTCGCGAAGTCTCGTAAGAGCGGAATCCATTCGGCTGCGTTGGTCCGTCGTCAGTCCGCCCGTGAAACGATCAAGATATTTCGTTCCCTCCGACGCCATCGCATCGGGAAGTGATGTCATGACGACTTTTTGCAGCATTCCATTGACGACCTGTGCCGCTATGGGATCGGAGCTGTCGTGCAGAATCGCGATTGGTGTCTGGTTGCCGGATTGCCGGAACGCGATGGGATGTTCGCCGAAGCCCTTTGGTATGATGATCGCCGCTGGAACCGAGCCGTCCCTGACAGCCCGCTCGGCAGTAGCAGCCGTGTAGGGAGCGCTGCTGGCCGGCGCTTCGCCTCCATTCGTATGTGCATCCGGTTTGATATGGACGCGCAATGACGATTCGCGCGACAGCCCGTCGACAAGCCGGTTCGAAACCGAGCTGTGATCCTGATCGACCACCGCAACATCGACGCGGGGCGTACCGGAACTCATTCCTCCGAAAACCAGTGCAAATATGCTGAAGAAGGCGATCGGAAGGACAAAAGCGAGCACGAGCGCACCTCGGTCGCGGCGCAGCGCACGAAAGCCGTTGCGTAGGATGACGAAGATCATTCGCGCAGCTCCCGGCCCGTAAGTTTGAGAAACACCGATTCGAGATTTGGACGGTGCAGGGCAACGTCGATAACGTTGACTCCCCGTTCGCCGGCAGCACTCAGAAGCGCAGCCAGTTCAACCGGTCGGGCTATCGAAAAATGCGCGACACCGTCTTTCATCGTCCCGCCGAGCGCGCTTGCCCAATCCGGCGCGGCGCTCTCCGATTCGGCGGCGCGCATCGTGACGTCATATTGCGCACCGAAGGACTGTGTAATCAGCTCATCTGTCGTTCCTTCGGCGATGATGTGGGCGTGATCGACGATCGCGATCCGGTCGCACAGGCGTTCCGCCTCTTCCATGTAATGCGTGGTGTAGATGACCGACGTGCCCAATTCCCTGAGATTGCCGATCATCTCGAAGATGCGGTTGCGCGACTGGGGATCGACGCCCACGGTGGGTTCGTCGAGCAGGACAAGCCGCGGACGATGAATCAGTCCGGCTGCGAGATTGAGCCTGCGCTTCATGCCACCAGACAGGGCTTTCATCAGGGAATCCGACCGGTCGGCGAGATGGGCCCATTCAAGGCACCACTCGATCGCCGTGTTCAGCGTTTCCCCATTCAAACCCTGAAATCGGCCAAACGTATCGAGATTTTCGCGCACGGTGAGCAAAGGATAGAGCGCAAGATCCTGCGGCACCCAGCCAAGAGCAGAACGGGCAGTTTCCGTGCCCGCCGGCTCGCCGAAAACCTGTATCGTCCCGGAGTCCGGCGTGACGCGGCCGACGATACTGCGGATCAGCGTGGATTTGCCGGCGCCATTGGGGCCCAGTAAGCCGAAACACACGCCCTGACCGACGGAAAACGAAATGCCTGACAGCGCGGTGATAGTCCCGAACCGCTTGGAAACCGAGTTGACGCACAAGGCGGGTTGCTGACGGTCGGGCGTTTCAGACACGTATTTCTTGCTCGCCGGTCTATTGGGATTGCGCGACGGATCTATAAGTATACCGGAGTTCGCAGCCGGCAACAGGCTGAGTAAGTGAGATCAGGTTCCGGGCGATTCCATGACGGCTGTTTACGATTTCCATGCGCGCTTGCTCGACGGCAGGGATGTGCCGCTCGCGGATTTCAAGGGCCGCGTTCTGCTCATCGTCAATACCGCCAGCAAATGCGGATTCACGCCGCAATATGAGGGCCTGGAGCAATTATACCGGACATATCGCGACCAGGGGCTGACAGTTCTGGGTTTTCCCTGCAATCAATTCGGCGCCCAGGAGCCCGGAAATGCTGCGGACATCGGGGCTTTTTGCCAAATCAATTACGGCGTCAGTTTTCCCATATTCGAAAAGATCGACGTCAATGGACCGAACGCGCATCCGCTTTACCGATTTCTCGAACGGGAAAAGTCCGGGATTTTCGGTACGACATCCATAAAATGGAATTTCACCAAATTTCTTGTCGATCGCGCTGGAACGGTGGTCGCGCGTTATGGATCGCGCGCAAAGCCGGCGGCGTTGGAAAGTGCAGTCCGCCGGTTGTTATAGTATCAGCGCGTGTCGTGGGAATTCCAGGCAGGATCAAGAGACAGTAGTTTGCGAACTCCACTCAGCAAAGGCCTTGTGAATCGGAATCTCCGTTTCTCCGCGGAACTCGGTCTTATCTATCTCAACAATCCCAAAGCCGGCTGTTCGACACTCAAGTTCAGTCTGTGGACGGCCGTCGATCGTTTGACTGGGCGGAATACGTTCACCGGCAAGGTGCATGACAGACGGGTGGACCCCTTCGCACGAGATGTATTCGCGCTCGATGAGTCGGCTTCGGAGATATTTTCCCGATCGCCGATGTTTTCTGTCGTTCGCAATCCCTATTCGCGGATATTGGCGGCCTATCTCAACAAGATTCCGAATGACCCGCATGTATGGACTGTTTTTCACGAAGGTTTTGGATTGCGGCCGGACCTGGACAAGAATGACCTGCCATTCCGCGATTTTCTGCGATTGATAGCTGTAGCGCCTCCGAGTTTGCTGGACGGGCATTTCCGGCCTCAATGCGACAATCTTTTGCTGCCTCTCACAAAGCCCGCTTTCATCGGTTATTTGGAGGATATGGGCAGCGTGGGGGATTTTCTCGCCGGTTTCGGCGTCGAAATCCAGAACCACGTGCAACATGCAACGCACTCCGCAGATCGTCTGAAAGACTATTGCGATCCGGAATGCTCCGATCTTATACGAGATATCCATGCGGAAGATTTCAAATTGCTGGGATATTCGGCCGCACTCGACGACGGTCATGAGAAAGGTCGGTGGACGGCGGATGGAGCAGATCAATCGGATCTGATCAGGCAATGGATCGCAGGCGAGGCAGAGCCGGAGAATACGATTTTGGATCTATCTGTTCCAAAACGATTTGGGCGCGCAGGAAATCGCGAACAGAAGGAAGAAATTATTCGGGCCGCGGTGATGCACGACGATGATTGGGCTCGCCTCCAGCGATATGCCAGAATTGCCAAACGCAAATTCGGCGATGGAGGGCTGAGCGCCGCCATTCAGGAAAAAATGTCTGTCCTGAGAGCGCGTTACGAACAGGCGGTCGGCAATCCGTCGATTTTTCGAAAGCAAAGAGCGCGCGTGTGACGCCTCTTATTCGTCGGGATCATAGCCGTGCCAGGGATCCTGTCTGGCGTATCCATATGGACTATCGCCCACAGGAGCAGGCGGCGGCTCGCGATCGATGTCTCCCGGGCCGAAACTGTCCTGTACCCGGAAATGCAGATCATCCGCAGCGAAGTCGCCGTCATCGGCATCAAACGCCGCGACATCCGCCGAATAGGCGCCACCTCCCCATCCTGCGACGGGCGTTCTGCCGAATCGATTTCTCGGAAAAGCAATCACCAAGCCCGGTTGGCGCCGTCCGAGAAACCATGACCTTCCATGAAAGCCGTGGAATCCGTGAAAGCCGCCTGCCACCCGGCCGCCGGTCATTCCGCCCATGTGGGCTTGGGCCGAACTGGCGAGACCAACCATCGCCGTTGCGATCACGAGATTTTTGAACCAGCTGCTCATCTGAAATCTCCGGGACTTGCTGGTTAACAAAACGTAAATCCCGCAATTTGGCTGCACAAGAGGCCCATCAACTTACCGGTCGTGGCTTGCCGAGCGCGCCGACTGCGCATTCGAGCGCTTTGCGATCCCAATCCGCGAGCTCGGCCGCTGCGGCATAGGTGCTCTCCAGGAACTCCATCAGATGCTTGTCCGGATCGCTCGCATTGCGCAGTGCGTCGTAGGGCAGAATGAATTCGCCGAGGGGTTCGCTGAAATAAGCCTCCGGCGGGCGAATTTTTGCCGCCGGGAAGCCCTGTGGCGCCGGGTAGGCGTAGGAATAGAAGGCCGCGAAATCGACCGGACCGCCTCCCGGCCAAAAGCCGGCGCTCGACACTTCATGTGAATAGGCTTCGCGCACGACTGCATCCGGCAGATGCGGAACGCCGCCCGGATGCAACGGCGCCCGTCGGCCCGAAAAACGCGTGACGGCAAGATCGAAACTTCCCCAGAAAAATTGGATCGGGCTCGACTTACCCAGGAACGCCGTGCGGAACCGCAGGAATATCTCGTGACTGGCAAGCAGCACGCGCCAGAACCAGTTCGCGTAGTCTGGGTCATAGGAGGCGTGCGTTCTGTCTTCGCGAAACGGCGTTGCATCCGCAACTTCATTTGGTCGCCCAACAATCTGCACCGCAATGCCGGCCTCGGAAAGCAATTCGAAAAACCGCTCATGAAATTCCGCGACGGGCATGGGGCGCAATGCGAATTGCCGCGCAACGGCATCACCGATGTTGAGCCGAAGCAGATGTTCGACGAGATCAAACTCGACCTGAAAGCTGAGTTCTTTCGCATGTATCAACGGTGTACCAAGACCGCGCGCGGTGATCTCGAAACTGACATGCCAGGAATGATTCAGCCATGGCGTAAGCGCGAGGCGGGTTTTGCCCACGATCTGCGTCCAGAGCTGCAGTGTCGTGCAGGTATCTTTCCATGCGGCATAAGGCAATTCAGGCCAACGTGCGGTCATAAGTCTCGATCCTCCGGGCAGATTAGTTCATCTTGAGCGAACGGCTGGCAAGTCGCGAAAGCTGCGCTTCGACTTGCCGGCCGTACGCAAGACATTCAGTGAAACAACTACACCTGGATCGTTATTTGATCGCTTTGAGCGCCGCCTCGGCATCCGATGCGTCTTTCTTCGCGGTCGGCAAATCGGTTGCGGCCAGACCGCTATTGGCCTTGGCGAGCGCAGCCTCAAGTGCCTGTTTCGATTGAGCGCCGGAATCGGGAATGGCGCCGTTTCCGGAATTGGCGCACGGATTGATTTCCTTGGGATCGAATCCCGCACCGCCGGGCCCGACAAGGCAATTGACCGTGTGGTGCAAATGGGTGTGCACCATCGCAATGTCGCCCGCCTGTGACGCCAGATTGGCGTGTGTCGCAGCGTTGGTGATCTCGGCGTTCAGATCGGCGGCCAGCGCTGGCCATGCGAGCATCATGAAAGAGGATATGCCTACGATCAGTTTTTTGTTCCGGCGCATTTGTTCCCTCCTGGAATTGGCTCCGTGACCACATACCTAGCATGGAAACCAGCGCCGATGCGCCCGGAGAACGGCAGGGCGCACGGGTTCGGAGATTGGCCTTTCCTTAAGCCCTCCCATATAAGGTTGTGACCGTACTGCAACACGTCCTGAGGTCGATTTCGGCATGATCGGTTTTTTGCGTTGGATGCAGCGCATTGCGCTGGGCACCATCAACGGTATCGCGATGGTCGCGTTTTTCGTGGTGCTGGTGATTTTCGCGCTGTTCGCTGTCGGGCTTATCGAAGGCGACGGGCTTCCTTCACAGATGGTCCTCAGTCTCGACCTGCGGAAGCAGCCGGCGGATTCGTCCCATGCACCCAATCTTTTGTTTTCGCGCCGGACGCCGACGGTCATGGATACGGTGTTGGCACTCGATCGCGCGGGCCGGGATTCCCGCGTCAAAGGTGTATTTATACAAGTTGGTGGTGGCCTGCCCGTAGCCAAGGCGGAAGAGATCGGTGCTGCGCTGATCCGATTCCGCGCCACCGGTCGTTTTGTCGTTGCCTATGCCCAGGGTTTCCTCGACGCCGGGCTTGGCGATTATTTGGCGGCCGCCAGCGCCGATCAGATTTGGATGCAGCCCAAGAGTCCGTTCAGCGCAGCGGGGACCGGTGCCGGGGCGATATTCCTGCGCGGATTATTCGACAAGATTCAGGCCGTGCCACAGATCGTAAAGCGCTCCGACTATAAGAGCGCCGCCGATATGTACATGGAGAAGGATTACACCGGCCCCGACCGGGAACAAACAACGGCGTTCCTACAATCCTGGTATGATTCGGCGGTCAAAGAGATTGCGGCGGAGCGGAAGGTCGACGCGAAGAAAGTCATTGCTTTTCTTCAGGCCGATCCGCAATTCGCGGAAGACGCAAAACGCGCGCATCTGATCGATGATCTTGGTTATGACGATCAGGCGAAGCGTGCTGCGCGCGGGCGCGCGGATCACGCCAAACTTGTTGCCATGTCCGACTACGCACATTCGACCGAAGACGAGGGCGATGTGGGCAACGGTCCTCACGTAGCGCTGATCGAGGCTTCCGGTGAGATCGTAGATGGCTCGGCCGATCACGGCGCGCTCGGCGGCAGTGAGGTGATCGCCGGCGACGATTTTGCGGAAGCGTTCCGAAAGGCACGGCACGACAGCAGTATCAAGGCCATCTTGTTCCGTATCGATTCGCCGGGAGGATCGGTCACGGCGTCGGACCAGATTCTCGAAGCAGTCAAGGAAGCCCAGGCAGCGGGCAAGCCGGTTATCGTCAGCATGGGGCCGCTCGCGGCGTCGGGGGGCTATTACGTGTCCAGTTCGGCGAACAGGATCGTGGCTGAGCCGGCAACGCTCACCGGCTCGATCGGCGTGCTGACCGGGAAAGTATCGTTCGGCAAATCGCTCTCTTTGATCGGCGTCGGCGTGGGCGATATCGGTGTCGGCAATAACGCCTTGTTCGACTCGGCGGTCGAACCCTTCACGCCCCAACAACTCGCAAGCCTGAATGCGCAGGCGGACGAAGTGTATCTGACATTCAAGCAGAACGTTGCGCAGGGCCGGAAGCTGACTCTTCCGCAGGTCGAAGCGGTCGCGAAAGGCCGCGTCTGGACGGGTGCGGATGCCAAGCCGCGCGGTCTGGTGGATGATCTCGGGACGTTCTGGACGGCTGTGGGTGCAGTGAAAACGGCCATCGGCGTCTCCCCCGATGTGCGTCTGGTGTTTAAGGAATACCCCGAGAAGGAAGGGTTCTTTGAAGTGTTTGCCGAATTGCTGAGCGGTACTTCTGCCGGTATGCGCACGGTGGAGGGGCTCTCCACACTCATGCGCAATCCGGCGGTCAGCGCCGTTGTGAACGCCGTCGATGCGGCACCGCGCGGCCAGGTCGAGCTGCAGGCGACAAACCTTCCCGGAGGCTGATAGGCCGTCCGGCGCGATGTCGTCTGCAACACTGTTGCCCGGAATGCCCTGAGGCCCTTAACGTCCTTTCCGTCGAAGGGCGTTGGACATGTCGGAAATACCATCGGGGAATTTGCGGCCCGTCATCGACGCGGCCCAGCAGGCCATGCGCCAAGGCCGCGCCGACGAGGCTGCGCAATTATGGGAACGGGTGATCGTTGCCGTCCCGGACCATCCGCAGGCGTTGTTTCATCTCGGTCAGCATGCGCTGATGCGCAAGGAAACCGCACGCGCGCGCGAATTGCTCGAGCGCGCGGCCCGGGCCGCGCCCAAAGAGCCCGCGATCCCATTCAATCTCTCTTTCGTATCTCGCGCCTCGGGGGATAGTGCGGGCGAGATGGCTGCGTTGACAGCCGCTCTTGCAATCGATCCTTATTTCTATCCGGCGCTGCTGGCGAAAGGATTGCTGGTCGAACGCAGCGGTCAAAAACATCACGCCGCGCGCATCTTCAAAGATGTTCTTTCGATTGCACCAACATTGGAACAGGCGCCTGTCGAGCTGCGTGAAAAACTGCGTCATGCGCAGTTGGCGGTGGAAGAGAACGCGCTCGCGCTTGATGCAGAATTGAACATGCGGCTGGCGCCGGTGCGGGCGAAGTTCGAAGGCGAAATGCTGGATCGTTTCGAGGAATGTCAGGCAATTCAGCTGGGCAGAAAGAAAGTGTTCACGCAGCAGCCGAGCATGCTGCATTTCCCGCGCCTGCCTGCCATCCCGTTCTTCGACCGCTCGAAATTTCCCTGGCTATCGCAACTCGAAGCCGCCGCGGATGCAATCCGTGACGAGCTGTTGGTAGTCTTGCGTGAAGATAGCGGCGAAATGCGCCCCTATGTCTCGCACCCGGACGGTGCGCCGGTCAATCAATGGGCGGAACTCAATCATTCTCCGCGCTGGAGCGCATTCTTTCTTTGGGAGCATGGCAAGCGTATTGACGACCATTGTACGCGTTGTCCGCGCACCGCTGCTTTGCTTGAAACAATTCCCATGATGGATTGCACCGGTTATGCGCCCACAGTCCTGTTCTCGATCCTCTCTCCCCATACGCATATTCCTCCCCATTCCAGCGTCACCAATGCGCGGCTTGTCGTGCATTTGCCGCTGATCGCGCCTCCGCATTGCCGGTTCAGGGTCGGCAATGAAATGCGCGAATGGAAATATGGTCAGGCCTGGGTGTTCGACGACACGATCGAACACGAGGCATGGAACGACAGCGACGAACTGCGTGTCATCATGATGATTGACGTCTGGAATCCGTATCTCACACAGGCTGAACGCGAGCTCGTCACCGTGCTTCTGAATGTCGAGCAGGAATGGTACGGCGCGCAGCCGATGCGGCCATAGAAGCGCGCGTCAGGGGCAATAGTTCTTATCGAGAGAAAGCAAGGGTGCGGGAAGCGGTGTGTTCCGGGGCGTAGTACGGCAGATTTCGTAGCTTTGCGCCACGATTCGCGCGAGATTGTTACCCAGTCCCTGTGCGATGCGTTCGTGCGCGATGCTGCGTCGATCTGCATCAAACGCATCTTCGCCCGTTTTTGCATTCCGCCGGAATAGTGGGCCCGCAACAACTTGCTTCAGATGATCTCCACCGATGCCGAGCGAAAAGAAGCTGTCCAGCCGATGCAGGCATTCTTCAGGTTCGGCAAGGAGCGCATCGCAATCGAGTGATGCCGCCCTGTCCGGTGCGAATGTGGGCCATGCGCGCCGAAACTCCGCAATCTGCATATGCCAAACCAACGCGGCCAGTTCCAGATCGGACAGTGAGAGAAGTTGCGGCGCCGGCCATTGCGCTTGTGCGTGCCCATCCGCGAGCAATGCGAGAAAAAGGCGGCGGGCATATTTGCGGCCATCTTCGCCCATCTTGACGATTGAAATCAGGAACGACCGGCAATCCGAATACAGAAAAAGGGAAGGCCCGGTACTGCCGGCAGTTCGCAAAAGCCGGTTCGCTGCTGGTGACGATTTGATGGTGACACGCTCACCCGCCGATTGGGGCCGCGAAAGAAGGGCGAATGCGGCGTGCGTGATATCTGAATCGGCGCGTTGGGGCGCGCGCTCTATCCGCTGCGCCTCGGCAACATCTACCAAGAGCTGCGGCTCACAAAGCGACAGGTTCACGCCGGGCCGGTCGAGCGATTTTGCAATAAGGGTCGAACAACAAAAACCGGTGTGCCAGATAAGTCTCGGAGGCGGATGCCCCATTCGCAGCGCCGGGAGAGCGGTTCGGGCTAGTCGCAACCTCGGCGCGCTTGCGCGGTCCCATCGCCAGTCCAGAAACGCTTGAGCGGCCAGTTGCTCGCGATTCGTTTTGACGAAGAGAAACTCGCCGGACCGCGGATCGAATCCTTCCGCGAACCACGAAGGATCGGCGATGACATCGTGATCGCCTGGTCTGTTGTCGCCCGTTCCGTCAGCCACATTCGTCTCCCTGCGGACGAAACCTGCATGGCTGGACCTGTGCAAACAAGAGAGGGATGATCCCATTTCCATCCGAGGGACGGCCAGCACTGTGAACGCAGAATCCGAGGATATGGAGCGGCAGGCGGAAGCGGGCGATATCGAGGCGCAGCTTGCGCTGGCGCGCGTGCATGAGGCAGGCGGAAAGGCGGCTCTGGCGCGCGGCTGGTACGCCCGCGCAGCCAAACAGGGGAACATCGCGGCCCTGCGGGGCCTCGCCGTCAATCTCCTCACGAAGACCCCGATCGTCGAACGTGACGGCGTGAACATGATTCGCTCTGCCGCCCACAAGGGGGACGCCGAAGCGGCTTACATTTGTGGAATGCTCGCCGCCCAGGATCATCGCCTGGAGGACAGATGGAAAATCGCCTGCGAATGCCTCGGACACGCGGCCGAACGCGGCTGGGAGCCGGCGCTGGAGCAATTGTCTTTTCTCGAACGGATCGGCGTTCGTGAAAATCCTGATGTGCTGACGAAAGCTCTCCCGACACGTAGCGTGTCGGAGACGCCGCGTATCTCCGTTATCGAGAATTTCGCATCGAAAGAGATTTGCGAGTGGTTGATCGCGCGCGCGCGCCCGCGCATAGGGCGGGCAATGGTCTACGACAGAAACATTGGCGGGGGGCGGGTCGAAGAGGCTCGCAACAATTACTCCGTGGCGTTCGATATCGCGCAGTCCGACATCATCCTGATGTTGATCCGCGCGCGTATCGCCGGCAGCGCGGAAGTTTCGCCGGAGGGTCTCGAAGCTACCGCCATATTGAATTACCTGCCGGGGCAGCAATTTGAACCACACTTCGATTTTTTGGATTCTGCTGTTCCAGGTTACACTGATGACCTGCGCAGTAACGGTCAGCGCGTCGCCACATTCCTGCTATATCTCAATGAAGAATTCGACGGCGGCGAAACGGAGTTTCCCGAGCTCGGGTGGCGCTATAAGGGCCGCACGGGTGATGCGCTGCTTTTCTGGAATGTTGACGGTTCCGAATTGCCCGATCGTCGCACGCTTCACGCTGGGCTGCCGCCCACGTCCGGTGAGAAATGGCTTCTATCGCAATGGCTGCGCAAACGACCGGCTGCGGCGATGAGGCTGTAGCGCCGTCTTTGGCTTCACACCTTCGGCACCGCATCGAACGCGATCGTGGTCCGCGCCTGGGACGAGCGAAAAGGTATTGTTCCGTGCCACATGTAGGACGGAAACAGGACTAGTGTTCCGGAGCGCGGCTGCACCGTTCGGCGCGCAGCCCGTTCAATACCGAAGGGCAGGTTGGGTTCGCCAAATTTGATCCAGCCTTCCTGGGCGCCGGACTTGTCAACGGCATCGGGCAGGGCGATGTAATAGGCTGAGCTGATCCAACCTTTCGGGTGAACGTGATTTGTATGGTACCCGCAATCATGCAGCCGCGATGACCATGAGGCCGAATATTCGAATGCGCTACGGCGCCGGCGAAAAAGCGGGTGCTTCGCATCATCCGGCATGGAGCCTATATAGTCTGCAATCGCTGCGTCGATCTTGGCGCGCAGCAATTCGATGGGCGCGTGACCCTTTCCAAAGAGATTGTCGAGCGTCTGCGTGCCGGCTCGCAATGTCTGATCGACCGCTTCGCGCCGGTCGCGGTGCAGTCCATCGAGATAGGCGTTCAGTTCGCGGTTGAAGTCGTCCATCGAGGAATAAAGGTCAGGAGGCGGTATCTCGTAGATACGGACAAGTTTTTCTACATCGTTCATTTGTTCTTCGCGCGGATCGCCGAGGACGCGAAGCGCCAATCCCCAAACCGCGAGGGAGATCTGGCTGTCCGGTTCGAGTTCGAGGGCGCGCTCCGCTGTGGAGAGCGCAGCCTTGGCATTGCCGGAAGCAAGCAGCGCCTGCGCATAGTTCCGCCAGGCTTGCGTGTTCTCCGGCACCATGCGGACGACTTTCTCGTGCTTTGCTATCGCTGCATCGAGCTCGTTCAGATGGGTGAGAACGACGGCCAATCCGTGATTTGCGCCGGGCGATTCCGGAAGAAGCTCGCAGGCGCGCTCAAACAATTCGCGCGCTGCCGCGTAATCGCCGCGCAGATAGAGCAGTTTTGCTTTTTCGAGCGGCAGATCGCCGACATCCGGGTACAGCAGCGCCGCGTCATCATAGGAGCGCAGGAATTCGTCGTCGTTTCCGAGCCGATACAGTAGCTGATTGAGTTCCGCATGAGCCGTCATGTCGAGCGGGTTGCGCGCCACGGCGTGACGATAGGAGTCGACTGCATCGTTCAGCCGGCCCATTTGCTGCAACGTACCGCCGCGATTGTAATCGACCGACGACATGTCGGGAGCTTTCGATTGCGCCGCATCGAACAGCGCAAGCGCCTCCGGAAATCGTTCCTGATGCTTCAATGCGATCGCAAGATTGTGTTCCAGCGCTGCTGCCTGTCGCTCGTTACGAATACCAAGCGCAAGGGCCTGGCGAAGCAGACGTTCCGCCTCCTTGAACTTGCCGAGCGCGCATAATTCGGCGGCGAGAGTTTGCTTGGCCAGCAGATAGTTGGGTTGAATCTGCAGCGCGCGCCGGCAGCTTTGTTCTGCATCCTCGTGATCGCCGCGTTCGGACAACGCGATCGCGAGATTGAGATGCGCCTCGGCATAGTTGGGCTTCAGCCGAATCGCCTCGCGATACGCGGCGATTGCATCATCCAGCCGCCCCGTCATCTTCAGCAGGCTGCCGAGATTTTGGTGAACTTGCGGCTGCCCCGGGTCTATCTCCAGCGAGCGCCGATAAAGCGCCTCGGCTTCGGAGAGATCGCCCTGCTGACGCCGGAGTACGCCTTTGAGCTGTAGCGCCTGCGCATGCTCCGCGTTCGCGGATAAGGCCTCGAACAGAGATTGTTCGGCAACATGCAATTCATTGCGTTCGATCTGGGCGAGTGCCGAACGAACGAGGTTTTCGATGTCCGGAGACGGAATTTCTGCAATGGGATCGCTCATGATGGCAACCTAGCCATTGCAGGGCAGTGCGGCAATTCTGGTCCGCGGGCTCCGTTTTCAATCCGCCGGATAACCAAAGCGGGCAACCCAGGGTGCAAGAATTGGAAGCACCGGAGCCAATTGCTCGCGATACCGGCGCCACTGGCCCGCGGCTTCCGCGTAAAGCCCCCGGCTCACCTGCGCCGCGCTGGGGCTGCGCCGGTCAATCGCATTTGCCGCGCTGCGGAAGTCCTGCATGGTTTCATTCCATTCAAGCCCGATGAAATCGCAAAGGGGCCGTACGCTTCCGGCGAAGTCTGCAACCATATCCTCGTAGCGATGCTCGCGAAGGGTCAGGGGCAGTTTCTCGCGATAAAGCGACGCGAGCGACATTGTTTCGGAATAGAACCGCGCGCAGTCTTCGAGGCGAAAAAACTCGTAACTGAAAGGCGAGGGATTAAAGCGCCGGCGAAAACAGCTGAGCACGACATCACGTGGATCCCGGATGGCAAAGATGATTTTCGCGGATGGGAAGAGCCGTGCGATCAACGGCAGACGCAAGGTATTGAACGGCATCTTGTCCACGAAGATTTTGCCGTCAACAGATAACCCTGCTTTTCGTACGGAATCCCAGTAAGCGTCTCGCCATTTGAGCGCTTCAGAGTCTTCCAGGCTCTTAAGCCGGTCGAGATCCGAATCGTGGAGCAGAAACGCACGGGCAGCTTCTGTCAGGAACTCTATTTCATCGATGTGAACGACATTTGGATTTGTCGAAAGCACGGTTTCCAGGAGCGTTGTGCCGCTACGCATGAAACCCAGCACGAAGACATGCCCTGCAGGGTTTTCCGGTTTCGGAGGCTTGGGCGAGGCTGTCCAGGTTTCCGATTTCCGGAAATAGGTCGTCAGCCTGCCCACATCGTCCACAACCCGGTTTGGCCCGAATTCCGGTGCGTAAATACGCCGCTGCACATCGTTGGAGATGGCGAATGTAGAAAATGCTTCGGCGATGCGGTCGTGGCGATCAAACGCGTCCGCAGCAAACCCTGCTGCAAAACTCGTCTGCCCATCACCGGCAAACCGATCGTCATCGAGAAGTCTCTGCAGCCTTCGCAGAGCCACTGCGAAAGCACCGTCTTCGATCTCGGCTATCGCGAGCGCGATCTGCGCAAGTGGATGCATTGTATCAAGCAAACAGGCTTTCTCTGCAGCCGATTTTGTCGTCGCGAAATCTCCCAACTGAGCACTGACCAGTGCTAGGCAGGCGAGGGACTCGATATGATCCGGATTCAGCGCGAGCGCCTTGTGATAGGCCGCCGACGCAGGCTCCAGATGCCCCATTTGCTGTAACGTGTTGGCACGGCTGTAATCGGCCTCCGGCAAATTCGGAATGATCGCCTGGGCGCGATCGAATTGCGCGAGCGCTTCATCGAATTTTCTTTGCTGTTTCAGCGCCATGCCCAGATTGTATTCGAAAGCCGCCGTGAGTTGCGGTTCGCGCACGCCGACGCGCAGTGTCTGTCGGATAATCCGCTCTGCCTCCTGCGGGCGATTAAGAGCGCAAAGCTCGGCCGCAAGCGCAAGTTTGGCGGCGGCGTAATTAGGTTGAGGGCGAAGCGCGTCACGGCAACTCTTCTCGGCCGATATGTGATCGCCAAGAGCGGACAAGGCTAAGGCCAGAGCTAGGTGAGCTTCGGCGAAGTTCGGTTTCAGCCGGATAGCCTCGCGCTGTTGTGCGATTGCGTCTTCCAGCCGGTTCGAGGCCTTGAGCAGATTGCCGAGATTGTGATGAACCTGCGGCTGGTCCGGATTGGCGATCAGCGAACGACGATACAGATCTTCCGCTTCCGCGAACCTATTCTGGCTGCGTCGCACGATGCCGAGCAGTTGCAATGCCTGGGCATGGGCCGGTGACTCGGCGAGGATCGCGGAAAGAACGGCATCGGATTGTTGAAGCTCACGCCGTTCGAGGTGTGACACTGCCTGCCGAACGAGGCTGTCCAGTCGAGGATTCTGCGCCGTTGTTTCGCCGCTCATTTCCCACCATACCTTGCGGGAATCCGCGCGGGCAATGAAATGCTTTGCATAGGGGCGGCCCATTCGCGAAGATCATGCCGCAGTCGAATATCGATCTCTCTCCACCGGGCAGAATGGCTTCAACTACGATCCTCACTCTGGACGGACCTGTTTCAGGCGTGCCGGGCGCTTTTGTCCGTGAGGTCCATGAGTTGCCAGCCCATTTGCCGGGCGGCACACGAATCGCGCCGTGGACCGAAGCTCTTCCCGGTGCCTTGTTGTTTGAAGTCCCTCGCATCGCCCGCTTCTTGATCAAAGATGGACAAACCATCGATGTGCTGGTTGCCGAAGGAGCTGATCGCAGCGCTGTAAAACTCTTTCTCGAGACGAGCGCACGCGGAACGCTCATCCATCAACGCGGCGAACTGGCGCTCAATGCAGTCACGCTTATCGCGCCGGACTGGAAGTGCGTTACGATTTGCGCGCCTTCCGGCTTTGGCAAATCCACGCTCGCCGCCGTTCTTTGCCGGAATGGTTGGACTCTCCTTGCCGACAACATCACGCGCGTGACCTGGAGCGGAACGATGGCCGTGGCGTGGCCGGACGATGCGCGACTGAAATTATGGCGCGATGTCTGCGAGGCGATGAGGCTCGATCCGGCAAAGCTCGAACGCGTGCGCGATAAGATGGAGAAATATTACATCCCGGGTCCTTCAGCCACTACGCCGGCGCGATTATCTATTATAGTTGTGCTTCGTCTGGCTGAACGGGCGTCAAGTCGCGCACTCAATGTCGCCGACAATGTTTTCGGCCTGACGGAGAGCACATTCCGTACCAGACAAATCGATCCGCTCGGAATGAGGGCCGTGCACACACGCATCGTGGATCAAATAGCGGGGTGTTGCCGCGGTGTGTTGCTGGAAGGCGGCCGGCGGGCGCCCGTAGCAGATGTCGCGCGGCGGCTGGCGGAGGCGATTCGATGAACGCGCCGCTTGTACTGATCGCCAGCTATCCGAAATCCGGCAATACCTGGACGCGGATCGTCTTTGAAAAGCTCAGGCATGGCCAACAATTTTCGATGAATTCGTTGGACGGTAGCTATCAGGGAATTCACCGGCGCCTTTTGTTCGATCGACTCATGACCGTGAACGCGGCCGATCTCCTGCCGGATGAGGTAGAGAACTTCTTGCCCGAATTGTACAGGGAGCTTGCGGTCGAGACATCGGGCACGGCTTTCGTCAAGGTTCATGATAATATTCGCCATACTGGATGGGGCGAATGGATTTATCCCTCCGATTGCGTGAGGGCCGCGATTTATCTGACGCGACATCCATTCGACGTCGCCGTGTCGAATGCCAATCATTTCGGCATTAGCATCGAGGCAGCCGTCGATTTTCTCGCGGAAGAAATGGCTCCCGGTATCAACACAACGTCGCTTCCCGAATCACTGGATCAGCATTTTGGAACGTGGAGCGGACATGTGAAGTCATGGCTGGGTGGCGCGCCGTATCCGCTGACCGTCGCACGCTACGAAGATCTCCTGTCCGATCCTGTTTCCGGCTTTGTCCGTCTCGCTCGCGCCGCAGGTCTCGCGCATGATGCGAGTTCCGTCGCTGGCGCCGTGGAAACTTCGCAGTTTTCGGTACTGCAGGAAGAAGAAATGAGGAGTGGCTTCCGCGAACGCCCCGATACATGCCGATTATTCTTCCGTTCCGGCCGTGCGAGGTCCTGGGAAGGCATTTTGGAGAAAAATCTGCAGGACAGGCTGGTACGCGATCACGGTGCGGCCATGGAACGCATGGGCTATCGGCCGGACGGTGGCGTCTCCCCCTGGAACGCGGATCAGAAATTCGGATCGATGGAGACGAACCGGACGGATGCCTATTCTTCGCCGTAGCCGAATTTTTCGATCCACGGACGCAGAACGGGAACGATCGGCGCGAGCTGTTTTTCATAGCGTTTCCACTGCCCGACTCCGTCATAAAGTCCGCGCCGAACTTGGCCGGCACTCGGGGATCTGATGTTCTGAGCTCGTGCCGTGTCGGCAAATTCGATCATCGAATCCTGCCACGGGATTTCGAGGAATGCACAGACGGCGCGCACGCTCTGTTCGAAATCGGCAATCATGTCCTCGTAGCGATGCGTGTAAAATTCCAGAAGCAATGTCTTGCGGCAAAGATCGCCAAAACGCATCGCGCGGTCATAAAACTGTGCTGTGCCCTCAAGGCTGAGTAACTCCATCTTTGCGAGGTCGACTTCGAACTGCCGCCGGAAACAGCTCAGAACCACGTCGCGCGGATCACGAACCGCGAAGAGTACCTTGGCTTTGGGGAATAGTTTCCAGATCAGCGGCAGCTTGAGCGTGTTCAAGGGATTTTTGTCTACGAAGACTTTGCCTTCGAAGCGGATGCCGTGTCTGCGGACATTCTCCCAGTACTGAGATCGCGCAAAGGCGAGCGCATCGCCGTCCAATTGGTGCAGATCGTCGAGCCCCGCACGACTCGTCAGAAACCGCTGGGCGAGGCCGGCAAGAAAATCCTCTTCTTCCAGTGTCGCGACATTCTCGTGAGTCTCCAGCACCTGTTCCAGAACGGTGGTGCCGGAACGCAGGAAACCAAGAAGAAACACGTGGCGATGCGCGCCCGTATCCTCACCGGCCGCAGTTGAATCTCCAGCGTGCTCATTCCAGCCGGCGGTTTCATAGCTTTGGATAAGCGCATCCAGCACATCGAGCGCGCTGGGCTTTCCGAGGAACCGCTTTTCCGCAAGGCGCTTATGCTCTGTGTTGGCGGCCTCATAGGCCGAAAACGCTTCGTCGGTGAGCGACAGACCGTCTAGCGCATCGCCAAGAACACCCAGCGCGACCGCCTTCCCGTGCGCCGGCAAATCCGTACGCAAGACGTCGCGGAGTCTGGTTTCGGCGGTGCCGAATTCTCCCTCGAAGATTTCTCCTTCCGCCAGCACGACATGTGCAGTTGCGTTGCTAGGGTCGATGCCAAGCGCGCGCGTGGCCAACTGTTTCGCAGGCTGGACATCACCCTTTCGCGCGGCAATCGATGCAAGGCTCGCCAACGCATCGGCGTTGCGCGGCTGAAGCTGAAGGGAGCGGCGGTGTGCCCGCTCTGCATCGTGCTGGCGCCCACCCATGCCAAGCACAATCCCTTTGCGCTGGTGCGTTATTGCATTGGCGGGATCGATGCGAATGGCTTCGTCAAAGGCCTCCAATGCGTCATCCAGGCGGTGAAGTCTCATGAAACACAAACCGATCGCGTTCAGCAGCCGCGGATCCTTTGGCGAGAGCGCGCGTGCCTGCAGAAAACTGGCCAGAGCATCTTCATCGCGCCCCTGTCGTTCGAGGGAGATCGCGCGAGCATTGAAAAAAGCGGGGTGGATCAGGCCGCGGGCGAGGGCCGCTTCCGCGAGTTGCTGAGCATGGGGAAAATTGGCTGCGCCGATTGCCGCGGCTACGGCATGAACCGCATCGGCTGTGGCTTGTGGGGTGGCATCGAAAGATTGGGACATTGAGGCACCTTACGCAGGATTTTGCTGTTCCTCCAAGCCGGAGCGGGATTGGCGGTCCATTGGCAAAAAAAAAGGCGGCCCCGAAGGGCCGCCCAATTCAGTTCGTGAAAACTTAGTACTTGATTGTCGCGGCCACGAAGATCGTGCGGCCGAGCGAGTCGTACAGACCCGTGAAGGTGTTGCCGTTGCCGACTGGCAGCGGGAGCGCCTGGGAACCAATAACCGGCGGCTCGACGTCGAAGATATTGTTGACGCCGGCGCGCAGGTCGATGCCCTGACGTACCGTCCAGTCGCCCGACAGATCGAAATAATCATACGCTGCGATCTTCGCGTCGGGGCAATCCAGAATGCCGTGGATGGTCTGTCCATTGGCACATGTGTAGCTGGTTGTCGGATCGCCGCCGACCAGCGAGTTGGTGGTGTCGGAGTCGAGGCTCGTGCCACCGATGTAACGCCACTGGGCCGAGAAATCGACATCCCACGGGGTCGTCCATGTGATGCGCAGCTTGTGGCGCCATTTCGGGTTTGGCGTTCCGCAGGTCAGGCCAAACAGACCCGAACAATTGTACGGCTGTTCCACGCTGCGAAGCAGCGGGTTCTGCGGCACGGGTTCGGTGGACAGGTCGGTCAGATAGGTACCCACCAGGTTGAAGGCGAGCGATCCTGTGTCGCCGAGACCCCAGCCCGACAGGTCGCTCTGGTAGTTCAATTCGAAGTCCACACCCTTTGTTGTCAGGAAACCGGTATTGATTTCGGTCGCGTTGACAAAGCCCGTGCCATAGACGACGCCCGCGCCGTTGCGGT
>DASXXW010000106.1:0-10995 GCA_036502865.1 Rhizomicrobium sp.
GAAGGGGGATCACTGCCTCAATCCAGTGTTCATCTGATTCACGGATTGTGATTCCCTCCGCCGTCACGGGCGCGGAAGGGGGAGCGATGCTGACGGGGAAACCCGGGGGCAGATCGAAGAGACCTAAGCCCATTAATCAAAGAGGTTAGAGAGCAACTTGGTGTAAGGCGGAGACCGCCTGTTTCCGCCGGGCAAGGACGGCATCGGCAAATGGCAGCGTCGCTATGAGTATGAGCAAAAATGATGCGCCGCGCGGCGGCGTGAGCATCACTCCGGCGGCGGGTTGGCGAGCAGATAGGGAAAGCCGCTGTTGATATCCGGATTTTCGGCCCAGTATTTTTTCGACAATCCCTTCGGCAGCTTGGCCTGGAACTGCGCGCTTGTAAGCCCTGTCAGGCCGGTGACATTGCCTTCATTTCCCGTGCCTTCGCTCGCACCGCTGGTATCGGTGTCCC
This sequence comes from Rhizomicrobium sp., assembly GCA_036502865.1. Lineage (GTDB taxonomy): Bacteria > Pseudomonadota > Alphaproteobacteria > Micropepsales > Micropepsaceae > Rhizomicrobium. The sequence continues at coordinate 456 of DASXXW010000106.1, forward strand.
AATAATCCTGCTGGAACGTCACGGGATAGCGGCTCTCGCCGATGCCGCCGACAAAACCGCCGACCAGGCTGCCCCTGTTTCCGCTCACCGAGCCCGTCGAATAGGATTTGCCGAATTTGCCGCCATAGACGACGTAACCGATCAACCCGCCGACATCGGAGAAGGTGCCGCCGACAACATCTCCCGTGGCGTAGGAGCTAATGACTCTGGGATTGTCGAGCGTAATGCCGATCAGCCCGCCGGCTTCCGAGCCGCCCTCGGAACCGCCTAGCCCGCGCACCGTTCCGCTCGCAAAGGAATATTCGATACGGGCCCGCTCGGACGAACCGAGAAGTCCGCCGATCCATGTGGCCGTCGTGTTGCTGACCTCGCCCGCCGCATAACAATTATCGATTGTAGTTCGAACCGCCTCGCCCACCAGGCCGCCACCGCCATCCACGCCGGCGGAGATTGCGGCGGTGGAATAGGAGTTGGTGATCGTCCCACCATTTGTACTTCCGGCAAGGCCGCCAACCGGGCTGCGCGCCGATGTAACAGCGCCGCTCGACCAGACACCGAAAATCTGGCCCGCGGATTCGCCCGCAAGCGCGCCGACGCCGAGATTGGCCTGATCGATACTGGTGATGGTGACGTTTGAGAGAGCAAAATCGCGAACGTTTCCGGTCGTGGCGATGCCGGAAAACAGCCCGACATAGTCCGGACCCGAATCGGTGATGGTGAGATTGGAGATCGTGTTGCCCAGGCCCTCGAAGGTTCCGCTCAAATTCTGCACGGGCGATGCCGCATAGACGCCGTCACCCGACGCATCATAGCTCTGTGCGAGCGCGATGAAGCCATTGCCGCCGGTCTGCGCCAAGGCAGCAATGCTGTTCACCAGCGTGTAGCTGTTGCCGTTGATCGCAAGCGGGCTCGACAGAGTCTGGAACGTGATATTTCCCGCAGGTCCAAACAACAACGCGCCTCCGCTGCCGCCATCATTGGTGCGCAAGTTCAACCCACCAGTTCCTGCAACAGCGATCGCAGTATCGATAGTTATGGATTGGTGCGCGTCGAGCGTCAGCGTCGCTGGGCCGGACCAGGAAAGATTTGCACCGTGGACGATGTTGTTCGCCTGGACGCCGGAGCCCGTCGTCGTGACCTCCACATTGCCGGAAGCGAGCAGGGTCTCGAGATCATTGACGTTGAGCGTCGCGCTGTCAGCCGTCGGCGCACATACGCCGCCCGTGCAAACCATGTTCTGCGTTGCATTCGACGAGAGTGTTACATCCGCGCATGCGGAGCCCGCTGCGCCGGCAAACAACGCACACGCAGCGAAGCCGATACAAACCCGAGCCATTGAACCCCTCTGCCGATTTTTCTCATACCGCATTCCGGGCGGCATGTTTCGCCGAATCCGTGAAGCGCCGATGACACCCGGTCTTGCATGCCTCCGCAACCCGTATCGAAACGCGGATTTCGCGCACTCCTTGATTAGAAGTTTGTTCAAATACAGGCGGGTTCACCTCCCCTTCCGCAACCAGCGGGAAAGAATCGTTTACCGCTCTCGCGTAGACTGCGCCCCGGTCGCCAGGCCGCTGGCGGCCCCGCGTTTCAGGAGTTGGGCGAAAATGATGCTGAAACTCACATCCGCTTTTGGCGCCATATGCGCGCTTGCACTGACCTCTGCGCCCGTATTGGCCCAGAAAACATCCGACCCCGCCGATAGCTACATGGCCGGGGTGGATTTCGGCCGCACCCTGCTCGATGCGCGGCAATGTACGGGCAGCGGAGACTATCACGCGGGATGCGTGGCTGGCGTCGAGGAGAGCCGCTTCGACCGCGAAGCCAATCAGGCTCTCGATTCCACGGTGAGCGACGAGAAGTCGGATGGATCGAAACCCGCGGTATCGGCGCCGGCCGATATGTTCCAGGATCCGTTCAGCAAGCCGGGCGACGCCGCTCCACCTAATAATTAGGTAGGCGGGATATTCGCTGTCATTCCCGCGCAAGCGGGAACCCAGCAGAACTAATTCTTCGTAAGGGCCGCCAATCTGGCTCCCCGCTTTCGCGGGGATGACAGTCCGGTAGGTCTCTATTCCCCTTGCGGCGGAGGCGGCGGAGGCGCAGCTTCGGTATCACCGCCTTCGTAATGCAGGGCAATAGCTCCAAGGCCCGCGGCGAGGTTCAATCCCGTATTGCCTTCCATGCTGAGCGGCTGAAGCGTGACGGAATGCGCAATGCCGCCGATCAGCGCATTTGCGCCGAAGCCCACGCCCGCAGTGATGCTCGCCGTCGCGCCGGCGTATTGGCCGGACAACGAACCGGGTTCGAGGTCCATCTGCGGCGCAACCACATCCCACACCAGCATGCCGCCTGTGGTGTAACCGAGATCGAGGCCGAATTTCGAAACCGTGCCGCGGTAATGCTCGGCCGCACCATCGGTAGGGTGGAAATCGCAGTGCAATTCGCGCGAGGAAGCCACGAAAAAGCCCCAGCCCGGGCTGACATGGCAGCTTAACGTTCCGGCCATCACGCCGTCGGCCCAGGCCGGCGCAGCCGTCACCAAAGCCGCCGCTACCATCATCACACCGCGCCTAATACGCATCGCGAATCACCCTGCTCTTTGCGAAGGGGAGACGGCGCTTCAAAGCGGGCGAAAATATGTTGGCTGCGCCCGCCGGAAAGGTGGCGGCCCGCCACTTGCGCTATACTTCGCGACTCAGCCGGAGCGGCTTGCAGGGGCGGATGGCGGACGAAACCGAAAACGCGGGCGGAGGCGGTGCAAATATCGATGCGCTGGGCGCGTCGCTCGCCTTCACCAGCGCGAGCCGCGAGAAGGCCGACCGGCTGATCGACGAACACACCGAACTCCTCGCGATGCAAAAGGAGCAGATGCGCGAGGAAGAGCCGTTCACGCTCTCGCATCTGAAATTCCGGCGCTTCAGCGACCATGCCAAATCGGCGCTCGAAATCGCCGTCGGTCTTGTCATCCTGCTGGTTGTTTGCGGGCTCGGCGCGATGGTCTGGAATGCCGCGCATGATCGCGATCTCGTGGTGGAAGCGTTTTCTGTTCCAAATGACATGGCGCAAACCGGGCTGACCGGTTCGGTGGTAGCTGCGCGCGTGCTCGACAAATTCGGCGCCATGCAGGAGCAAACATTCTCCATCGTGCAGGGCGCGGGTTCCTACAGGGGCGACACCGTCGAGCCGGTGCGCGTGGAGATTCCCGAGACGGGCATATCGATCGGCGAGCTTGATCATTACTTGCGCATGTGGCTCGGCAGCGAGACGCACGTCACCGGAGATGTCGTGCATACGGCGCATGGGCTTGCGCTCACCGTGCGCTACGGATTGCAACCTGGCGCCACCTTCGACGGCAACAGCGACGGATTCGACAAATTGGTGCAGCAGGCTGCGGAGCATGTGTTCGCGGCCGCGCGCCCACTGCGTTACATCGACTATCTGGCACTTCGCCAGCGTTACGCCGAAGCCGAAGCGATCATGCCGATGCTTGCCATGCGTGGTGACGATCGCACGCGATCGCTGGCCTATGCGAGCTGGGCGTCATTGCGTATGTCGCAGGGCGACATGTATGGCGAACGCGACAAAGCCGAGCTCGCCGTGCGGCTCGATCCCGACGATGCCAGCGCGCTCGCGCTCCTTGCCGGCGCAGAAAACAATCTCGAACATGAAGAAGGCGCGTTCGACAATCTGAACGCCACCATCCGTCACGCTGCGCGCTACCCAAAGGATTCTCTCGATCCTTCCACGCGCACGCCCATGCCCGTATTCTGGATGCTGTTTCGCGATGAAGAAGCAGGTGATTATTCCGGCGCCATCGCGGCTATCACCGGCGCTGCGGCGCAGGGCCTGCCCTACTATGCCAATCATCATGCACAGGACAGCGCGCTGGATCACGACCTTGCTCAGGCGCGTCGTGTCACCGCTCTCATTCCGCAGACACGGCACGGCAAACCGAATTTCGACATACCGCTGGCGTGGATGCTGATTAGTTCTGAGGCCGGCGACTGGACGGATACGGTGCGCTGGAGCGCGCGCACCGATCAGGCGATGAAACAGATGGGAGACCGCGACTGGGAAGAGCGGCGCGATGTCTGGCCCTTATGGGCGGAAGCGCTGGCGCATACGGGCGATATTTCCGGCGCCGAGACATTGATCGCCCGGACGCCGGAGGATTGTGACGATTGCGCGCGCAAACGCGGCCGCATCGCGGCGGTGAAACAGGATTGGGCGGGCGCCGCGCATTGGTTTTCGTTGGTCGCCGCACGTTCGCCGTCGATACCCTTTGCGGACACGGATTGGGGGCAGATGCTGCTCGCGAAAGGCGATTTCGATGGCGCGATTGCGGAATTCGCCCGCGCCCATGCCAAAGGTCCGCAATTCGCCGATCCGCTGGAAATGTGGGGCGAAGCGCTGATGCGGAAGAACCGTGCCGATCTGGCACTCGCAAAATTCGCCGAAGCCAGACAATTTGCTCCGAATTGGGGCCGCCTGCATCTGAAATGGGGTGAGGCTTTGTTATATGCCGGGCGCAAGGACGAAGCTCATACCGAACTGGATATGGCAGCCTCTCTCGGACTCACAACTGCCGAAACCGCCGAACGCGCAACCGTCCTGTCGCAGATGTAATCAGCACCCACCGAAGTGTGGAGTTGTAACTTAACTAAAGCGCTACTTCGACCAGATTGGGTTTGCGGCTTTCCATACCGCGGCGCATGGCAGAAGCGAAATCCTCGAGCGTCGTAACCCGAATTGCGGGAACGCCAAGGCTCTCGGACAACACAACGAAATCGATCACGGGCGGCGCGATATCGAGCGATTCCACGGCGCGCGGCCCGGGATTTGTTCCGAGCGCGGCGAGTTCGCTTTTCAAAATGCCATAGATGCGATTGGCGAAGACGATCGTGGTGATGGCGAGGTTTTCCCGCGCCGCCGTCCATAGCGCCTGCAGCGTGTACATGAAGCTGCCGTCACCTTCCAAACACAGCACCGGGCGATCGGGCGCCGCAATGGCCGCGCCGATGGCCAAGGGCGTGCCGAGGCCGATCGAACCGCCTGTATTGACCAGATAATCATGCGGCGGCGCAGCCCTGGTCGCCGCCATCATCCCGCGGCCGGAAGTGATGGACTCGTCCACCACAATCGCGCCTTCCGGCAGAACGGAAGCAACGGCCTTCGCAATGCCGTCCAGCGTTATCGCGCCGCGCGGCGCCTCGACGGCCTCCGCGCGCTGCAGCAGCGGGTTGGTGTTCTCTGCATCGAGCGCGTCAGCAAGTAATGCCAGCGCGCCCGCGCCATCCTCTTCCGGAGCAGTCAGCGTGAAGATCTTGCAGCCATCGGGCGCAAGCCGGCTCGGCTTCGTGGGATGTCCGAAAAAGGCGACAGGCTCGGACGCACCAACCAAAATAAGCTGCCGGAATTCCGCAAGCTGTGCCAGCGCCTGCTCGGTGATGTAGGGAATCCGTTCGACCGGCGGCCGGCAGGCGCCGCGCTCCATGCGCGCAAACGCGAAGGGCGCCAGAAGCTTCGCGCCCGTGACGGCGGCGATACGCCCCGCAGCAGTCAATGCCGAGCCTTGCGTTGTGTGCGAACCGAGCACGATCCCCGTGCGTGCGCCGTTGCGCAGAAGCTGTGCCGCCTCCTCGATCAGGGATTGCGACGGCAGGGGGGCGCGGGGAACCGGCAGCGGCGTGGCGATGCCTGCTCCTTCGCCCCACGCCACATCGGACGGAACGACAAGGGTGGTGATCCGGCCGGGTGCAGCCTGCGCTGCGGCGAGAGCTTCCATGCCGTCGCGGCCGACCGCCCCTGCCGTCCCGGAGGATCTCAGCCATTTCGAGAAAGGCCGGGCGATTCCCTCGATATCGGAGGCGAGCGGCGGGTCGAAAGGCAGGTGAAAAGTGGCGTGGTCACCCACGATGTTCACCACCGGCACCCTGGCGCGGCACGCATTATGCAAATTGGCCAGGGCGTTCGAGAGGCCTGGCCCCAGATGGAACAGAGTGCATGCCGGCTTGCCCGTCATCCGCGCATAGCCGTCGGCCGCGCCGGACGCCACACCTTCGAACAGACACCCCACGCCGCGCAGGCCGGGCACGCGATCGAGTGCTTCGACGAGATGAATCTCGGTAGTGCCCGGATTCATGAAGCAGACTTCGACTCCCCCCGCGGCAAGCGAAGCGAGCAGGCTTTCGGCGCCGTTCATATGTGCTTCTCCCCTGCGCTTCACTCATGGCTCAGGCAGCGATGCGCGACGACACAATAGCCATTCACGCAGGATACGAAACGGATCCGGTGACGAAATCCGTCGCGGTGCCGATCTATCAGACCGTGGCTTACGAATTCGACAGCGCCGATCACGGTGCGGCGTTGTTCGATCTCGAAGTGCCCGGCAATATCTATTCGCGCCTCGGCAATCCGACCGTTGCGGTTTTGGAGCAGCGTGTTGCCGCGCTCGAAGGCGGAGCGGGCGCACTCTGTGTCGGCTCCGGCATGGCTGCGATCCATTACGCCATCGTCAATATCGCCGAATCCGGAACTAATATCGTCTCGCTTCCGCAACTCTACGGCGCCACTTACACGCTCTTCGAGCATGTGTTGCGCAAGCAGGGAATCGATGTGCGCTTTGCGGCAAGCGACGATCCTGCCGATGTCGAGAAACTGATCGACGGCAATACGCGCGCCGTCTATTGCGAGAGCATCGGCAATCCGGCCGCCAATGTCGCCGATATCGAAGCATTAGCTGAGGTGGCGCACCGCAACGGCGTGCCGCTGATCGTAGACAATACCATCGCCACGCCGATCCTGCTCAAGCCGATCCGCCACGGCGCGGACATCGTGGTGCATTCGCTGACCAAATTCTTCGGCGGTCACGGCACAACGATGGGCGGCGCGATCGTGGATAGCGGCCGCTTTCCCTGGAAGGAACATCGCGGCCGTTTTGCGATGCTGACGGAGCCCGAGCCGGCTTATCACGGCGTCGTCTATACGGAGCAATATGGCGACACCGCCTATGTCGCGCGCTGCCGCACCGTCCATCAGCGCAATACGGGCTCCGTGCTTTCGCCACTTGCGGCGTTCCTGCTGCTGCAAGGCACGGAAACGCTTGCGCTGCGAATGGAGCGGCATCTCGCCAATACCAATCGCGTTGCAAATTACCTCGCGATGCATCGCAATGTCGAATGGTGTAATTATCTCGGTTTCGGCGGCGATCCCTATTTCGCACTGGCAAAGAAATATCTCGGCGGACAGGGGGCCCCGTTCCTCACCTTTGGCGTGCGCGGCGGTTTCGAAGCCGGCAAGCGTTTCTATGACGCGCTGAAACTGTTCAAGAGGCTGGTCAATATCGGCGATGCGAAATCGCTCGCCTGCCATCCGGCCTCCACGACACATCGCCAGCTCACACCCGCGGAACTCGAACGCGTCGGCGTGAAGCCCGAGATGATCCGCCTCGCCATCGGCGTCGAACATGGCGACGACATCATCGCCGACCTCGCACAGGCACTGCAGGCGGCAGAGCATCTCGCACCCACGGAACCTGCGCGCCTGCGCGTTGCCGCAGCGCGAGGCTGAGCATGGCCGTGGTCGCAGCGCCCCATCATCGCGCAGGACGGCGCCGCAAGACCGGCAGCGAATTCTGCATCGAGCTCGGCCTCGTCAACAACATGCCCGATGCCGCGCTCGAACGTACGGAGCGCCAATTTTTCAATCTGCTTGGCGCGGCGGCAAATGAACTCTTGGTGCGCGTCAGTTTCTTTTCTCTGGCGGGCATTCCCCGCGGCGAAACGGGCCGGAATCATTTGCGAAGAAATGCCTATAGAAACGCGCGCGAATTGCCGGAAGCCGGACTCGATGCGTTGATTGTAACGGGCACCGAACCGAGATCGTCCGATCTGCGCCTCGAACCTTACTGGACGGAACTTGCACGTCTGTTCGACTGGGTTTCGGACGATGGCCCTTCCACCGTTTTTTCCTGTCTCGCCGCACATGCCGCCGTACTCCATTACGATGGAGTCGAGCGGCAACGCCTGCCGGAAAAACGCTTCGGGATTTTCGATCATGTCATTGCCGGGCATGATTACTTCACTGCGAAGCTTGCAGCGCCAATCAAGGTTGCGCATTCGCGCTGGAACGAGGTCGGCGAAGCTGCACTGGCAGAATGTGGCTATCGGATTCTGACCTGGACGCCGGACGCCGGTGTCGATCTATTCGTCAAGCGCCAGCGCAATGATTTGCTGTTCTGTCAGGGTCATCCGGAATACGACCCGGCGACTTTGAGCCGCGAATATCACCGCGATGTGCGCCGATATCTCGCCGGCGAAAGCGAAACCTATCCGTCGCTGCCGGCAAATTACTTCACTGCGGCCGAAGCGGCGCAGCTGAAACTCTTCGCCGCGCGCGCTAAAGCCGGGAAAAGCGACTCGCTGATGGGCGATTTCCCTGCGATCAAACGCAGGCCAGAATCCGGGTGGCAGCCTCCAGCCTCTCCGGTTTTTCGCGCCTGGCTCGAACAGATCGTGGACGCGAAACGCCGGCGGCACACGCGGGCCCGGCCGGCCGCGCTCTCCGCACTGGCGAAAGCGTCATGAGTTCCGGGCCGGAAATACAACAATCAAACCATGCGGATCTGGTAGCGCGACTTGAGGCAATCTGGAGCCGTATGCTCGGCATGTCGGCTATTGCTCCCGATGATAATTTCTTCGATCTCGGTGGCGATTCCCTCATTGCCGTCAACCTGTTCCTCGAGATCGAACGCGAAACGGGAATCAAACTGCCGATAACACTCATCTACGATGCGCCAACCATCGAAGCGCTCGCGAATGTTATCGCCGGAGAAACCGCCGCCCCAAAATTCTCGCCGCTCGTTCTGCTGAAGGCCGGAGATAACAGCGCGCCGCTTTTCATCGTGCACGGTATAGGCGGCACGGTGATGGAATTTGCCGCGCTGGGCCGGGCCATTCGCATCCCCTCGCCCGTCTATGCCGTGCAGGCGCAAGGGTTGGACGGCGTGCAGCCCCCTCTCGAATCGATCGATGAAATGGCCGCGCTCTATCTCGATCATTTGCGCGCTTTGCAGCCAGAAGGTCCATATAGGCTCTCCGGCTATTCGTTCGGCGGCCTTGTGGCGCTGGAAATGGCGCGACGGCTGCGCCGCGAAAATCTTGAAACGGCGCCACCGGTCCTCATCGACGCTTACGCGCATCCATCGACATGGCCGCGAATCTCGCGCCTCAAAATGCGCGCGCGCCGAACCCTCCATCTGGCGGGTCGCCTGGCGCATAAGCCGCTACGTCAATCCCTACCGTCTGTGTTTGCAAAGTTGCGCCCGTTTGCACCGCGCAAAGATGCGGGCACGCGCCTACGCGATTGGTTGCTGGACCAGAATCCCGACCTGCCCGCGCCGCTGCTTCGCGTCCGCGAGGCCGGCAGCGTTGCGCTCGCGCATTACATGCCGAACTACTATCCGGGAAAGATTGTCTTCCTCAAAGCGTCCCGGCCCGATCCGGAATTCCCCGACGATCCCGAACGTATCTGGAGTTCTTTGGTACGGAAGCTGGACATCCACATTGTTCCAGGGCGCCACCGCACCATGGTCGGCGATCACGCCACAGAACTCGCCGACCATCTCTCCAGCGTGGTTCTTGCTGCAAGCAGCCGGCGCGATCGCAAACGCGGAGCGGGAGCCGGCAGTCGCGACTCGACCAAAAGCAAAACCAGTCTTCAGCCACAGGCGGTGTAACAATGCGCGGATCATCTCCGGAATTTGTACTGCCACTTGTCCGCGATATCATTCCAATTCGCGCGCAGCTCGCCCCGGATTCCATTGCGCTTGTGGAAGGCGGACGCCGCCTCAGCTACTCCGAACTCGATCGCGCGGTGAACAGGACAGCAGATTGGTTGCAACAATCCAGCATCCGGCAGGGCGACCGCGTCATGCTGGTATGCGAGAATTCCTGCATCGCCGTCATTCTATATTTCGCCTGCAATCTGATTGGCGCGTGGCCCGTCATCGTCAATGCACGGCTTTCGGCGCGCGAACTGGAAGAGATACGCCAGCATAGCGGCGCGCGACGTGCGATATTCACATCGGATGCGTCGCTGCATGCACGGCGGCACGGCGAAAGTTATAGCGCAGAAACTGCCGATCCGGCGGAATGCGGACGGATTATGCTGGGCGCGTTGAATGAAAACACCCAACCGGAACAGAAAGCCGGCGACCCTGCCGACGACATTGCGCTGCTGATTTATACATCCGGCTCGACTGGCCGTCCGAAAGGCGTGATGCTCTCAAACCGCAATCTGATGTTTGTTGCGCATGCATCGGCCGAGGCACGCAGGCTTTCATCGGAAGACCGCGTGCTCGCGATCCTGCCGCTTTCGCACATTCTTGGTTTGACGGGCGTTCTCTTGGGCTCGCTTGTCAGTGGCGCGGAGGTTCATCTCGTCTCGCGTTTCGATCCGGCCGCAATCCTGACGTCCTTCGCGCGTGATCGTTTAAGCGTGTCGATCGGTACGCCCTCCATGTATGCGATGCTTGCAG
>DASXXW010000107.1:0-8486 GCA_036502865.1 Rhizomicrobium sp.
TTCAGGAAGCCAAACCCCGCATAGGCTATGCCACCCAACAGCAGCAGGATGAAGACGACGGCAGTACCCTTTCCGGTCTTGCTGTCGAGATGGGGCCTGCCGGAATGGGCGATCGGCATGGACATGGTGGCGTCGGTCATCGGTTCTTCTTTTCGCTGGGCCGCCGCGAAGCTAGGGTTCGTTCTTAAAGGTATTGTGACAAAGGCCTGCGTCGCAATTGCGGGGCAAGCGGTGGCTGCAGATCGCGCCGGGCCTGCGATGCTTGCCCTTGCCGGACATAGAAGCCATTTATTGCGCCGGATATACGCGGGCTGCACAGCGCCCGACGGCGAACTGATTGCAACTGATAACGGAGCTTCCCTATGGCCACTTCCGAAACGGTGATCCTGTCCGGCGCGCGAACGCCGATGGGTGCGTTCCAGGGCGAACTTTCGTCGCGATCGGCGCCGCAGCTTGGAGCCGTCGCGATCACCGCTGCGCTGGAGCGTGCCGAACTTGTTCCGGAGCAGATCGAGGAAACGCTGATGGGTTGTGTGCTGCCCGCGGGTGTCGGTCAGGCGCCGGCCCGACAAGCATCGCGGTTCGCCGGGCTGCCCGACAGCGTGCCGTGCACGACCATCAGCAAAGTCTGCGGTTCGGGCATGAAAGCAATCATGATCGGATCGGACCAGCTTGCCGCCGGACGCGCGAACATCGTCGTCGCCGGTGGAATGGAGTCGATGACGAACGCGCCCTATCTGCTGCCCAAAGCACGCGGCGGCTACCGGCTGGGGCACGGAGAAATCAAGGACCATATGTTTCTCGATGGTCTCGAAGACGCCTATGAGCACCGCCTCATGGGCACTTATGCCGAGGATGCCGCGCGCCATTATCAGTTCACCCGCGCCGACCAGGATGCCTATGCGGTGGAGTCGCTCACGCGCGCCAAACGCGCACAGACCGATGGCTCTTTCGCAGCCGAAATCGCGGGCGTGAAAATCTCCGGCAAAGGCGGCGAGAGCGAAATCGCAACGGATGAGCAGCCGCGCCGCTCGGACCCGGCAAAGATTCCGACGCTGAAACCGGCCTTCGCCAAAGACGGCACGGTCACGGCGGCGAACTCATCTTCGATTTCGGACGGCGCAGCGGCACTGGTTCTTGCGCGCGGAGATTTTGCAACGAAACACGGTCTCAAAGCTGTTGCGCGCATTGTTGCGCAGGCAAGCCATGCCGCGGAGCCGCGCTGGTTCACCACTGCACCGGTCGGCGCCATCGAAAAGGTTCTGGCGCAGTCAGGCTGGAACAAGGATCAGGTCGATCTGTACGAGATCAATGAAGCGTTTGCCTGTGTGGCCATGATTGCCATGCGCGATCTCGGATTGCCGCATGAGAAGGTGAATGTGAATGGCGGCGCTTGTGCATTGGGACATCCCATCGGTGCATCGGGCGCGCGCATTGTCGTCACGCTTCTCAATGCACTGGAGAAGCGCGGCCTGAAGCGCGGTATAGCCTCGCTCTGCATAGGCGGCGGCGAGGCGACAGCCGTGGCGATCGAGCGCGTATGACAATCCTCAAATCCGCAATCAATCCGCGCGACGCATCGTTCAAAGCGAATGCAGCGGCGATGGAAAAGCTTGTCGCCGAGCTGAAATCGCGCATGGAAACGGCTGCGTTGGGCGGAGACGAACGCTCGCGGAAACGTCATACGGAACGCGGCAAGCTGCTCCCGCGCGAACGTGTGGAAAGACTGCTGGATCCCGGCGCGCCGTTTCTAGAACTTTCGCCGCTTGCAGCCTTCGGTATGTATGACGGCGATATCCACGCTGCGGGAATAATCACTGGCATCGGCCGCGTCGAGGGCCGCGAATGCGTGATCGTCTGCAACGATGCGACCATCAAGGGCGGCACTTATTATCCGTTGACGGTGAAGAAACATCTGCGCGCGCAGGAGATCGCGCGCGAAAACCGTCTGCCTTGCATTTATCTGGTCGATTCCGGCGGCGCCAATCTCCCGAACCAGGCAGAGATATTTCCCGATCGCGAGCATTTCGGCCGCATCTTCTACAATCAGGCGAACATGTCGGCGCTGGGGATTCCTCAGGTCGCCTCCGTCATGGGCTCCTGCACGGCTGGTGGTGCCTATGTTCCCGCCATGTCCGATGAAACAATCATCGTCAAAGGGCAGGGCACGATCTTCCTCGGCGGACCGCCGCTCGTCAAAGCGGCCACGGGCGAAGTCGTAAGCGCCGAGGATCTCGGTGGCGCCGAAGTGCATGCGCGCATTTCCGGCGTTGCCGATCATTACGCGACCGACGACGCGCATGCGCTCGCCATTGCGCGCCGCATCGTCTCCAATCTGAACGTGAGAAAGTCGTCGAATATTCCGCTCGTGGAACCTAAGGCCCCACTTTACGATGCGAACGAACTCGACGGCATCGTGCCGCAATCGCTCTCGGTTCAGTATGATGTGCGCGAAGTGATCGCGCGTCTCGTCGATGGTTCGGTGCTCGACGAATTCAAGAAATTATACGGCACCACACTCGTCACCGGCTTCGCCCATATCGAAGGCATGCCGGTGGGCATCGTTGCAAACAACGGAATCCTGTTCTCGGAATCCGCGCTGAAAGCCGCGCATTTCATCGAATTGTGCAGCCAGCGGCGCATACCCCTGCTGTTCCTGCAAAACATCTCGGGCTTCATGATCGGCCGGAAATATGAAGCCGGCGGCATCGCCAAGGACGGCGCCAAGATGGTCACTGCGGTGGCCTGCGCGCATGTGCCGAAGATTACGGTATTGATCGGCGGTTCTTATGGAGCGGGTAATTACGGTATGTGCGGCCGGGCCTATAGCCCACGCTTCCTGTTCTCCTGGCCAAATTCGCGCATTTCGGTGATGGGCGGCGAGCAGGCGGCGAGTGTCCTTGCCACGGTGCACCGCGATGCCGACAAATGGACGCCGGAACAGGCCGAAGCCTTCAAGGCGCCGATCCGCCAGAAATACGAGGACGAGGGCAATCCCTACTACGCCACCGCGCGGTTATGGGATGACGGCATCATTGCGCCGTCCGACACGCGCCGGGTCGTGGCGCTCGCCTTATCCGCCAGCCTCAATGCTCCGGTTCCGGAAACAAGATTTGGTGTATTTCGTATGTAAGCCATCGCCGCTCGAGTTCCTCCCTTGCGGCTCTCCCAGGACGGGCGCATCTTTGTCGACTGCAGGCCTTCGCAGCACAAATGCGATGCCTTCTGGTAAGGATTGTTGGGAGGCACTTATGATCGATATTCGATCGCTGGCGCTGGCGACGGTTTTGGTTATCGGAGCGTCGGCCCCGGTGCATGCGTTGTCGGGGGCGCGCGCAACGGCGGATGACAAAGGCCTTGTCACAATCTTTGACAATTTCGCCCACAAATATCCCAAGGCGCTTTATCTGGACCTCACCAGTGTGGAAATTCGTGGCGGCGGCGGCGGCGCGCTGCAATCCTGGTCAGCGGCACCTTTCACGCCGGCGGCCGATCATGTTGTGACCAAAATCGAAGTTCCGGTCAGCATCTACACTGGTAAGAACGGCCTGGTCCTTAGTCTCAATAGCGATGCGGATGGCGTGCCCGGCGACGCGCTGAAGAGCTGGAACCTGAAAGATCTTCCGCCACAGGGCAGCTGTTGCGTTGTCGAGACGGCGAAAGACGCGCAAGGGATCGCGATCAAGGCAGGCAAACAATACTGGATCGTGCTCAGCACCAATTCGAAAGAAGGTTCCACCTGGGCCGACTGGCTAGAGGAGTCTGAGGATCAAGTGGATTCGGAAAGCATGGCGAATTACGACAACGTCTATGGATGGCAACCCTCGACAATAACGCCATCACTGGCATTCGCCGTTCTGGGAAGCAAATAGGACCGGGCTATGACGGATAATTCTGCGCTTCGCTGTCGCAAAATTCGAACCGGAGAAACGGCATGATCGGGAAAACATTGCCGCTATTAGCCCTGATTGCGGTCGCCGGCACGTCTGCATTCGCCGGTTCGAAGGACGGAATTACTTTCCGCAATGACGGACAGGAAATTGTTGGTCAGGGGTCCATCCTGTCCTACACGCCAGTGGATCTCGCCGATCCCGGTCTGGTCAAAATATTCGACAATCTTGCTACCAAAGATCCCAAAGGCGTTTATTGGGCGAGCCTGGGAGCGACGGTCAGCGGACCCAATGCAGCGCAGGGGTTCGAGGAGCTCTGGCCGGCTTCAGCGTTCACGCCGACGGGAGATCACACGGTCACGAAAATCGAAATTGCCGTCTCCGCGATCACGGGGACCAACGAAGTTGTTGTCAGTCTGAACGCGGACGCGAACGGCTTGCCGGGCGCACCGATCGAAACTTGGCACCTGAAGAATCTGCCGCATTTTCTGAGTTGTTGCGTGCTGCTCGCGGCCTCGGACAAAAAGGGCATTCAGGTAAGCGGTGGGACGCAATATTGGATCGTGATCAGCACCGACAGCAGCGACGCGAATTTTTGGGGTGGAGCGGACCTCAATGTAACGGACGAAATCGACCCGGCTGTGACGGCATCCTATTGCTCGGACGATGTCGGCGGGACCTGCACCAACGCAAACGACGCCTGGACGCTCCAGACCGGTAAATTGCCGGCGTTTGCCTTCGCCGTGCTGGGAAGTAATTAGCGAAAAACAGCGTGACTGATGTGCTTCCGTCGTCGCTGGGGGGGCATGAGCCGGGCGGCAGAAGAAAAAGCGGCGCTTATTCACTCTTCCCGTTACAAGGATGCCAGAGACTAGGAAGTGGTAGGGATGTTCCACAAACTGCTGATTGCCAATCGGGGCGAGATCGCCATTCGCGTGATGCGGACCGCACATCGGATGGGGATATCTACCGTCGCGGTCTATTCGGATGCGGATGCGCAGGCCGCGCATGTGGCGATGGCGGACGAGGCGGTGCGGATTGGCCCGCCACCGGCGCGCGAAAGTTATCTCGATATTGCGGCGGTGATCGGCGCGGCCAAACAAACCGGCGCGAATGCGATCCATCCGGGCTATGGGTTCCTCTCGGAGAACGCCGAATTTGCGGAAGCCTGCGCGAAAGCCGGCATCGTGTTTGTCGGGCCGCCGCCCGCAGCCATCCGCGCCATGGGGCTCAAGGATCGCGCGAAAATAATCATGTCTGACGCGGGCGTCGCCGTGGTTCCAGGCTATCTCGGCGACGACCAGTCGCCACCGCGTCTTGCTAAAGAGGCTGCACGAGTCGGCTTTCCCGTGTTGATCAAGGCGGTTGCCGGCGGTGGCGGCAAAGGCATGCGCCGGGTGGATGATGCGGGCGAATTCGAAGCGGCGCTGGAAGGCGCGCAGCGCGAAGCGAATTCGGCTTTCGGCGATGGCCGCGTGCTGATCGAGAAATATGTTTCGCGACCGCGGCATATCGAAGTGCAGGTTTTTGCCGATACGCTTGGCGACGCCGTTTATCTCTTCGAGCGGGATTGTTCGCTCCAGCGTCGCCATCAGAAAGTGATCGAAGAAGCGACTGCGCCCGGCATGAGCGAGAGCATGCGCGCGCAAATGGGCGAGGCAGCAGTGAAGGCCGCAAAGGCCGTGGGTTACGTCGGCGCGGGCACGGTCGAATTCATCGCCGATGCTTCGGACGGGCTGAAGCCTGACCGCTTCTGGTTCATGGAGATGAACACGCGATTGCAGGTCGAGCATCCCGTCACGGAAATGATCACCGGTCTCGATCTCGTCGAATGGCAGTTGCGCGTTGCGGCGGGCGAGCCGCTTCCGCTGAAGCAGAACGAGCTTCGCCCGCGCGGCCACGCCGTCGAGGCGCGGCTTTATGCCGAAGATCCACGCAAAGGATTTCTGCCGTCCATCGGCAGACTCGAGCGTTTGCGCCTGCCTTTGGATGGCGATGGTGTCCGCGTCGATACCGGTGTGCGCGAAGGCGATACCGTGTCGACCTATTACGATCCCATGATCGCCAAAATGATTGCGTGGGATGAAACCCGCGAGGGTGCGGCGCACAAGCTCGCTAACGCGCTGGCGGATAGCGAAATTGCCGGCGTGCAAACCAATGCGGGATTTCTCGTGCGCGCGCTGCGCCATCCGGAATTCATTGCAGGCGATGTCGATACCGGGTTCATTCCCCGCCATCTCGATGCGCTCATTGCCTCGCAGCCGACTCCGGAGGCCCGAGCGCGCGCAGCTCTTTTCGTTATCGGCGAACGAAGCGGAGGTGCAGGACGCCGCGATCCCTGGGAAGCGCAGGATGGTTTTCGTTTGTTCGGAGAAGCGCAGGAGATATTGGAGTTCGGTCGCGACGCCGCCCATACGAAAATCACGGCCACTCACCATCGCGGTGGCGGGTTGACGCTTCGCAGCGACGGCGCGGAAATCCGGGCTGGCGGACACACGAATGCTGTGCGACTTGCTTCCGGCGACATCGCCGTGATGGAGCAGGGCGAAACCTGGATGTTTGCTCCGCATGATCCTTTGGGCGATGCCGATTCCGGGCAGGCGGCGTCGGACCGCATCATGGCGCCCATGCCGGGTAAGATCATCCGTGTACTGACAAAACCCGATGAAACAGTGAAGCGCGGTCAGCCTTTGATCGTGCTTGAGGCCATGAAGATGGAGCATACGCTCGCCGCGCCGATGGATACGAAAATCGAAAGCGTGGAAGCCTCGGCCGGCGATCAGGTCTCGGAAGGCGCGGTCCTGGTGCGTTTTGCGAAGGCAGCGAAAGCTGCATGACGCTGCATCTGATCAAGCTTTGCGTCGGTGTGGACACGCTCGAAGAATTGGCACGCTGGCAGGCGGGGCGCATCGCTGCGCTGAAGAAGAAACGCGCAAAACCCGAACTCATCCATACGACGCGGCAGACGCCGAAACGCGCGCCGGAATTGCTCGATGGCGGATCGCTTTTCTGGGTCATCAGAGGACAGATCGCGGCGCGGCAGAAATTCCTCGACATCCGGGAAGTGCGGAGCAAGAACGGACCGCCAAAATGCGGGTTGGTTTACGATCCTGAACTGATCCCGACATTGCGACGCGCGCATCGGCCATTCCAGGGCTGGCGCTATCTCGATCCCAAGGATGCGCCACCGGATGCGCGCGGGTTGAAGCGTGGCAAAGGTCTGCCTGATGCGCTTTGCGCGGAACTGGCAGCACTCGGCCTCTTATAGGCGGCAGCTCGGCTTTCAACATTTATCAATGGAACCAATTGGGTGCGAGCGGTTTTCCCGTTTCAGGGGTTCTCATGCATCAGGGGCAATAGTGGGTCGTTCGATCGAAGCGCTCGCCGGTACGGAGCGCGTAGCGTTCTACCGGAACCTGTCTCTCGAGGCCCTGAAGCGCGCGCAGGCAGCGAACCAGGACGACCAGAAGGTCGCCTATCTCGAGATCGCTCAACGCTGGTCTGCGATCGCGGATGAGGTCGAGCAGATTTTGAAGCGCGAGGCGGAGCTAGCCACCCATCTGAATCAGCCTGAGGCACCGACCCGCCCGCTTTAAGCAATCACACCGGCCTAATCCGCAGGGCAAAAAACACGGCCGCCGTGCTTGTCATTCCCGCGCAAGCGGGAACCCAGCAGCGTGACCTATCCGGAAGGAGCGGCGATCTGGATCCCCGCTGCTACGGGGATGACAGACGATGTTGATCGTGAACCACTCTATCCATCATTCCGTCTCGCCTAACGAAAGAAGGAGACGTAAGATAATCAAAGGGCGAGAGCGGCGTTCACGGATTAACCGCCATGTTGTCGATAAGGCGCGTTCGCCCGATCGTCGCCGCGACGAGGATACGCATTTCAGCCGACGTTGTTTCAATCTTCGCCAGCGTGTTTGCGTCGCGCACGGCTAGGTAATCGACGGAGTCGAAGCCTGCGGCGAGAACCGCTTCCCGGCCCATATGTTCGGCGGCAACAACTGACATCCCGTTCCGAATCCTCGCCGCCGCATCGGCAAGTATGCGGTTGAGCTCTGCCGCGATCTCGCGTTCGCGCGGCGCCAAATAGGCGTTGCGCGACGACATGGCGAGACCATCTGCCTCGCGCAGGATCGGCGCGCCCAGGATTTCGATATCGAGTCCGAGATCGCGTACCAGTCGGCGGATCACGAGAAGCTGCTGATAGTCCTTCTCGCCGAACACGGCGATATCGGGAGCCGCGGCAATCAACAGCTTGGCGACGATGGTAGCGACGCCGGAAAAGAAGTGCGGACGGAAATCCGCTTCGAGCCCAAGCGCCGGTCCCGCCATCTCGATCTTTGTCGCGAAGCCCGCGGGATAGAGCTCGCTGACCGTAGGCGCGAAGACGAGATCGGTGAGGCCCTGATCGGCGAGGAGGGCGAGGTCGTGGTCCAGATCGCGCGGATAGCGGTCGAAATCCTCATGCGGCGCGAATTGCGTCGGGTTGACGAAGATGGTGACGACCACCCGCGCGGCGCGGTTTTTCGCGGCTTCGACGAGGGAGAGGTGGCCGGCATGGAGTGCACCCATGGTAGGCACGAGGCC
>DASXXW010000108.1:0-9346 GCA_036502865.1 Rhizomicrobium sp.
GCCGAGCAGATTGGCACTCATGTAATCAGCTTCCGCGACGCCCCGCGCTTTGCTGCGCGCGGCGATCATATCGTCGGTCAGCAGACCGGAGCGGATGCGGTCCGCATTGACCGCATTGGCGCGGATGCCCTCGCGGCCATGATCGAGCGCATATTGTTTCATCAGGAATAGTGTCGATGCCTTCGGCAGGCCGTAGGGTCCGAAATCGCGGCCGGGATTTACAGCCTGTTTGGAGGTGTTGAAGAGCAGACAGCCACCTGTTCCCTGCGCCTGCATGATGCGCACCGCGTTCTGCGCCACATTCTGATGCGCGAAGAAATTCAGTTCGAACGATTCCCGCAAGACCGCCGCGTCGACCGTCCCGATCTTGCCCTGCCAAGCCGCGCCCGCATTGGATACGACGATATCGACGCCGCCAAATGCCGTGGCGACTGTGTCGAACGCCGCTTCGACACTCCCGGGCCCTATTACATCGCATTGGACGGCAATCGCTGTCTTGCCGCATTGGCGGGCGACCGCTGTAGCAGCCGCGAGATCGCGATCGAGCACGGCCACCTCTGCACCCGCCCGCGCCAAAGCCTTGGCCGTTGCTGCGCCAATTCCTGAGCCTCCGCCAGTCACCACCGCTACCTGGCGCGCAAGCGATTTCTCGGCGGATTTGCCGAGCTTCGCCTGTTCGAGCGACCAATATTCGACATCGAACATGTCCGCCTCCGGGATCGGCTGATAGCGTCCGATCGCTTCGGCATCGGTAATCACTTCGACGGTATTCTCGGCGATGTCGGCGGCAATGGCGGCATCTTTCGCGCTGGCGCCGACGCCAAACAGGCCGACACCCGGTACCAGCACGACACGCGGCAACGGATCGAGCTCGGATTTTCTGGGTTCGGCGTGCGCATTGTTGCGGGAAAAATAGTCGTGATAATGCGCAACATAATCGGCAACAGCTTTTTCAACGACCGGCGCCCATTCCTTCAGCTCGGCTGCTCCAGGCGGTGGTACAAGAAGCGGCCAGTTCTTGGTCCGGATCGTATGATCGGGCGTCACCACGCCCTGCTGCGAATAGCGCGCAAGCTCCGCACCATTCACATAATCGAGAATCGCAGGCGAGGTTCGGAAGCAAAGTATTTGCCGCTTGACGGTACCGGCCATGTCGTCACGCGATACCGCGCAAGCGCCGCGCAGGATCGGAGCAATATCGGCCACTTCCGCGAGCTTTTCCGGAAGCCGGGCTGGAGCAAAGCTTTTGCGTCCGCGCGCCAGACGTTCTTCCGCCTGGGTAACAAACGCAATCATGCGTTCATAGGCTTCGCGCGCGGTCTCGCCGAACGTAAATATACCGTGCTGCAGCAACACGAGCCCTTCGACAGCGCGATTGCGATCGAAAACATCGGCCACGCTTTTGGCCAGCGCGAAGCCGGGGATCGTGTAAGGCACGTAAGCAAGGCGCTCGCGGAACAGCTCGCGCGCGATTTCGTCGCCATCCGGCTGGTCGGTCAGCGCCAGCACGGCGGTGGAATGGGTATGATCGACATATTTGTGCGGCAGGAATGCATGTAACAACGTCTCGACCGACGGATTAGGCGCCGCCGAATCGAGCAGATTGATGCGCTGGTAATTGACCATGTCTTCGTCGGAAAGCCGGTCCAGAGCGCGCAAGCGGCGCAAGGGCGCGAGTTTCACCGCCGGCAGGCCGGCGGGCTCGATATTGCCCATGTCCCAGCCCGAACCCTTCACACAAATTACATCCACCGGCTCGCCGAGCAGATCATCCATCTGTGTCTTGACGGATGTATTTCCGCCACCATGCAGCACGAGCCGCGGATCACCGCCAAGCAGACGCGTGGTGTAAACACGCAGAGCGAGATCCTCGCCGATAGTCTTCGGCGCGTAGCGGTCGACAAATTCCTTAGCTTCCGAATCGGACCAACGGCTTTTCATTTTCTGTCCTGTCGTTGCGGTCTGTGCTCCGGGAAAAGCGAGAGCAGACCTTCATTTGTCGCCGGGCAAACACCACGCTCGGTAATAAGCGCCGTAACCAGATGCGCCGGCGTTACATCGAAGCCCGGATTGGCCGCACCGCTGCCGGGTGCCGCGATTTCGACCGTTACGATATCGCCGGACTTCGTGCGGCCCGTCATCTTCAGCAACTCGTCCGCCGAACGCTCTTCAATGGGAATTTCACGGCCTCCGGCAACCGTCCAGTCGATCGTCGAGCCCGGCAACGCGACATAGAAGGGCACGTTGTTGTCGCGCGCGGCGAGCGCTTTCAGATAGGTACCGATCTTGTTCGCCACATCGCCATTGGCGGCAACGCGATCCGTTCCGACAATGCAGAGATCGACCGCGCCGCTTTGCATGTAATGACCACCGGCATTGTCGGCGATGATCGTGTGCGGAACGCCATGCGAGCCGAGTTCGAACGCGGTCAGCGAGGCGCCCTGATTGCGCGGACGTGTTTCATCGACCCAGACATGAAGCGGAATGCCGGCATCATGCGCCATATAGATGGGAGCAAGCGCCGTTCCCCAATCGACGCAGGCGAGCCAGCCGGCATTGCAATGCGTCAGCACATTCAAACGTTCGCCATTCTTTCGTTCGGTTGCCGCACGAAAAATGGCAAGACCATTTTCACCGATGCGGCGGCAGGTTTCGACATCCTCGTCACAGATGAGAGCCGCTTCGCGCCACGCGATGTCCGCCCGCTGATCGCGCGGGCGGTTCTGCAAACGCGCTTTCATGCGATCGAGCGCCCAACGCAGATTGATTGCCGTGGGCCGCGTGGCGAGAAGCAGCGCATGGGCACGATCGAGATTTTCATCGGACGCATCTTTGCGCACGGCGAGTGCAAGCCCGTAGGCCGCGGTGGCACCGATCAACGGCGCACCGCGCACGATCATCTCGCGGATTGCTCGTGCAGCATCTTCTGCGTTCTCAAGCCGCGTAACGGATAGCGCAAATGGCAGCTTCGTCTGGTCGATGATTTCGACCGCGTCCTCACCGTCCGGCCAGATGGTGCGCCAGGCGCGCCCTGCGATTTTCATGTTGCGATAACACCCATGTCCGGATTCCCGTCAACGCCGTTACGACCCCAAGAAAGATTTTCACACGGAGGCGCGGAGCCACGGAGGAGTCGCGACGCGAGCGTTACAACGAATCCCATATCGAGCGCCGAAGGCGCGCTGTCTTTATTCCATAAATTGACGAGCAGGCTTTTCAATTTTTTCTCTGCGGCTCCGCGCCTCCGCGTGAAAATCTTTTCCTTCGCGGTTTCGATAGTGACTTGTACCGACCTAATGCCCCTCGAATGTGACGAGCGACTTCACTTCCTTGCCGAGCGCACGAAGCTTTTCCGAGCCGCCAAGGTCCGGAAGATCGATCGCGAATGAACAGCCAATCACTTTGGCGCCGGCGCGCTCGAGCAACCGGATCGCTGCGAAGCAGGTGCCGCCGGTCGCGATAAGATCGTCGACCACGACGATATGTTCACCCGTTTGTACGGCATCGGTGTGAATCTCCACGCGGTCTGTGCCGTATTCGAGCGCATAATCCTCGCTCAGCACTTGCCAGGGAAGCTTGCCCTTTTTGCGTATCGGAACGAAGCCGACCGACAATTGATGGGCGACCGCGCCGCCGAGAATGAACCCCCTCGCCTCGATGCCAGCGACCCGATCGATGCGAACACCGCGATAAGGCCGCACCAACGCATCGACCGCATGCCGGAACGCGCGCGCGTCGCCCAGAAGCGTCGTGATGTCCCGAAAGATGATCCCCGGTTTGGGATAATCCGGAATCGAGCGAATGACCGATTTGAAATCCATTGTATCAATGCCTCCGCAACACCCGGCCGGCCACGGCTTCGAGCTTGGCGTATATTTCGGGGTCCCATTTATCCTGCGCGGTGATGAAAGCCGTATCGAGCGTATGTTCGATGCCGAGCGGCGACGGTGTGCGCACCGGTCCGAGTTTGGGCGCAACGCGCGCGATCAGCCGCCTGGCCTTCTCCGCATTCTCACCCAGTACCTTTATCACCTGTTCGACCGTGACGTGATCATGATCGGGATGCCAGCAATCGTAATCCGTCACCATCGCCGCAATCGCGTAGGGCAGTTCGGCCTCGCGTGCGAGACGCGCTTCCGGCATCGCGGTCATGCCGATCACGTCGCAGCCCCAGATGCGATAGAGATTGGATTCGGCGAGCGTGGAAAATTGCGGTCCCTCCATTGCGAGATAGGTGCCGCCCTTCGAATGAGGAATGTTCTCTTCGGCGCAGGCCGCATCGAGAGCATCTGCAAGTTTGGGACAAACCGGATGAGCAAGCGACACATGCGCGACGAAGCCGCGCCCGAAGAAACTCTTCTCGCGCGCATGGGTGCGGTCGATGAACTGATCGGCGATGACGAAGGTGCCCGGCGGCAAATTCTCGCGTAGCGAGCCGCACGCCGACACGGAAATCACATCGGTTGCGCCGGCACGTTTCAGCGCGTCGATATTCGCGCGATAGTTGATCGAGGTCGGAGATTGGACATGGCCGCGTCCGTGCCGCGGCAGGAACAACATGTCCACGCCGTTGAGCCGGCCCATGAGTATGGAGTCAGACGGCTCGCCCCACGGCGTGGAAATCTTCTCCCAGCGCGGATTTTCGAGCCCGGCAATATCGTAAATTCCACTGCCGCCGATCACGGCCAGAATGGTGTTCGTCATGGCCCGCTCATTCAAAAGCGGGCCGTTCTATCATGCGAAATCGCACGATCAATGCTTGTCGCGCCAGATCCTGCGATAGGAGAGGAACAGCAGGCCTGCGAACGCCACCAGGAACGCCATCACGTCGAGGCCGATTTTCTTGCGCTCTTCCATCTTGGGCTCCGATGCCCAGGAGAGGAAGGTGACAACGTCATGCGCCTCCTGCTCGATGCTCGCGGACGTGCCATCGGAGAACGTGACGGAGCCTTTGGCGAGCGGCGGCGGCATGGAAATGTTCCAGCCGGCGAAATACGGGTTGTAATATTTGTTCGGCAGCACCTTGAACCATGGCGGCGGCGTCTGGTGGAAACTCGTGAGGATCGAATAAACATAATTCGGTCCGCCCGCGCGCGCCTTGATGATCAATGAGAGATCGGGCGGCAACGCTCCATTATTCGCAGTCCGGGCAGCCTGTTCATTGGGGAATGGCGGTGGAAAATGATCCGCGAGCGTGCCCGGCCGTGTCAGCCGGTTGCCGCTGGAATCGAACAACTCGCCCTTGTCGTTCGGATCGGCCGGTATCTTGTAGGACGCCGCAATCGCCTTTGCCTGCGGCTCGGTGAAACCGGGACCACCGGGCTCGTCGAGATTATGGAAGGCGATGCGATTGAGACTGTGACAGGCCGAGCAGACTTCCTTGTAGATCTGGAAGCCGCGCTGCAGCGCCGCCCGGTCATAGGTTCCGAACGGTCCTTCGAATGAGAAGGACACGGTCTTGGGAGGAAGCGCGTCGGTCGAGTTCTGCGCCTGCGCGGTGCTCGCGAGAGCGACGACGCTGAGCGACAGGGCGGCAATAAAGCTTCGCATGCCGATGGTCCTTATTTCGCCTGCGCCGCGGACGCGGCGGATTGTGGTCCCAGGACCGCCTTGGCGATGCTGTCCGGCAGCGGCAATGGCTGCTCGATCAGCCCCACGATCGGCAATATGAGCCAGAAGAAACCGTAGTAGTAGACCGTGCCGAGCCGGGCGACCAGAATCAGCGGCACCGAAAACGCACCCAGATTCCAGGCCGCATCGACGGATTGCGAACCGCAATAGCCGAGCAGCACGCAGTCGATCAGGAAGGCCCAGAAGAACGGCTTGAGCATCGGCCGGAACCGCGTGGAGCGCACGGGCGAGGTATCGAGCCACGGAATGAACACGAGCGTGGCAATGGCGCCGAACAACACCAGCACGCCGATCAGCTTCTGCGGAATGGAGCGCAGCATCGCGTAGAACGGCATGAGGTACCAGTCGGGCACTATATCCGGCGGCGTCACGAGGGGATTTGCCGGCGTGTAATTGTCGGGATTGCCCAGCACATCGGGCGCATAGAACACGATCGCCGCGAAGAAGATGCAGAACAGGCAGAGATAGAACGCGTCTTTCACCGTGTAATAGGGATGGAACGGCACCGTATCCTGCGGGCCTTTCACATCGATGCCGAGCGGGTTGTTGTTGCCCGGCACGTGGAGCGCCCAGATGTGAAGGCCGACGACGCCGGCGATCACGAAGGGCAGAAGATAGTGCAGGCTGAAGAACCGGTTCAGCGTCGCATCGCTCACGCCGAAGCCGCCCCACAGCCATGTAACAATCGCCGTACCCAGATGCGGAACCACCTGGTCGATGGAGCTGAAAAGATTGGTGATGACGGTCGCCGCCCAGAATGACATCTGGCCCCAGGGCAGCGTGTAACCAAGGAAGGCAGTCGCGATCATCAACAGGAAGATGATCACACCGAGAATCCAGAGCACTTCGCGCGGCGCCTTGTAGGAGCCGTAATAGAGCCCGCGGAACATATGGAAATAGACGGCGATGAAGAACATCGACGCGCCGTTGGCATGCACATAGCGCAGCAGCCAGCCATAATTCACGTCGCGCATGATGTTTTCGACGCTGTCGAAAGCCAGCGTGTCATTCGGCACGTAATGCATCGCCAGCACGATGCCGGTGACGATCTGCACGCCGAGGCAGAAAGTCAGAATGCCGCCGAAGGTGTACCAGATGTTCAGGTTCCGCGGCGTCGGGAACGTGGTCATCGTATCGTTCGCGAACCGGAGGATCGGCAAACGCGAATCGAGCCAGCGGGTGAAACCGGATTTGGGTGTGTAGGTGGAGGGGTGCGACATCGGTCTATCCCACCTTTACGCGTGTGTCGGTGAGAAACGAATATTTCGGCACGTCGAGATTGCGCGGTGCCGGGCCCCTGCGCACGCGGCCGGCTACGTCATATTGCGAGCCGTGGCAGTGGCAGAGCCAGCCGCCGAAATTTCCTTCGAAGGCTGTGGGCGTGCATCCCAGATGCGTGCAGACGCCGACCAGGATCATCCACTCGGATCGGATCTCGCGGTTCTGGTCGGTGGCCGGCGCATTGTCGGGAAGGTTCGCATTGCGCGCGACCGGATCGAGCAGTGCCGAAACGGGCACGGCGCGCGCATCGGCAATCTCCTTCGGAGTGCGGCGGCGCACGAACAGCGGATGACTCCGCCACGTAAACACGACCTGCTGCCCCGGCTTGATCGGCGAGAGATCGATTTCGATGGTCGACATGGCGAGCACGGAGCCCGTCGGGTTCATCTGATCGATGAGAGGCCAAGCGGCGAAAGCGAGACCAACGGCTCCCGCTGCTCCCGTCGCGATATGAATGAAGTCGCGCCGTGTGGGTTCAGGCGCTGTTACATCTGCCACGGTTCACCTTACTGCAGGGGATTGACGCGTACCGGGACGAGGGATTGGACACACCGCCCCCGGAACTGTCGGTGTATCGAAAACGCGCCGTAAAATAGAGAAGCGGGTCCGGAGGGTCTTGCGGCACGATGACGCATAAATCGCCAGCATTTTCACGGGCTTGCGGAACGGCAGATCAGCAGGGGAGAGCGCTGAGATAGCCCTGCTTCGCATAATCGAGAAGGGCTGCATCGCGGGTCATCACGGTGAACCCGAATTCGCGCGCTGTCGCGGCAATGATGCGGTCCGCCGGATCGCGCGGCGGCGTTCCCGGCAGCAGCGACGCATCGAGCAACACATTTGGCGGCAGTTCGGCAAGCCGTACATTCGGAAGTTTGAGAACGTATTCAAACCATTTCATTGGAGGATGCGGAGATTTGAAGCGTCCGCGCGAAGCAAGCAAGCCAACTTCCCAAGCCGTGATCGGGGATACATATGTTGGAATGCTAGCCCTCCACCTTTCCGTCAGCGCATCGATGGCCGCTTGAGAGATTTCGTCTTCTACTACCCACATCGCAGCGCAAGTATCGAGGATAAACGGGTTCACTTGCGCTTCTCGGGCCCATACTTCTCGTCAATAAGATCAGCCCATTCCGGCATGGCCGGTTGGGTAAGGTCATAGCCCGGTTCGATTGTGAAAGTCCCCTTGAGAGCACCGATCATGGGATGACGGCCGTTATCCGCCGTCGAAAATGTATCGATTACCCGGAATCGCTCCGTATCTTCTGAAAATCCCGACTGATCGCGGTTTCGCTGGAATACGAGACGCTGGGCCGCCATATCGACGCGCGCGCTACGATAACCCGCTTGCAGCCAGACCCTGGTCAAAACGCTGTTGCTTGTACCGTTGCTCCACCAAGGCCGGTGCGCATAGGCGGAACGAGGTAATTTCCCGCCGATGATCTGTTCGATTTCCGCGAAGGTCATCGGGATCTCGTTCAAATCCCGCCTGCGGAGATAAGTGCCGAGTGCGTCGTATTTGCTCATCGCAGTAACTGTAACTTGTAACTGTAATATTACTTTATATTTTCCGGTAGTCAACACGGCTGGCCGATTCGGCAGGAATAAGGATTAGCGAAGATGCGGCTGGCGCTTTTCGAGCCCGACATCCCGCAGAATGCCGGTGCGCTCATCCGGCTCGGCGCATGTCTGGGTGTGGGAATCGACATCATCGA
Organism: Rhizomicrobium sp.; assembly: GCA_036502865.1. Classification (GTDB taxonomy): domain Bacteria; phylum Pseudomonadota; class Alphaproteobacteria; order Micropepsales; family Micropepsaceae; genus Rhizomicrobium. The sequence goes on from DASXXW010000108.1 coordinate 8,625, forward strand.
GCCCTGTGGCTTCCTATTCAGCGAGGCCGGATTTAGGCGCGCAGGAATGGATTATGCCGGTAGCGCCGAGATCGTGCGCCATGCCTCATGGGAGGCGTATCTCGCAAAACGCTCCGGACGCCTGGTTCTTTTGACCACCAGGGCGGACGAAACCTATACCCGATTCATGTTTGCGCCGGACGACACACTGCTTCTGGGCCGCGAATCGGCCGGCGTACCCGATCACGTCCATCATGCCGCCGATGCGCGCCTTCGCATTCCAATTCGGCAAGGATTGCGCTCGCTCAATGTCGCCCAGGCCGGAGCCATGGCTCTGGCCGAGGCGCTGCGGCAAACGGGTGGCTTTCCGGAATGAGCGATAACGGCATCGACGCGAAGAAAGAACAGGCCCGGAACTGGTTCGAAGAATTGCGCAACCGCATCTGCGAGATTTGCGAAGCCATCGAGGACGAACTCCATTCAAACGACCGCGCAGCCGGCCGCTTCGAACGGAAAGCCTGGACCCGCATCGGAGAGGAAGGCGATGGCGGCGGCGGAGTGATGTCCGTGATGCACGGCCGCGTGTTCGAAAAGATCGGAGTCAATGTTTCAACCGTACACGGACGTTTTTCTCCCGAATTCGCACGCGAGGTGCAAGGCGCCGATATCGATCCGCGTTTCTGGGCGTCGGGTATTTCGCTCGTAGCGCATCCGCGCAACCCGCACGTGCCCACCGTGCATAT
>DASXXW010000109.1:0-3277 GCA_036502865.1 Rhizomicrobium sp.
GCGCGGAGACGAACGCATAATTCTTAGGAGAATCCATCAGGAATGACTGACCTTCTGGCGAAAAAGCCGCTCGATCGCCTGATCAATGAGGCGAAAGAGACGGGCGAACATAGTCTGAAGCGCACGCTCGGCGTCTTCCAACTGACGGCCCTGGGCGTGGGCGCCGTCATTGGGGCGGGAATTTTTGTGCTGTCGGGACTGGGCGCGCATTATGCAGGACCAGGACTGATGCTGTCCTTTGTGTTGTCGGGCATGGGATGCGCTTTCGCGGGGCTGTGCTATGCGGAGTTCGCCGCGATGATCCCGCTCGCCGGAAGCGCTTATACGTATGCGTACGCCACGCTCGGCGAAATCTTCGCGTGGATTATTGGTTGGGATCTCACACTGGAATACGCCATGGGCGCCAGCACAGTGTCGTCCGGCTGGTCGAACCACTTTATCGAGCTGCTGGATGTTTTTCACATTCACATGCCGCTGTGGCTGGCGTATGACCACTGGACCGGACTACGAAGCGCGGAAAGCGTGATCGCGCGACAGATGGCCCAGGCGGCCGATCCCAGCCTGATGCCGGGCACGCAAGCCTTCCTGAATAAAGTGACCGCGATCATGGCGGCGCGGTCGCCCGAACTGGTGCAACGCGCGCACGATTTGCTCAACGCGCCGCGTCTTTTCGGGTTCGAGATCGGCTTCAACCTTCCGGCCTTCATCATCGCTCTGATCATCACCGCCATCCTGGTGGTGGGGATCAAGGAGAGTGCTCGCTTCAATGCGACGATCGTGACGATCAAGGTGGCGGTCGTGCTGTTCGTGATCGGGTTGGGTTTTCACTATGTGAGCAAGGTTAATTGGGGAGGCGACTGGTCGTCGTTCGCGCCCTATGGATTGTCGGGAATCGGCGCGGGAGCGGCTTACATATTTTTTGCCTACATCGGGTTCGATGCCGTGTCGACCACGGCACAGGAGGCGAAGAATCCACAGCGAGATCTGCCGATCGGCATTATCGCGTCACTGCTGATCTGTACTGTGTTGTATATCGCGGTGGCAGCGGTGCTGACCGGCATGGTGCCGTGGCGCGAAGTGAACATCGAGGCTCCCATCGCGCGCGCTTTCATGGATCGTGGACTGACGACGGCTTCCCACATCATTACCCTTGGCGCCTTGGCCGGGCTCACCAGCGTGATGCTGGTGATGCTGCTTGGGCAGACGCGGGTTCTCTATTCCATGGCCAATGACGGCCTGTTGCCAAAGAAATTTTTCGCCGACATCCACCCGAGATTCCGTACTCCGTGGAAGAACACCATCCTGGTTGGGTTGCTGGCCGCGATTGTGGGCAGCATCACTCCAATTGACGACATTGGCAAGATGGTGAATATCGGAACGCTGTTGGCCTTCGTGATCGTGTCGATCGCGGTGTTGGTGCTTCGCCGGACCAATCCAGAGCAACCGCGGCCGTTCCGTACGCCTTGGGTTCCTCTTGTTCCAGTCATGGGTGTTATCTCGAATGGCTACATGATGTACAAGTTGGGCTGGGTGAATTGGGCACGACTCATCGTCTGGCTCGTGATCGGGTTGGTCGTGTACTTCACCTATGGGCGGTTCCACAGTCGAGTACAAGCGGAGCTCGGTCTAGAGAAGCCGGCTCCCACCATGGCAGACTGAAACAGTCGTCGGCTGGTAGCTGGTGGTCGTTGGCTAATAGCCGATCTTCCTGCGTGTCCCTAAGAACTATAATCCCCGACAATCGAGTTGTTGTTTTTGCCGACGACCGACGACTCTTCCCATGAAGGCCCTCCGCAATCTCCGACTCATCGGCATTGCTCTTGCGCTGGTCATCATCGCCGGCACAGCCGGCTTCCACTTCATCGAAGGCTGGTCCTGGTTCGACGGTTTTTACATGGTGGTCACGACGCTGACCACGATCGGGTATCAGGAGACGCATCCGCTTTCGCACGCGGGCCGCATCTTCAACATTTGCGTGATTGCGACCGGCGTTTCGCTGGTGTTCCTGGGCATCGGGGCGCTCACGCAGGCTTTGCTAGAATTCGAGCTGCGCAGCTTTTTTGGCAGGCGAAAAATGGAAAGGGAAATCGACCGGCTCACCGACCACTACATTATTTGTGGCGCGGGACGCGTGGGACGCAGCGCGGGTCGCGAGCTGGCGCGGCGGCCGGTGCCGTTCGTCATTGTGGAGAACAATGATGCGAAGGCCGCACGTTATAGCCAGGAGTGGCTGGTGCTGGTGGGCGATGCGACCAAGGAGCAAACGCTGCGCGAAGCGCGCATTGAGCGGGCGCGCGGGTTGGTTGCTGCCACTACCACCGACGCGACCAATCTCTACATCATTCTCACCGCACGCGGCTTGAATCCCAAGCTGAAGATCATTGCTCGCGCCAGTGAAGAAGACGCCGAGAAGCACTTGCTCAAAGCGGGCGCCGATTTCATCGTGTCACCTTATGCGTTTGCGGGACAGCGTATCGCCCAGACGTTTCTCCGTCCGCACGTGGTAAGTTTTCTCGATACAGCGACGACTCATTTGGGGATTGACCTGGAGATCGGCGAGATCTCCGTGGGTGCGGGTTCGGGCTTTGCCGGAAAGACGATAGAGACTTCACGCATCCGACAGGAGCGCGGCGTGATCGTGCTGGCGATCAAGCGAGGGCAAGGGATGCGGTTCAATCCTGCGCCCGATGACCGCATCGAAGCCGGCGATTTCCTCATTGCCATGGGCGAGCCCTCGCAACTCCGCCAGGTAGAACAAATGGCAGTTTCGAAGCCATGAAAATCGTTAGCGCAGCCGAGATGCGCGAGATCGATCGCGTTACGAGTGAGCGCTTCGGTGTGCCATCGCTCACGCTGATGGAAAACGCCGGAACTGCGGTGGCGGATTTCGTGCTGTCGCGGTACTCGCAGGCGAGGCGGATCGGCGTTGTTTGCGGAAAAGGCAACAACGGCGGCGACGGCTTCGTGACGGCGCGCAAGCTGATCGAGGCGGGCAGGAAAGTGCTCGTGGTGTTGTTGGCGGATCCCGCTGAGTTGCGCGGCGATGCAGCTGAGATGTTCAAGCGGTTGACGCAGGCTCCGATCATTGCGAAATCTCACGACGAACTTGCGGCGGCTAAGGGTCCATTGCACGAGCAGCACTTGCTGGTCGATGCGATCCTGGGAACTGGATTTCGTCCCCCGGTGAGCGGGCTCTATGCTGAGGCGATCGCGGCGATGAACGCGAGCGCAGTCCCGGTGGTTGCAGTCGACATTCCTTCGGGTGCGGATGCGGACG
>DASXXW010000110.1:0-2127 GCA_036502865.1 Rhizomicrobium sp.
ACTTGAATTTCGGGAATTATCAGCCGCCGCGGGCACCGGTGACTCCGGCTCCTGCTGCGCCCACCAGCAGCGCCGCACCCAGAACCAGCCGGTTTCCGTTCTAAGCTGTCTTTTGTCCCGGTGCTTTGGCCGCGGCCAACATCCGTGGGATGAAGTTCGTATCGAGGCGCCCTTCCTGAAAATCGGGATCCGCCAGAATGCGCTTGTGCAGCGGAATCGACGTGTGGATGCCCTCGATGATGAACATGTCGAGCGCACGGCTCATGCGCCGTATGGCCTCAGCACGATCATTGCCGAAAGCGATCAACTTCGCCACCAGCGAATCGTAGTACGGCGGCACGACGCAATCGGTATACGCCCACGTATCCACGCGGATGCCGATTCCTCCTGGTATATGAAAGCCTGTGATCCGTCCGGCCGAGGGCGCGAACGTTTCCGGGTTCTCGGCATTGATGCGGCATTCGATCGCGTGGCCGCGCAACTGGACCGGCCCGCGCAAAATGTTGCGCAGCCGCTCACCCTGTGCGATGCGGATTTGGCTCTTGACAATATCAATTCCCGTGACGAATTCGGTGACGGGGTGTTCCACCTGGACGCGCGCGTTCACTTCGATGAAGTAGAGGCTCCCGGTCTCATCCATGAGAAATTCGACTGTGCCGGCGTTGGTGTAGCGGGCGGCGGACAGCGCTTTCTGAAGGGCTGCTGCGATCTCGCCGCGGAGCTGCTCGCTCACGCCCGGCGAAGGAGATTCTTCGACCAGCTTTTGATGCCGGCGCTGAATGCTGCATTCGCGCTCGCCCAGGACTTCGACACCGCCGAATTCGTCGGCCAGAATTTGAAACTCGATGTGGCGCGGCGCGGGAATGAATTTTTCCAGATAGACGTCCGGCGCGCTAAACGCAGCGCCGGCTTCCTGCTGCGCCTGCATGAAGAGACCGGGCAGGTCGGCCGCGGCGTGAACCACGCGCATCCCGCGTCCGCCGCCTCCGGCGGATGCCTTCAGGATCACGGGGTAGCCAATCTGCTCCGCCACTTCCAGGGCTTCCTCGGGACTCTGCAGCACGCCTGTGGATCCGGGCAGGACTGGGACACCCATGTCCCGCATGAAGGCGCGCGCCTGTTCTTTGACGCCCATCAGCCGGATCACGTCCGGCTTGGGTCCTATGAAGGCGATGCCCGATGTCTCGCAAACTTCGGCAAAGCTTGCGTTCTCGCTCAGAAAGCCATAGCCGGGGTGAATGGCATCCACGTTCGCGATTTCCGCGGCGCTAATAATGGAGGGAATATCGAGGTAACTACGCGCGCTTTTCGCCGGGCCGATGCAAATCGCCTGGTCGGCAAAACGCACGTGCGAACTATAGCGATCTGCTTCGGAATATACAGCTACGGTTTGAATTCCTAATTCCTTGCAGGCGCTGATGACGCGAACGGCGATTTCGCCCCGGTTGGCGATGAGAATTTTCTTAAACCGGCCGGATGCCAAACAAGGCCTCCCCGTACTCTACCGGTTGGCCATTGAGAACCAGCTTGCTCTCGATGATACCCGTGGTCTCGGCCTCGATCTCGTTCATCAATTTCATCGATTCGATAATGCAAATGACCTTGCCCGGCTGCACGCGCTCTCCGACACGCACAAAGGGCGCGGCGCCAGGTGACGGTGATTCGTAAAACGTTCCGACGATTGGCGCTTTCACCAGCACCACATTGGGATCGACAGCCTTCTCCGCTTTCAGAGTTTCTTTATGGGCGTCCGTGACGGCGTGTGCCCCCGCCGCGGCTCCGATCGCGGGAGCCGCCGCTGCCGCCAGCGTGTGAGCCACTTGCGGCGCCACCAAAATCTCTTGTCCCGACGAGTAGCCGCGCCGGATGCGCACACGGTCGTCGCCGCGCTGTACCTCCAGTTCGGCGACACCGGTTTCGGTGGCGAGCTTGATCAACTCGCGAATTTCATCGACAGTCATTAAGGGAATAGATTAGCAGAGGTTGTACTTCCGCCGTGTCTCAGAGTACTATCCGTTCTTCGCCTTCCCGCCGCGTGACGTGCTCGCGGTCCAGGTATTCCAGCAGTGGGATTGCATATTTGCGTGAAATGCCGGTCCAATCTTTAAAGGCCGAGATGGTGAAGCG
>DASXXW010000111.1:0-9812 GCA_036502865.1 Rhizomicrobium sp.
TTACAATAAAAAGTTCGTTCCGCCGGCTAACGACCCCGTCAGATATAATGGGCCGGTCTATATCCTGGACGGTCCCGCCAGCTATTCTTCGACGATTCAATTCCTCGTCGCGGTGCAAGATTTCAAGCTCGCGAAAATCGCAGGCGAGGAAACGGCGGCACTCTCCTGCCAGACCGGGCAAGTCAAGCACATCGACACGCCGTGGACCGGCCTCTCCGCCTCAACGCCCATTATTGCTTATACGCGACCTTCGGGCCGCGGCTGCAAGCGCGGTGTAATTCCCGATGTTCCGATTGCGATCGACGAGGTGCAGCCGAAGAACACGCTGGATGCACTCGTATCGTGGATAAAGACCAATCAACCGGTGCACTGATCTCCGACGCTGGCTGACGGGCTCGACGCGCTCCGGCGCATAATGCTAGCATGAAAGCGGGGATGCAGACTCCCCGTCAGACGATTCCCGTCCAAGATCTGCTTCCAAGCGCCATCCGGCGCAGGCGGAGCTATGGACACCACAGAGAACAAAACCCGGCAAGTCGATATCATCCCATTTCGCGACGCATTGGGCGTATGGATACGCGTAGCGTTGCTCAGCTTCGGCGGGCCTGCCGGACAGATCGCTGTCATGCATCGCATCCTTGTCGAAGAAAAACAGTGGATCGGCGAACAACGATTTCTGCATGCGCTCAACTACTGCATGCTGCTCCCAGGACCGGAGGCGCATGAACTCGTCATCTATATCGGCTGGCTTCTGCATCGCGTGAAAGGCGGCATTGCCGCGGGCGTGTTGTTCGTCCTTCCCGGCCTTGTCTCGCTCAGCATTCTTAGTTGCGTCTATTTTGTCTTCGGCCATATCGGTGTCGTTCAGGCCTGCTTTTTCGGACTGAAGGCCGCCGTGCTCGCGATTGTGCTGGACGCCGTTCTCCGCGTGGGCCGGCGTGCGCTCAAGAGCAAGGGCCTTGCTACCATTGCAGCGCTCGCCTTTATCGGTATTTTTGTATTTGCCCTGCCCTTCCCATTGATCATTCTCGCTGCGGGGCTTGCGGGCTTCATTGGTAATATGGCCGGCCTTCATTGGTTCAAAACTGCGGCGCATGATACTTCTGAGGCCGACGAACAAACAGCCGTCGTCGATCGACTTTTTGCGCGCGGAGTGCAATCGCATGTGAGGCCGTCAGGCTGGCGTTTCGCCTATATAATCTGTGCAGGTCTTATCGTCTGGCTTGGCCCGCTCGCGGCGCTCGATCTCACGCTTGGGCCGGACAACGTCTTTACATCAATCGCCGCGTTCAACAGCAAGATGGCAGTCGTCACCTTTGGCGGCGCCTATGCGGTTCTGGCCTATATGGCGCAGCAGGCGGTGGAGTATTACCACTGGCTTAAGCCGGGGGAGATGCTGGTAGGTCTCGGCTTTGCGGAAACGACACCGGGTCCTTTGATCAGTGTCGTTCAGTTTGTCGGCTTCGCCGCCGGCTATCGCCGGTACGGTACCCTCGATCCGGTTGTGGCCGGGCTGCTCGGCGGCGCGCTTGCCATGTGGTCGACCTTCGTGCCGCCCTTTATTTGGATATTTCTAGGCGGCCCCTACATCGAAACTTTGATTGGAAACAAATCTCTGAACGCGGCGCTCTCGGCGATTACGGCGGCTGTGGTCGGAGTCATCCTCAATCTCACCGTCTGGTTCTTCCTGCACTCGATATTCGGCGAATTGCGTGAAGTGCATCGCTTCGGCCTGTCGCTCGCAATTCCGATCCTTACAAGCATTCACTGGCCGACATGCGTACTTGCACTGGCTGCGATCGTCGCGACATTCCGCTTCAGGACCGGGATGATTCCAACATTCGCAGCGTGCGCCTTCGCCGGCATCGTTTATTATCTCGCAACGACGGCTCTGGGGCTGGGCAATTTCGTCCAACTCTGATCAATCCGTGATATTATCAACCCTCGGCTACTGGAACGAAAGACGCCATGTCCAAACTTCGGGTGCACTGCTTTTCGATTTCGCTCGACGGGTTCGGCGCCGGGCCCAGCCAGGATATAGCTAATCCGCTCGGCGTGGGCGGACGGACCCTGCTCGAGTGGGTTTTCCCGACGCGGGCATTTGCGCAGATGCATGGCGGCGATGGCGGCACGCTTGGTCTTGATAATGATTTCGTCGCGCGGGGCACGGAGAATATCGGCGCATGGATTCTTGGCCGCAACATGTTTGGCCCGATCCGCGGCCCGTGGCCGGATGATGCCTGGAGAGGCTGGTGGGGCGAGAACCCGCCTTATCACACGCCGGTCTTCGTGCTCACCCATCATTTCCGTCCGCCACTCGTCATGGCGGGGGGCACCATTTTTCATTTCGTCACCGGCGGGATTGAGGATGCGTTCCGTCGCGCCATGGAAGCCGCGGATGGCAAGGATGTCCGGCTCGGCGGAGGCGTTGCTACGGTTCGGCAATATCTTGAAGCACGCCTGGTTGACGAGATGCATCTGGCAATGTCTTCGGCACTGCTTGGGGCTGGCGAAAATCTCTTCGCAGGCCTCGATCTGCCGAAGCTCGGTTATCGCACCGTCGAACGCGTGACTACAGAAACCGTCTCGCATCTGGTGATCAGGCGCGGGCAAGATAATTAGTAAGCGGGTCGTTTCCTACGTTACAAACAGCCCCACCGACGCAGCCGCCATCACCGCGGTGGCGAGCCAGCCAATCACCCTGAGTTTCCAACCGATGACGAGGCGGCCCATGATGCGGGGGTTGGAGGAAATCAGCATCATCACGGCCATAAGCGGCGCGGCCAGCACGCCATTGATCACCGCCGTCCAGTAGAGCGCCTTCATCGGGTTGATCGGCGAGAAGGCGACAGCAAGGCCAATCACGGTAGCACCAGCGATCACGCCGTAAAACGCGCGCGCGGCTTTCGGTTTGTAGTCGAGCCCCGCTGTCCAGCGAAACGTCTCGCAGACGGCATAGCCGGCCGAACCGGCCAGCACCGGCAAAGCAAGCAACCCCGTGCCGATGATGCCGGCCGCGAACACAGCACTCGCAAAGCGCCCGGCGATCGGCTTCAGCGCCTCCGCCGCCTGCACACTGGTGTCGATGTTATGGATGCCATGCGCGTGCAAAGTTGCCGCCACAGCGAAGATGATGAAGATGGCGATGATGTTGGAGACGCCCATGCCGGTAAGCGTATCGATGCGGATGCGCCTCAGTTCCGCGCCGGCACTGCGCGGCGCAATGAACAGTGCCTTCCTGTGCCGGCGCTGCAATTCTTCCACTTCCTGCGACGACTGCCAGAAGAACAGATAGGGACTGATGGTCGTACCAAGTACTGCAACAAGCGCCGTCGCTGCGGCTGCTCCGCCGCCGAGCCGCGGCAATACGAGGCCCACGGCAGCCTCGCTCCAGTCGACATGAGCAACAATCACCGTCGCCACATAGGCAAAGAGCGAAAGCGTGGTCCATTTGAGGATCGATGCGTAGCGCGCATAACTCAGCCAGGCTTCTGCCGAAAACGACAGCACGGTGATGACAACGGCCCAGAGCTGCATCGGCCCCGGAAGAAACATACTCGCCGCATCGCCCATCGCCGCAATATCGGCACCGAGATTGATCGTATTTGCGACGAGCAGCGCGATAATCACCAGGTTCAGGAGCCAGCGTGGGTAATGCCGGCGCAGATTGGCGGCGATGCCATGACCGGTGGTCGAGCCGATGCGCGCAGCTATTTCCTGGATCGCCGTCATCAACGGATAGGCCAGTACCATCGTCCAGCCCATCTGATAGCCGAATTGTGCGCCAACCTGGCTGTAGGTTGCGATGCCGCTGGGGTCGTCGTCCGCAGCACCTGTAACAAGGCCCGGGCCAAGGACGGACAGGAACCGGAGAAGCCCGTTGCGCGGCGGGGATTCCGTATTTGTTATCTGAGTGTCTGCCCCCGCCCCGCCCATAAGATCAGCGCCGGCCGAAAAGGCGTTCGATATCGGAGAGCTTCAGCTCCACATAGGTGGGGCGCCCATGATTACATTGGCCGGAATGCGGCGTGGCTTCCATCTCGCGCAGCAGCGCATTCATTTCATCGCCCGTCAAGCGGCGCCCGGCGCGCACGCTCATGTGGCAGGCAAGCGTAGCGGAAACCTCCTCGAGCCGTTCCTTGAGCGAGAGTGCGGCGCCCGTCTCGGCTATATCGTCGGCGAGATCGCGCACCAGCGCTTTCAAATCGGCCGCGCCAAGCAATGCCGGAGCTTCGCGCACCAGCACCGCATCGGGGCCGAAGGACTCCATCACCAGGCCGAGCTCCGCAAGTTCGTTTGCCCGCTCGGCGATGCGCTCGACATCCGCCGTTTCAAGCTCCACCACCTCCGGAATGAGCAGCGGTTGCGTCGCCACGCGACCTTTCGCCAATGCGCCTTTCATCTTCTCATAGACAAGCCGCTCATGCGCCGCGTGCTGATCGACGATGACGATTCCATCTGCGGTCTGCGCCACGATATAGGTTTCATGCAGCTGGCCGCGCGCGACACCGAGCGGCAATTGCTCCGATTGTGCATCGACAGGTGAATGTTCGACGCGCGCGGAATATGACGGCGTGTCGGCGCGGTCGAGCAGCGGCGCATGATATGCGGCTGCAGTTTCGGAAACTCCACGCGGAGCTATCGGCGCATAATGATAAGCAGGCGTAGCCTGAGGCCGTAAAGCCGCGAGTGTGGCACCGGCTACCGTCGTCGAAGCACGATGCGCAGCCGTCGACAACGCCGCTTTCAGCGAACTCACGATCAACCCGCGGACCAATCCGCCATCGCGGAACCGCACTTCCGTCTTGGCCGGATGCACATTCACATCCACGAAACTTGCATCGCAATCGATAAACAAAGCGAGTGCGGGATGACGGTCGCGCGCCAGAAAATCTGCATAGGCGCCGCGCACCGCACCGAGCAGCAACCGGTCGCGCACCGGCCGGCCGTTCACAAACAGGAACTGCATCTGCGATGAAGCGCGATTATACGTAGGAAGCCCCGCAAAGCCCGTGATGCGGATACCTTCGCGGGCGGCTTCGACGCGGATGGCATTCTCCGAGAATTCGCGGCCGATGATACGCGCGAGCCTTTTGAGACGCCCCTCGAACAGATCGCCCTCGCCTGCATGGTCGATCACGCGCCGCCCGTCCATCGTCAGCGTAAAATGTACATCGGGCCGAGCCATGGCGAGCCGCTTCACGATATCGCCGGTCGCCAGATCTTCCGAGCGCGCGGACTTCAGGAATTTGAGTCGCGCAGGCGTGGCGAAAAACAATTCCCGCACTTCGACACGCGTGCCGGATTGGCCGGTGGCCAGATATCCCACCGGCGCCGGAGATTGGCCCTGTCCGCCTTCTACGCGAATGGCATACGCGTCGCTGTTTGCCGTGCGACTGGTGATAACCAGCCTCGCCACCGCACCGATCGATGGCAGTGCCTCGCCCCGAAAACCTAATGTGGCGATATGCGAAAGATCGTCCGAACCGTCTCGCGCGATCGCAAGTTTGGACGTTGCATGGCGCAACACGGCCAATTCCAGCTCGTCAGCTGCCATGCCGTAGCCATTGTCTTCGACCAGTATGAGATCGCTGCCGCCCGCCGAAGTGGAAATATCGATGCGCGTGGCGCCCGCATCGAGCGCATTTTCAACCAGCTCCTTGACGGCGCTTGCAGGGCGCTCAACCACTTCGCCCGCGGCGATGCGGTTGATCGTGCCCTCGTCAAGCCGGCGTATGGCTGGATGGGCTTTTCTTTCGGAAGAAGCCGATTCGCTGCTCATGCCTCAGCGTAGAGCATCGGGCGCATCTGAGAAATTGTGCCTATCAGGGCGCCGCGGCGTCGGCAGCCCCATTCGGCGCGGCCGGCGCTTTCCCGACGCCGCCCGCTACCGCGACGCTCAGTTTCGCGGGATTGAAGAGCCGCTTTGCCGCGTGCCTGACCTGATCGAGCGTGACGGCATTGATGAGGGCGTTGCGGTTGCGGATATAATCGACCGCAAGCCCCTGCCGCTCGAATATCCCAAGCTGTTCGGCAATATCGGTATTCGAACTGAAGGCCAGCGGCCAGGAACCCGTGAGATAGGTCTTGGCGTCGGCAAGCTCGGCCTCGGTGGGGCCATTCTGGGCGAAATCGCGCAAAACATCGTGGATAGCGGCAATCGCTTGTTTTGTGCTGCTGCGTTTGGTGGCTACATCGCCCATCACCAGGCCGGACTTCCGCCAGGTTTCGAGCGAAGTGGAGACGTCATAAGTAAGCCCGCGTTTCACGCGAAGCTCACTGGTGAGGCGCGAAGCGAAATCGCCGCCCCCCAAAATGTAGTTTGCTATATAGGCCGGAAGATAGTCCGGATCGCTGCGCAGGATTCCGGGCAAGCCGAACACGGCTACGGACTGCGGAACGGACATATCCGTTACGGAGAGCTTTGGTCCTCCCGGATTGTTCCCCAGCGCAGCGATGCGCGGCGCTGAAGCGGGAAGGCTTCCAAAGGCGCTTTTTATGAGTTCGGTCAGCCGGCTCTCATCGACATCGCCGGCAACAGCGATCTTCAATCCGCGCGACACCCAATGTGTGGCAGCAAAGTGCTTGAGGTCCGCAGCCTCGATTGTATCCAGGCTTTGAGCAGTGCCTTCGATCGGATGACCGTAGGAATCGTCATGAAACCAGCTGCGTAGAAACGCCTTTTGCGCGACGTCTTCCGGATCCTGATCCTGATTGGAAATAGTATTGAGAATTTGTGCACGAACGCGCGCAACCGCGTCGCCATCAAACCGCGGATGCGACAGTGCCTGTCCGAGGAGATCGAACGCATCCTTCGCATTACCGGAAAGCGTTACCAGTGAAACGATCAGATAGTCGCGATCGGTTGTCACGGAAAGCCGGATGGCGCGATTACTGAGCGCCGTCTGAAACGCACCTGATTTCATGGCACCGGCGCCTTCGTCGAGAAGTTCGGCGGCAAAATTGGCGATGCCGTATTTTCCCGACGGGTCATAGGCGGAGCCGGCCGGCAATGCCGCCGTCACTGCGATCATCGGCAAAGTGTGATCGCTGACGTACCAGATTTCTTCGCCCTTCGGCGCCGAAAGCGTTTTTACCTCAAGCGCCTGCGCGCCCCCTTGAAATATCAGGACCGGCAAGGCTGCAAAAAAAAGATTGCACGCGGAGGCGCGGCGCCGCGGAGTTGTTATTCTACCACCAAGAACACGAAGAAAGGATAGCACCTTTCGCGCGCAGTCATCCTTAGTGTTCTTCGTGGTAAATCTACCGCTATGCAAGAGGTCGCGGATCACTGTTTCTTACCCGGAAGCAGATAACCGGTTACGGATTCACGCGGGATCAGATCTTTTTCAGCGGCGTCTCGTATTGCATCGCCGGTCACGGCGCGGATTCGAGCGGGCCATTCGTGCACGTCATCCGCCGTCAACCCGATCGCAAGCGCCTGGCCATAGGCAGAGGCCAGTTCGAGCAGGTTGTCGCGCCGATAGACGGCATCGGCGACAAGCTGCGTTTTCGCGCGGTCGATATCTCCGGTTCGCGGCGCTGCGGACGCATATTGTTTGAGAATGGCATCGATCGCATGTTCGATCACATCCATTTTCGCGCCCGGCCGTGGAACGGCGTAGACCTCGAACTCACCCGCGTCACGCGCATAGCCGGAATAGGATGCGCCCGCATCCGAAGCGAGCTTTCGCTTCACCACAAGCTCGCGATACAAGGTGGACGTGGGATCGCCGCCGAGCAATTGCGCCAATACGTCGAGGGATTCCGCTTCTCCGGGCTTTGCTTCCGTGTAACTCGGCGCACGATAGACGCGCAGGAACAGCGGGACTTTCACATCATCACGGGTAACCGTCAGCTTTGTATCGCCCAGCCGGGGCGGCTGCGCATATTCTGCGCGAGGAACAAGCTCACGCGCCGGAACCTTGGCGTAAGTCGCCTCCGCATCCATGCGCACTTCATCCGGCGTGACATCGCCCGCAACAACAAGGATCGCATTGTTCGGTGCATAGTGGCGCGTATAGAAAGACTGCGCCTCCAGACGCCCGATGCGATGAACCTCCTCCGGCCAGCCGATCACAGGGCGGCCATAAGGATGCGAGAGATGCAGCGCCGCTTCGACCTGTTCGCGCATCAACGATTGCGGATCATTGTCGATGCGCATGCGGCGTTCTTCGAGAACGATGTCGCGTTCGGTGCGCACGGAAGAATCGGAGAGATCGAGATTCGCCATCCGGTCCGCGTCGAGTCCCATGACGAGCCGCAGGCGATCCTTGGCGATCTGCTCATAGAACGCTGTGTAATCATGAGTGGTGAAGGCGTTGTCTTCGCCGCCATTGCGCGCGACGGTGCGTGCGAATTGATCGCCTGGCGTGCTTGCCGTTCCACGAAACATCATATGCTCGAAGAAATGTGCAAGGCCCGACAATCCCGGCGGATCGTCCATCGCGCCGACGCGATACCAAAGCATCTGCGTGACGACCGGCGCGCGGTGATCGGGTACGACGAGAACGGACAAACCGTTCTGCAGGGCAAATTGAAATATCTTGGCGTCCTGCGCGCGCACCGGCGCGCCTAATCCTGCGAAGAGAAAAAATGCGGCGAATAATACTCCGCTCGCTGTCGCCGCCCGCTTCATGCGGGCGATCCAATGATTAGTGGCAAATAACGCATCACCCGGACGAGCCGGGTGATGACAACCAGAATGTATCGTGCATCGGCCGATGCCTACGCATCAGAAAATCCCATCGAACCAGCCGCCGCCGCTGCTTTCCTTCTGGATCGTGGCTGAATCCGCGGGCTTGGCCGGCGGCTTGGAAGGCTGCGCGCCGCTGGTTCCGGCGACCGGCTGCCCTTGCGCTTTCGCGGCCTCGATACGCGCGGCTTCCGCGTCCGCATTGACCGGTGTTCCCTTGTAGGGGTCGGCAGACTGGAACAGCAGCTGGTCGGTGAAGCTGTCGTCCGTCGCTTCCATCTGCTTTTCATCGGCAGCGATCTGCTTGCGGATTGACGGATCGGACTTTGCGCCGCCGGTATTGGCGAGCACGATGCGCTCCTCGGGACTGAAACTGCCGGGGATCGCCGCGGCAGCCGCGACCATATCGTCGCCATAGAGCGCCGCCAGGGCGGACTGGGTGGGCGAAGACTGGTTGGTGGGCACGGCACCGGGCTTTGGCGGTTTCAGGTTGAAATCCGGCGGCACGACCAGCGGTGATTTTGTCACGATGGCGAATTCGTCCGGCGGCTCTTTGGTGACGCCGGCGGCTTCGCGGATGGTTTCACAGCCGATCAGCGACAGCGCTGCCGCGGAAAGCACGGCAACGCGCAGCAAATCTTTCGTCATGCTCATTCGGATCTCCCGCCTTGCCGGGGCACGGCCTCCGGATTTGGCCGTGCCAATGCATCATAAAGCAATGCGACAACGCCCAGCGTGATCGCGCAATCGGCAACGTTGAACACATACCAATCATAGCCGTGGACATAAAAGTGAAAAAAGTCGGCCACCCGTCCGTAGATCAGGCGGTCGATGAGGTTTCCGATGGCGCCGCCGATGATAAGGCCCAGAGAAACCGCAAGCAGCCGGCGACCGGAATTCCACAGCCACCAACCCAGACCCGCCACGGCCGC
The DNA here is from genome assembly GCA_036502865.1 of Rhizomicrobium sp. Taxonomy (GTDB): domain Bacteria; phylum Pseudomonadota; class Alphaproteobacteria; order Micropepsales; family Micropepsaceae; genus Rhizomicrobium. Next base: position 9,628 of record DASXXW010000111.1, read on the forward strand.
GACGGAAAAAAGGGCCAAAATGGCGGTTCCGATGAACCCGCGGGCCGGCAGGAGCCCATAACTTATGCCGGGATTCCAGACCATCACGAGATCGAAGAACGGAAGGACCGAAACGCTGTCCCCCGGGGACATCTCGATGAAATGAAAGCCGTAAAGCAGTGCGAGCTTGGAACCCTGATCAAGGG
>DASXXW010000112.1:0-2563 GCA_036502865.1 Rhizomicrobium sp.
GCTGGCGACTATAAGACTGCGGTACATCTTCTTGCCTAAACAGTTCGGTGAACGACATGTGATTGCCCCGGAGATACATCGATAGAGGATTTCAGATGGTCAATGCGCTTCCAGTTATTTTTTACCGGAAGAATTGACCGGAAGAATTGACCGGAATAATTATTTCGAAAAGGTTATCAGGTTAATTATAAAAATGACAACCCCATTATTTTGAGATATTTGATATCCCCAAATAACACCAAACCATACCTTCGAAAAATATCCAAATTCAGATACCTTCAGATTCTCCTTAAGACACACACCGCCGCTCCGTAGGACTCTACAGCACCTAAAGTAGGACCAGCTTTTGGAATAGCGATATTTATCATTGTTTAACATTCTTTATTCTCTCGGCATTGACGAAAACACTCATTCATTGTTTTAATAAAAGCGGACCGGCTTGCGTTATCGGCGTAATCGAAATATCAAAACAACATACGGAAACATACGGGGATTGAAAGGCATGAGCACTACGCGACAAGCACTATTTGGCAAGCTGGGCACAACGCTCTTTGGCAGCATCGAGTCGGCTACCGCGCTCTGCAAGCTGAGGGGCAACGCGTACGTCGAACTCGTTCATTGGCTGCATCAACTTCTGCAGCAAACTGATAGCGATCTGCATCGAATCATCCGGCACGCCGGAATCGAGCGCGACGCGCTCGACCGCGACATGGCGCGTGCACTCGCGGCACTGCCGGCCGGCGCCAGCTCGGTCAGCGATTTCTCGTGCCACGTCGAATCCGCAATAGAACGCGCGTGGGTGCTTGCAACGATTTGCTTCGGCAGCCCGTCCATCCGTGGCGGCTGGCTGGTGGCAGCCCTTGTGAAAACGCCGGAGCTGCGCCGCATCCTGCTGTCGATCTCCCCCGCATTCGGCAAGATTCCAGTCGACGGTCTCGATGCGCTGCTGCCGGCATGGATCGACGGATCGCCTGAAGCAGCCGATACGGCCTATGACAACAGTGCGCTCTTGCCGGCCGTGCCGGGTGAAGCATCGGGTGCCATATCGGCGGCATCGAAGCAGCTACCGCTCAACCTGTTCTGCAGCGACCTGACGGCCCGCGCAAAGGCCGGCGAGATCGATCCGGTGGTGGGCCGCGACCTCGAAATCCGCACAATGATCGATGTGCTGCTGCGCCGCAGGCAGAACAATCCGCTGCTCACGGGCGACGCAGGTGTGGGCAAGACCGCTGTCGTCGAAGGGCTCGCATGCGCGATCGCGAACGGCGATGTGCCACCTAAGCTTCTCGGCGTGCGCCTGCTGAGCCTGGACATCGGCGCGCTGCTCGCCGGCGCAAGCATGAAAGGCGAATTCGAGGCACGGCTGAAAGGACTGCTGGAAGCGGCCGCGAAATCGCCCGTCCCTGTCATCCTCTTCGTCGACGAGATCCATACGCTCGTCGGCGCCGGCGGTCAGGCCGGCACCGGCGACGCGGCGAACCTGCTTAAACCCGCGCTCGCGCGCGGCGATGTCCGCACCATCGGCGCGACCACATGGGCCGAATACAAGCGGCACATCGAGCGAGACCCTGCTCTCACGCGGCGCTTTCAGGTACTGCAAATACCTGAGCCCGAAGAGTGCGATGCAATTGCCATGGTGCGCGGACTTGTGCACACGTTCTCGAAGCATCACGGCGTCGTCGTATGCAACGAAGCCGTTCGTGCAGCGGTCACGCTCTCGCATCGCTATATACCGGCGCGCCAGTTGCCTGATAAAGCCATCAGCCTGCTCGACACCGCCTGCGCGCGCGTCGCGCTGTCGCAGCACACGCCGCCGCGCGCGCTGCAGGACATCCGCCAGCGGCTCCAGGCAGCGCGTCTCGAATGCGAACTGCTGGTTCAGGAGGCGCGCATCGGTATCGGCACGGACGACGCACCGGTTGCCGTTCAGGCTCACATCGACACGCTCCTCGCGAAAGAGCGCGATATCGATGCGCGCTGGCAAGCGCAGCTCGAAGCAGCCCAGGCACTCCTCCTCGCACGCGAAGCCGCGCACGTGCCGACGGCCGAGTTGCGTCAGTTCGAGCAAACTCTTTTGACTTTGCAGGGCGACGCGCCCCTTGTCTTCCCTGAGGTTAGCGAATCAATCGTCGCTGAAATTGTGTCGGACTGGACCGGTATTCCCGTTGGCCGCATGGTAACCAACGAACTGCACCAGGTGCTTTCGCTGCCGGCAACGCTGCAAACCCGCGTGATCGGCCAATCCGACGCGTTGTGTCAGATCGCCGAACAGGTGCAGACCGCTCGCGCAGGTCTGACCGATCCTAAAAAGCCGCTCGGCGTCTTCCTGCTGGTCGGCCCATCCGGCGTCGGCAAAACCGAAACGGCACTCGCATTGGCCGAAGCCCTCTATGGCGGCGAGCAGAACCTGATCAAGATCAACATGGCGGAATTCCAGGAAGCGCACACGGTGAGCACGCTCAAAGGGGCGCCTCCGGGCTACGTGGGCTACGGCGAAGGGGGCGTTTTGACCGAGGCCGTTCGGCGCAAGCCCTATTCGGTCGTGCTGCTCGACGAAGTCGAA
>DASXXW010000113.1:0-2592 GCA_036502865.1 Rhizomicrobium sp.
CGGAATGCGCGAACATCCTACGCGCGCGGAAGTCTGGGGAGTCAGCTCGCAGGGCGGATATGCGTGGGTGCTGAACGCGCGAGTAAACCAGGTGGCGGCGCGTGTTCCGGTCGGGGCGATGCCGTATGCGCTGGATTTTTCCGTGGACGGCAATCGTGTGTACACCACGGCTTCGCGAAGCGATGCGGTTGTGGCCATCGATTGCCAGACGCATGCCGTTGTGGCGCGCGGGCGCACGGGGCACGAACCGGTGCTCGCGCGGGCGACTCCCGACGGGAAGAGCGTGCTGGTGGTGAACCGGCACGATGCGTCGCTGGGAATCCACGACGCCGCGACGCTTGCATTAACCGCGAGCGTGCCCGTAGTGGCGCAACCGGAGGACGTCGGGGTTTTGGGCGACAGCTCGGTGGCGTTTGTGCTGAGCCGGACAGAGCCCCGCTTGTCCGTGGTGGATTTGCGGCGTGGCGTGCTGCTGACGAACCTCCAGCTTGCCGGGAAGCCGTCGGAGATGCTGCTGAAGCCGGATGGAGGCGAGCTCTACGTCATTTCGCCGGAGGCGCACGGGCTGCAGGCGATCAATACCTGGACACACGAGGTTGGCGACTACGTGCTGCTGGGGTCGGCGCCGACTCACGGCGTGCTGTTTCCTGATGCGAGCGAGATGTTTGTGACGGACACAGCGGCCGGGCGCGTGGCTCCGGTGGACATTTTCAACCGACGCGTGGGGAGGCCCATTTCCGCGGGCCAGACGCCGGAGGCGTTGCGATTCGACTCGAGCGATCCGGACGTGAAACCGAATCTGCTGCTGGTAGTGAATGAGGGCTCGGGCGATTTATCTATCATTGGACTGCGCGGCGGAAGCCAGAGCTTGCTGACGATGATTGCAGTGGGAGAGCGGCCCCGAGATTTGGCGGTCAAGCTTTTCTAGACAGAGCTGCTGCAAACTAGCAGCGCGATGCGGCTCAGTCCTCCAGCGGCCAGGAGTGCTGCTCGTCGCCGAGTGGGATTTCGAGAAAACCTTCGGCGGGAAGCACATCGACGGGTAAGCCGCCGTGCCAGAGCGCGACGCCCAGACGCAAGGTCTTCTGCCCTTTCAAGCAGAGTTCGCTACGATTCACGGACACTTCCAGGATTCGCTCGAAGGCGGCCTGCGCGATGTCTTTTGGATTCAGCAGGCAGACTCGGCCTTTCTCAACGGCGAACTCCTGCATGCGGCCGCGCGCGAGCTTGACCATCACGGTCAAGGCTTCGGCCGAGCCGATGGTGACGCGAAACTCCGGATCTTCCAGTTCGGCAAGAGCTTCCGGAAAGAGATCGACGCGCACGCTGAAGCGGTCCTCTTCGAATCCGTAACGCAGCTCGCGCAGATGAAAAATGCGGCCGTGCATGGAGCCGCCGCGGCGCTCGGGCGAGTAGAGGCCGGAGCCGAGCCACTCGAAATAGGACGTCTCGCGGCCGTCGACTTTCGTGGTGAGAAAGCCGGTTGGCAGAACTTGCAGCGCGTGTTCGGGCTTGCGCTTGATGGGCTTGGCGAGTTCTTCTGGCGCGACTTGGCCGAGCGCGAGGTACACGCCGGTGAGATGCTTGCGGTAGAGCGCGTCGAACTCGGCATCGTTGGCTGTGCTGTGCTCTGGACCGAACCACCAGCACCAGTCGCTGCCTTCCGCGGCAAGAAGCGACTCGTAGGCTTCTTTCAACGCGGTCTCGGTTGACGCGTCGGCGCGGCCTTGCGTGCGCGCTTCGGCGGCGCGCCCGTAAGCTTGGCGGGCGTCCCAGAGCAATTCCCAGGCAGAGACGTCCTCGGCGTGACCAATCCAGACATCGAAATTCGCGTTAATCCAGGAGGCGGGGAAGATTCCGTTTGTGGGCGGAGGTTCTCTCTCGGCGGCAATGGCTTCGCTGGCTGTAAGCGCGCGGAAATCTTGATCCTTCTCGACGCGCTTGTAAAATTCGCGCAGAAATTCGCGGCCGTTGCCTTGGTAATACTCCCAGGCGTTCTCGCCGTCGAGAAAGAGACAGACCGTGAGCGGCTGCTGGCTGGGCACGCGTTCGCCAAGAAAGCGCAAACGTCCGTGCAGGTCGGCCGCTGCGGCTTTGGCGTCCATGCGGCTGTAGACGAAGCCGATCAGGTCCGATAGGTGGTGGTCTCGGAACAATCCGTTCATGGAGCCTCCCGCCAACTGAACGCGATACGGTTTGTACAGGCGCTCCGAGTTGGCAGGCAATCCGCTGGTGTCGCGGAAAAAGCCGACATTGAGTGTGCGGCCGAGGACGCCTTCATCGGTGCCAAACCACTGAAAGCCTTCTTCCCTTGCGATCGTAAGAGCTTGGTCGGAAACGGAACCCTCCGACGGCCATAGACCGGCAGGCTCTGCGCCGAAGACGCGCTGGTGATACTGGCGCGCGCGGCGCAGTTGCTCGCGCGCATCGTCCGGCTGGCGAAAGGCGCGCCGTGGGAGCGGCGTTGCGGGATTTGCCACGCGCGCAATGTCCGAATCGCAGAGCAGCGGCAGAATCGGATGATAGAGAGGCGTCGTGCTGATTTCGATCTGGCCGCGTTGCGCAGCTTCCCGATACGCCGGGAGGACCAAA
>DASXXW010000114.1:0-13425 GCA_036502865.1 Rhizomicrobium sp.
TTCGGCCTCAAGCGGCCGGGTGGGGCTTATCTGTGAGCACGCTGCGCAAATACCAGGCGTTTTTGATCATTGCCGTGCTGGCAGCGCCGGCGGGGTTGGCGCTGACCTGGTTCGTCCCGCCTTTCTGGAGCAATATCGCGGCGGTTTGCGGCCTGCTGATCACGCTGGTCAGCGTATTGTCCATGGCGCTTCTGCGCTGTCCCCATTGCCGGCACCAGCTCGGCCTTGGCGAAGCAGCCCATGAATTCCATTCCCATTGCTGTCCGCGCTGCGGCACCGATCTCCGCAGCTAACAGACGATTTCGCTCGGACTTGTAAGATGAAATCCGGCGCGGACGTCAGAAAACGTCCGATGATCGTTATCGTGGATTTAATCGGGGCAGCAATGGCGGAAACGCGCCATCATTGTTAGTAGTTACAGTCGGGATTGAAGCATCCGGCCAGGGACATTTTCCATGAAACATATCCTTGCAGTCGCACTCTTGAGTTGTTGCGCAGGTGTCGCGTCCGCCCAGACGACGCTCCGTCTTCAGGCGGTCGCGAAAGATGATCCCTGCGCATCAAGCGAGACGGAAGATCTCGGAAGCTGCGGGATTGAAGCGCTCGGAGACGCAAATTACGCCGCGGCCAGACACGCATGGTTGCGCGCATCCCAGCGCGGAGATTACCAGGCGGCGCTTTGGCTTGGGGAGATGTATGCGGGCGGCAAGGGCGTGAAGAAAGATTATTTACAGGCTTATGTGTGGTTCGACATTGCCGCCGCCCTGCATGCGCGGGCGATTGCGAGAGAGCAACCGAGCGGCGATCCCGAATGGCGGGATTCCAATCAGGGCGAGATCGATCACCGCAACGTCGCCGCGAAAAAAATGAAACTGGCTCAGATCAAACAGGCGCAGCAATTGTCGCGCAACTGGCAGAAGTCGAACCCGAATGCCATCGACACGGATGTAACTCTGGCGAATTAGCCGCCCTCCGTGGTCTTCAGAACAGCGCCGCTGCTTTCTGCAACGCGATGAACAATCCGATCGCAAAGGGAATGCCCACTGCAGCCCAGGCGATGATGCCGGCCACGCCAAATGGACCGCGTGCGGCCATATGCGCGTCTGCGGCTATCATATGTTCGCCCTGCCTGGCGCGCTCCTCGAGCAATTCCGCGTCGCTCATAAAGTGATGCGCGCGCACCGGCCGGATAAAAAGATTGCAGAAGAAGCCGCACAGCAGCAGCGCGGCCATCAGATACAACGTCCCGTCATAAACAAGGTTTTTCGCAACGCCATGGGACAATTGTGCATCGCGTAGCCCTGCGATCAGTGCCGGACCGGCAACGCCCGCGACAGACCAGGCCGTGATGAGACGGCCGTGAATTGCGCCGACCATCTGCGTGCCGAAGATATCGGCCAGATAGGCCGGCACCGTGGCAAAGCCTCCACCATACATGGTCAGGATGATGCAAACAGACGCAACAAACAAAGGCGCGAGGCCAAGATGTCCCCAGCTCGGGAGCAGCGCGTAGAGTACGGCGCCAAGAACAAAGAATATGAAATAGGTATTTTTCCGCCCGAGGTAATCAGACATGGAAGCCCAGAATATCCGCCCGAGGCTGTTGAACAGGCTGATGATCCCGACCAGGCCGGCGGCCGCCGCCACGATGGCGGCTTTCTGGGTTGCACTCAATGCAACGTGACCATCGAGCCCGAGCAGGCGCGCCCCAAACACCTCCTGTAGCATCGGGCTCGCCATCGCAATGACTGCAATCCCCGCGGTTACATTCAGGCAGAGCACGCCCCAGAGCAGCCAGAATTGCGGTATGCGCCAGACACGGCTGGCATGTACATGTCCGCTCGTAATCATGGCGTTTGTAGCTGAAGACGGTTTCCATCCGGCAGGAAGCCATCCCGATGGCGGCAAGCGGAAAGCAAATGCGCCGATGCTCATGACGATAAAATAAAGCACGCCCATTGCGGCAAGCGTTTGGGCAACTTCCAGCACGCCGTTTTTCGCCAGATGCGCCATCAGCCAGACGGCGAGCGGCGCACCGATCATCGCGCCGCCGCCGTAACCCATGATTGCAAAACCCGTCGCCATCCCGCGGCGATCCGGAAACCATTTGATCAATGTCGAGACCGGCGTGATGTAACCCAGTCCCTGGCCGATGCCGCCGATAAAGCCGCAGCCGAGATAAACCAGCCATAGCTGATGCATCACTACGCCGACATGACCCACGAGGAGCCCGCCACCCCAACACGCCGCCGCGACAAAACCGGACTTGCGGGGACCGACACGCTCGACCCATCCGCCCCATATCGCGGCCGAGATACCAAGCATCGCGATGAATATCTCGAAGGTATGGGTGACCGTCGCCACGGACCAGTTGCAGCTCGTAGATGTCAGCGATTCCCAAAAGCCGGAACAGGCCGCGCCCGGAAGTAATTTGCTCAGCGGCAACCAGAAGACGCTGAAGCCATAAGCCATGCCGATGCACAGATGGATGGCAAGCGCGGCAGGCGGAACGAGCCAGCGATTGAAATCCGGCCCCGCTACAATCCGTTCGCGCTCAAGAAGTCCCGGCGCTGCAGACATGACTCAGGCCGCCGGTTGTAGCGAGCGCGATATTAGTATGTAACCGATGCCGGTCGTCACCAGATTGACTCCGAGCAATATGCCAAGAACGACAAGCGAGATCGCAGGCCATCCAGCCGCGATCAATATCGCCATGACGATGGAAGCGATGCCGGATATCAGCATTCCGACCCAGCCCCGATGCGGACGGGACTCGAACGCGAAAAATATCTCGAAAGCGCCCTGAAAGATGAAGATCACGCCGATCATCAGCGTCAGTGCCACTGCACCCGCCAGCGGATTGAAAATCAGGAATATTCCCGCCGCGATGGAGAGGAGACTGAGAAGCAGAGAACCAAAAAACGGACCGGTGCCGTGAATAGAAAAAGAGCCGAACAACATGAAGCCGCCGGAAACGAGAAAAACCCAGCCAACAAACAGCGCGGCCACCAAAGTCGATAGGATGGGAAAGACAAGGGCCGCGAATCCCACCAGCATGATCGCCAAACCCAGCCATAGAAGCCGGGAGGAGGAGGCCCGCAGCCTCCCGTGGAACAGGCTATCCGCTACCGTGCTCATCGCTTCCCCCATGGAATCTGACCCGCACTACCTAGATACCAGAAGAACGCGGCTGTACGAAGTCGTTAATCGCTATTGACAATCATTCGCAACTAGATTACGGAGTGAAAAGTGATCCACGGATTTCACCGTTCATGATCGTATGCGTATGCAATCGGCTAAACGAAACCCGGGTGTGGGCGGCAATCGCCCGCGGCGCCAAAAACCCGGAACAGGTCTATGCTGGGTGCGGTGTAGAGAGGAATTGCGGCCGATGCCAGGAAACGATCGAGGACATGTTGGATCAGGCGGAGGCGGCGACGCGGCTGCCGACGGCGGCGTAGGAAAAGCGCCCGGACCGGCGCCTCGCGCGTCGCTGCAAGGCAATCCAGACGTCATTCGCGCGCTCAATACCGTTCTCAAGAACGAATTGACGGCGATCAATCAGTACTTCCTGCATTCGCGCATGCTGGCGGATTGGGGTCTATCGATCCTAGCCAAAGCGGAATACGAGGAATCCGTCGACGAGATGAAGCATGCCGACCGGCTGATCCGGCGCATTCTTTTCCTGGGTGGACTGCCGAACCTGCAGGATCTGGGCAAGCTGTTCATCGGCGAGAATGTTTATGACGTTCTCGAATGCGATCTTCGGCTCGAACAGAATTCGCTTCCCGACCTGAATGCGGCGATCTCTCTGTGCGAACGGGTCAGCGATTTCGTGTCGCGCGAGATTTTCGTCCACATTCTCGAGAGCGAAGAAGAGCATATCGACTGGCTGCAGACCCAGTTCCGGCTCATCGAACAGATGGGCTTGCAGAATTTCGTGCAGCTGCAGACGAAAGCGAACGAGCCGGGGCCTGGCTGATTATTGGTTTGGTGCTTCCCGGTGCATCCAGGGAAGCATCAAACCGATCGGGATGATCCAGAGCGTTCCGGCGCACGCATAATACAGAAGCGCTACATACCAGGGCGCATGCGGCAACACATGCACGCCAACGCCCATTGCGAGCAGCGCGTAGAACGCCAGCCATACCAGCATGACGATCGTGCCGATGAATTTCTTCGTGCGCGGTTTCATCTGTCTCTGAAGCGGTGAGCGGCGCACATTAGCATGGCGCCGCCGTCGGGATAGCGCCATCCCAGGCCGGTCATCTCGTCGCGGCCACATGGACGTTCGGGAGGCGCGCCGGTAAGACCTCTCGCGGATGAACGCTACAATTTCCGGGACCGATATATCTTTGCCGGCACGGCGCGCGGTCGGCTGGTGGCTTTTTTGTATCGCGCTGCTGGTGGCGGCCATGGTGGTGCTGGGCGGGCTCACCCGCCTGACCGGCTCGGGGCTGTCCATCACGGAGTGGAAGCCGGTGAGCGGCGTCATTCCTCCGCTTACGGAACAAGCCTGGCAGGCGGAATTCGCGAACTATCAAAAAATTCCGCAATATTGGCGCGAGAACCGTGGGATGGATCTCGCGCAGTTCAAATCGATCTTCTGGTGGGAATGGGCGCATCGTTTGCTCGGCCGGCTGGTCGGCGTGGCGTTTCTCTTGCCGTTCATCGGCTTTGCTGCGACGGGAGCGATACCGCGCCGCGAATGGCCACGCATGCTGTTGCTGTTTGCGCTCGGCGGCCTGCAAGGCGCCGTCGGATGGTGGATGGTACAAAGCGGTCTCGAGACGCGCGTATCGGTAAGTCAATACCGGCTGGCCATCCATCTGGGCTTTGCCATCATCCTGTTCGGTGCGCTCTTATGGACGGGGCTGGAATATCTGCGTGGAGCGCCCTCCGATCGCCAAAACAAACAATCAAACATGCGCCTGCCGGCATTGGCGCTCGCCGGTCTTATTTATGTACAAATGTTGCTGGGTGCGATCGTCTCGGGCCTGCATGCGGGATTGATCTACAACACCTGGCCTTCGATGAACGGCCGGTTGATCGCGGAAGATGCATTTGCGCTCCAGCCCTGGTGGAAGAATTTCTTCGAGAACCCGGGGCTCGCGCAATTCGATCATCGCTGTGTCGCCTATATCGTCGCTGCAGGTTCCGTCCTGTTCTGGTTCATGGCGCGGAGCGGGGGAGGCGAAAGAGTGCGCACGAGCAGCAATGCGTTGATGATCGTTGTGCTTGTTCAGATCGTGCTCGGCATCGCCACTCTGCTCAACGAGGTGCCGATCGCGCTCGCTGCACTCCACCAAACAACGGCTGTAGCGCTCTTCGCCGTGGCGCTTTGGAACGCGTTTGAAGCCGCCGCCATCCCCACGGGCATGATCCGCGACAAATAAGGCATACTTCGCCGACAGTACGGGCATAAAGGGATACGCCGCGTCGGTCGCGTATCCATGCAATGCCCGTCCTACGGAACTACTTCGTCTACATTCTGGCCAGTGGCCGCAACGGCACGATCTATGTGGGCGTTACCAACGATCTACGGCGCCGTGTTTCCCAGCATAAAACGATATGTACGGCGGTTTCACCAAGAAATACGGCGTGCACAGACTGGTCTGGTACGAAGGCCATCGCGATATCCAAGCTGCTATTCGCCGCGAGAAATGCATCAAGAAATGGCGGCGCGCATGGAAGCTGGGCCTCATCGAAGCGATGAATTCGTACTGGGATGATCTGTTCGATGAGCTGTCGTGATTATCCCTGATACCCATAAGCTGGGTCCCCGCTTTCGCGGGGATGACGGGGTAGAAAAGATGTCATTCCCGCGCACGCGGGAACCCAGAAGCACTGCATTCAAATTTGAGGTGACGGTCTACTCGCTTCTCGCCAGCGCCTGATCGAGATCGGCGATGATGTCTTCGACAGTCTCGATACCGATGGAGAGGCGCACGACTTCGGGGCCTGCGCCGGCCGCTTTCTTGTGTTCGTCGCTCAACTGCCGGTGCGTCGTCGATGCCGGATGGATGATCAGGCTCCTTGTATCGCCGACATTGGCGAGATGGCTGAACAGCTTGACGCCATTGACGAGTGCAACGCCTGCCTCATAGCCGCCTTTGACGCCGAAGGTGAACACGGCACCGGCGCCTTTCGGCGAGTAACGCTGCTGCAAGGCATGCGACGGATCGCCTTCCAGCCCGGCATAATTCACCCAGGCGACTTTGGGATGTTGTTTCAACCAGCGCGCAACCGTCAGCGCGTTGTCGCAATGGCGCTGCATGCGCAAGGGCAGGGTCTCGATCCCCGTCAGAACCAGAAATGCATTCATCGGTGACAACGAAGGTCCCAGATCGCGCAAGCCCAACACGCGGCAACCGATGGCAAACGCCATGTCGCCAAACGTCTCCCACAGACGCATGCCATGATAGGACGGGCAGGGCTCCGAGAGGCTCGGATATTTTCCGCCCTTTCCCCAATCGAACTTCCCGCCATCGACAATCAGTCCGGCGATCGAATTGCCGTGACCACCAAGAAATTTGGTCGCCGAATGCACGACAATGTCGGCGCCGTGTTCGAGAGGCCGGATGAGATAGGGCGAGGCCAGGGTGTTATCCACAATAAGCGGAATGCCTGCTTCCTTTGCTATGGCTGCGATCGCTGCGATGTCGGTGATGATGCCGCCCGGATTGGCGATGCTTTCGACGAATATGGCTTTTGTTTTCGGCGACAGCGCGGTGCGGAATGATTCGGGATCACGCGTATCGGCCCATTTCACATGCCAGTCGAATTTCGCGAAGCCTTGGCTGAACTGATTGATCGAACCGCCATAAAGCTGGCGCGCGGAAACGATCTCGTCGCCCGGCTGCATCAGCGTGTGAAACACAAGAAATTGCGCGGCGTGACCCGATCCCGCCGCGAGCCCGGCCCGTCCGCCCTCAAGCGCGGCGATACGCTCTTCAAGCACGGCGTTGGTCGGATTCATGATCCGCGAATAGATGTTGCCGAACACCTGAAGATTGAACAGCGCCGCCGCATGATCGGCGTCCTCGAATACGAAGGACGTCGTCTGATAGATCGGCGTCGCGCGGGCGCCGGTTGCGGGATCTGGTTGTGCGCCGGCATGCACGCTCAGCGTATCGAATCCGTATTCGCTCATGTTTCCCTCTCAGCGCTTCAGCGCGCCGCCCTTGTTGAAGAGCAGCGGTTTGCGGTTGTCGATCAGCTTGCGATTGACGCCCATCCAGCTGATTTCGCCGGACATGCGGCCATATTCGATTTTCGGGCAGCGATCCATCACGACATTGAGTCCGGCGCCGGTTGCGAGCGCCGCTGCCTCCTCATTGATGACACCGAGCTGCATCCAGATTGTCTTGAGATCAAGCCGGTCTTTTTCGGCGAGCGCTTCCTGAACCACGCCGAGCGCCGCATCGGAGGTACGGAAAATATCGACGATGTCGATCGGTGCCGGAACATCGTGCAGCGAGGCATAGACCGTCTGCCCGAGGATTTCTTTTCCGACAAGGGTAGGGTTGACCGGCCGGATGAGGAAACCCTTGTCGAGCAGATATTTCATTGCGAAATAGCTCGGCCGCATTTCATTGCCGCTCGCGCCCACCATGGCGATAGTCCTGGTCGTGCGCAGGATGTTACGGATGTAATCGTCGGAATATTGCGGCATGGTTATTTTATCCGAAGCTCACATAGGCCGTGTGTCACTTCGGCCAATTGGGCGGCCGTTTTTCGACAAAGGCGCCGATACCTTCTTCGGCTTCCGCCGCCAGCATGTTCGTCGTCATCACTTCGCTTGCATAATCATAGGCTTCGCCAAGCGGCATTTCGAGCTGGCGATAAAATGCCTCCTTGCCGATCTTCACGGTGTGGCGGGGTTTTGCTGCGATGAGATGCGCGAGTTTCATCGTTTCGCTTTCCAGTGAGCCGGGTTCGGCAACGCGGTTCACGAGCCCCATGTGCATCGCCTCCTGCGCCGAGATCATCTCACCGGTCAGCAACATTTCCATGGCATGCTTGCGCGCTACATTGCGCGAAAGCGCCACCATCGGTGTCGAGCAGAAAAGTCCGATATTGACGCCCGGCGTCGCAAAGCGGGCCTCGGGCGAGGCGATGGCGAGATCGCAACTTGCCACCAACTGACAGCCGGCCGCCGTCGCAATGCCTTGCACTTCGGCGATTACTGGCTTCGGTAGGCGCACGATCGTCTGCATCAGCCGCGAGCATTGGGCGAAGAGGTTCCGGAAAGCGGCGTGGCCCGCGTCATCGCCGCGGCGATGTGCGGTCATCTCCTTCAGATCGTGACCTGCGCAGAAAGCAGGGCCTTCGGCCGCCACCACGACCACGCGAACCGCATCATCCTGCGCCGCCGCCTCCAGCCGCTCCTGAAACGCCGACATCAACCCCTCGCTCAACGCATTGCGTGCGCCGGGGCGATTGAGAATGAGGCGGAGAACGGCGCCATCGCGGACGTCACGCACGAAAGCTTCGGGGTGGGGCGCGTTCATGGGGTCAATGTAGAGCGGCGGCCCGAAAAGTCATCTGGTGGTGAGGTATTATAATACCGTATGCAGAAAATTCAGCAAAATCGGGCGTTATCGCTTGACCCGCGAGCGCGAATGCTGATAGACGCCGCGGTTTCCGGCCATTCACTGGAGTGCCCGCATGAAAACCTACTCGGCCAAGCCGTCCGAGATCGAGAAGCAGTGGGTCGTGATCGACGCCGCCGGTCTTGTCGTCGGCCGCCTCGCTACGATCATCGCCATGCGCCTGCGCGGCAAGCATAAGCCAAGCTATACCCCGCACATGGATTGCGGCGACCACGTAATCGTCGTGAACGCCGCCCAGGTCCTGCTCACCGGCAACAAGCTGAAGGACAAGGTCTATTACCGGCACACCGGTTATATCGGCGGTATCAAGGAACGCCGGGCAGGCGAGATCCTCAGCGGAAAGTTCCCCGAGCGCGTTGTCGAGAAAGCCGTCGAGCGCATGCTCCCGCGCGGACCTTTGGGCCGGCAGCAGCTTTCGCACCTTCGCGTCTATCCGGGCCCGGAACATCCGCATGAGGCGCAGAAGCCCGAGGCGGTTGATATCGCCGCGCTCAATCCCAAGAACACCAATTATCGCAAGGCAGTCTGACCATGGCGGAAGATGTAAAGAGCTTCAGCGATCTCAAGACGACGCTCATCAAGGCGAAGCCGACGGACGCATCCGAATCGCGCGAGCAGGCGAAGAACAATCGCGACGCCAAAGGCCGCGCCTATGCCACGGGAAAGCGTAAGAACGCCGTGGCGCGCGTCTGGGTTAAGCCGGGCCGTGGCAAGATCGAAGTCAACGGCAAGGAAGAGAAGACCTATTTCGCGCGGCCCGTGCTGCGGATGATCCTGCGCCAGCCGCTGATTGCGGCCGGCCGCGACGGCCAGTTCGATGTCGTCTGCACGGTGAAGGGTGGCGGATTGTCGGGGCAGGCGGGCGCCGTGCGTCACGGCATTTCGAAGGCGCTGGTGCTGTACGAAGCCACTCTGCGTCCGGTGCTGAAGCAGGGCGGTTTCCTCACGCGCGATCCGCGCGTGGTCGAGCGCAAGAAATACGGCCACCCGAAAGCGCGCCGTAGCTTCCAGTTCTCGAAACGCTGATCCGTTTTACCTTTGGTTTTCGGCAAGCCACCGGTCATAAGGCCGGTGGCTTTTCGTTTGTGAGAGCGTCAGCCTGGCACGCAAAGAATTTTCCCTGCATGACGGCACGTACACGCAGCCATGCAGGGAGAGGTATCGGCCCCTTCTAAAACAGTGCTTACGGACTCGCAGGCGGGGAAGTAGCTGGCGTTCCGTGCGGCGTCCACACCGGCGGCACCGGACCGTATTCATTCGATCCAAGCGTTCCGGGCTGGGCGCAGAAATAGATCAGCACGACGATGGCCGCGAGCGAGACGAGCCCGATGACCGGCCAGAACACGAAGAAGATGCCGAGCAGGCCAAACGTCATGAAGCTCAGGAATGTTATCAGCCCCATCAGGATGGAAAGAACCCAAGGGACGCCGAACAGAAGCACCCAGCTCGCGGTGCGACCGGTATCGTGCAGCCGGCGCGCGGTTATTCCAAGTGTGGGGAGGAGAAGCACCAGCCCATAGAGCGATCGCAGGCCACCGCTGGTGCCCGTGATGCTGCCGACAATGCTAACGAGAACGCCGACGACCGCATAAACGGCGATGTACCACCAGAACTGGGCCCGGCACACGCGGCCGTCGAAATCGATATAATGCTTGGCGATCGTGTCGGTGAAATTCTGCCAAAGCTTGTTGATATCAAGCTGATCCATAGCAACCTCCAACAGGCATTGCGCCTGTTCTCGTTATGCGGGAGCAGGAAGCGGGACCCGAAATACGCCCTGCCAGCCCCGTGCCCGATTTCCCGAGAATCGGGCACCGGAATCAGCTAAGTGGCTGGCGTTGAACGAGTCAAGCAAGAGAGCAAGAGCAACACCTTGAAGCCGCTCATCTATATCGATGGTGCCGCCGGTACGACCGGCCTCGAAATTCACGAGAGGCTGAACGGGCGGCAGGACATCCAGCTGCTCTCGATTTCCGACAGCGAGCGCAAGGACTTGCAGGCCAGATCGCGTCTTCTGAATGAAGCCGATATCGCGATACTTTGCCTGCCCGACGATGCTGCGCGCGACGCCGTGGCGAGCATTCGAAATTCCTCCACGCGGGTGCTCGACGCCTCGACCGCCCATCGCACTGCGCCGGGCTGGACGTATGGTTTCCCCGAACTGGAGCCGGGCCAGAGAGCAGCGCTGGCCGGTGCGTCGCGGGTCGGCAATCCTGGGTGTTACCCCACGGGATTTCTGGCTCTCATCAGGCCGTTGGTACGTGCCGGGATCGTTCCGTTCGACACCCCGCTGACCGTGAACGCCGTGTCCGGCTATTCGGGCGGGGGCAGGGCCATGATCGAAGAATTCGAGAATGAAGCCTCCGCGAAATACACCCGCGCCGTCGTCCGCACCTACGGGCTCGGCCTCGCGCACAAACATATTCCGGAAATGCAAACGCACGCCCATCTCGCCCATCCGCCGGTCTTTGCGCCGAGCGTCGGGCGCTTCTACCGCGGCATGATCGTGGAGGTGCCGCTGCAGCTTTGGGCGTTGCCCGGACAGCCGGCTGCTTCTCTGATCCATGAAGTGCTAGGCGAAGCCTATGCAGACGAAGCGCTGATCGAAGTGGCGCGGCTTGAAGAAACATTGGCGACACTGGATGCCGAACTGCTCAAGGGCTCCGACCGCATGAAGCTATTCGTCTTCGCCAATGAGAAGACGAAACAGGCGAGGCTGGTCGCCGTGCTCGACAATCTGGGCAAGGGCGCAAGCGGGGCGGCGGTGCAGAATTTGAACATCATGTTAGGGCTGCCCGAGACCGCGGGCTTGCGGTGATGTATCGGCCGTCCGCCTACGCGGTCGACGATGTAGCGGTTCTGCATGAGGTGATGCAGCGGCGCGGCTTTGCGACACTTGCTGCGACCGTCGACGGGCATGTCCAGTTCGCCTACGCGCCGGTGGTCATCGATGTGGAACCGGCGCCGTTGGGCGCGCTGCGCTTCCATCTGGCGCGCGGCAATCCGCTGGCAGAATTGCACGACGCGGAGGTGCGGCTCTCATTCCTTGGGCCGGACGCTTACATCTCGCCGGATTGGTACGACGGCGAGGGCTTCGTGCCGACCTGGAATTACATCGCGGTAGAGTGTTCGGGGCACATGCATCCGTTGAACGACAGCGAACTCCGTGGGTTACTCGCCGATCTTTCCTCAGTGCAGGAAGAAAGGTTGCGGCCTAAACCACCCTGGACGATGGACAAGATCAGCGACGAGCGCATGGCGATGCTGTTGAGGGGCATTCGCGGTTTCGCGGTCGGACTCGAAACGCTTGAAGGGAAGTTCAAGCTCTCGCAGGACAAATCGGCGGCAAACATCGCCGCCGTTATGGCTGGACTTGAGTCTCGCGGCGACGCCGCAAGTCTCGCAGTAGCACGCGCAATGCGAGAACGTTGGCCCGCGAGATCGCGTGCTTCGACAGGCTCACCATGAGAATTGTTCAAGCGTCCTAGCTTACTGCGCCTTCACCAGCACATAGGTTCCCGGTGCATCGCCCAGAACCTTGAGCTTGCCGTCGCCGGGTTTGCGGGCAGGGATTTTCTTGCCCGAGAGCGGCGCCAGCCATTGCTCCCAATCCGTCCACCACGAGCCCGGATGTTCCTTGGCGCCCCCGAACCAATCCTCGACTTTCGCCGGCAGCTTGTCATTGGTCCAATACTGATATTTCTTCGCGGCCGGGGGATTGATCACGCCGGCAATATGGCCCGAGCCAGCCAGAATGAATCGCACCGGCCCCTTCACGAGCTGCGTGGTCTTATAGACCGAACGATAGGGCGCGATGTGATCCTCCCGCGCCGATTGGAGATACATCGGGACCTTCACTTTCGAGAGGTCAAGCTTGACATCGCCTAAACACAGCTCGCCTTTGGACAGCGCGTTCTCCTTGTAGAATTTACGCAAGTAGAACAGATGCGTGGCTTCCGGCATTCGAGTCGTATCTGAGTTCCAGTAGAGCAGGTCGAACGGCATGGGTTCGCGGCCCAACAGATAATTGTTCACCACGAACGACCAGATCAGGTCGTTGGCGCGCAGCATGTTAAAGGTGGTCGCCATTCGGCTGCCTTCGAGGACGCCGCCCGAGGCTTCCATCTGCTCCTCCAGCGCTTCGAGCTGAACATCGTCGATGAAGATCTGAAGATCGCCCGCTTCGCTGAAATCCGCCTGCGCCGCGAAGAAGGTTGCCGAATGAATCCGGTGATCTTTCTTCTCCGCCATATAGGCGAGCGTGCTGGTCAGTAGCGTGCCGCCGATGCAATAGCCGATGACGTTAGGATCCTTTACGCCGGTGGCTTGGGCTACGGCATCCAGCGCCGCAAAAATCCCTTCCCGCATATAGTCTTCGAAGGTTTTCTTCGCGAGACCGGTGTCCGGATTGACCCACGAGGTCACGAACACCGTGTAGCCCTGTGCCACCGCCCAACGGACGAACGAGTTTTCTGGCCGCAAATCCAGGATGTAATATTTGTTGATCCAGGGCGGGAAGATCAGCAGCGGCCGCTCATAGACCTTCTCGGTCGTGGGATCGAACTGCAGCAGCTCGATCAGCTCGTTGCGGAACACCACCTTGCCCGGCGCGGTGGCGATGTTCTCGCCGATGGTGAAGCCGTCGGCCGACTGGCGGATGGACAGCTCGCCATGGCCGCGCTCGATGTCGGCCAGCAGATTGTCCAGCCCCTTGACCAGATTCTCGCCATTGGAGGCGATGGTGGCCTTCAACACATCGGGGTTGGTGAGGGGAAAATTGGTGGGTGCCAGCGCATCGGCAAACTGGCGG
>DASXXW010000115.1:0-2390 GCA_036502865.1 Rhizomicrobium sp.
GTCGCTATTTCGAGAAAGCCATCGACCAGAACGGCGAGCCGGAGACCATCACAATGGATAAGAGCGGCGCCAATCTGGCCGCCCTGCAAGCCATCAACGCCGAACGGGAAACGCCCATCAAGATCCGCCAGGTCAAATACCTGAACAACGTTGTCGAACAGGACCATCGCTCCATCAAACGGATCGTCAAACCGATGATGGGCTTCAAGGATTTTTGTTGCGCCCGCATCATCCTGTCGGGCATCGAAGTGATGCATATGATCAGGAAGGGGCAGATGAAAGCCGCTGGGATCCAGTTGACTGCTGCCGAGCAATTCTATTCGCTGGTCAGGTAAGCAATCCTCATCATATCGAGAATTTCTCGCCCTGCCATCCTTATCGCGACAGAGCCCATCGTGATGGTAAGCGGCGCCCACGCGCATGGCGTTCATCACCCCGGCGAACGTGCCGCGTTCTCGATCACGAATTAAATCGTCGCTATGGAGGCTATCGGGTGCGAGCCGCGTGCAACCCCGCATCACGCGCCTTTTGCCGCGAGAGCAAATCCTGCTTCAGCATGAGTGCCTCGCTATTGTCCGGCTGCAACGAAAGCGCCCAATAGATCCCTGATCGGGCCATAGCCAGATCATTTTTCTCGAGGCCGCTGTGCGCTCGCGCAAGCGCGAGCGACATCAGCCTGTGATTCCTGTCGCCATACCCCTTGTTGCTCGCTGTCGAGCTCGGTGACGAGGCTTTTTCGTTCTGCGAATGTGTCTCGCGATCCGGGATCGCAGGCGCAACGGCCTGCACGGACGCCACCGAGGAAGCAGCTGCAGCAGGCGCCGCCGCCGTCGCCGGGTCTTGCACCGCCGTCGGACTTTGCGGCGTGATCGAGCCTTGCGCCGCCCCAGAGCCCTGGACCATCGTCGGCGCCTGCGGCGGCGTGGAGCCCTGGTTAGTCTGGCTCACGCCATCTGTCGTTACGCTGCCTTCCACCGTGCTCGACATCGTCTGCTGTTCACGCGTGGCGGAGTCATCCTGGTGCAAGAGCACCGTTCCGCCATAAAGGGCGACGCATGCCAGCAACGCCAGCGCTACGCTCGCTTTCAATCGCCAATGACGGGCACCGCCAAGCGAATGCAGGCGCGTGTCGCGATATGGATCGGCATCGGCCGACGCGAACACGGGTCTCGACTGTGACGGCCACAGCAGCTTGTCATGTGGAAGGTGCGCACGCGCGTGCGCTGCACTTGCCGTGGCTGCATCGGGCTTCTTCGCCCACGGACGATCGCCGAACGCAAGCCACGCATGTGCGCCACAATGCGGACAGAAAGAAACCGCCTCCGAAACCCTGCCGCCGCAGCGCACGCAGGTTGCCGGAAAAATCGGGGCACGTGTGGTTTCATCGCCCATTGTTGAACCTTCCGTCATACGAAAACGCGAACGGTGCTTCGGGCGTGGACGATGGGGTCGAAAGGACAGGTACAAGTACCCGCTCGGTTCGACGTAGGTAAGTATTTATTGCCATGACGACAGGACCGAATCGAAATATCCGGCCAATATAGGTCAGCGACGGACCAGCGTCAACCCGCCATGGCAGATTTGCTTTATCGATTTGCTTTGCATTCCTATTGATTTGACGAGTTGCACCGGCGACCCGCGACTGGTTGAACCTGAACGCGCCGGAATCGACCGCTGCCGTGCTCAGGACGGCCGGTTTCTTCGTGCCATCGGGCAGAGTTTGAAAAGATAACAAGCACTACTGTTCATTCGACGGAATCATTACCAACAGCCGGTAAAGGTGGTGTGCCATGGCTCTAGTACGTTGCATATTGCGGGTCCTGCTCGATACGGTGTCGTCGGTCGTCCGGCAGAACGAATCGCTTCGTTCAAGAGACTGCGCCGCCATATGCCTCATCTTCTTTTAATGGCCAGCCTATCCTTCGAGGCCGTCCGGCGCAGGCGGGAACAATTTAGCGTCCGCACGCCGCGCAGAAAACTGTTCCATCGACTGAAGGGCGCCAATGTTCGATGCATCGGCCGCGGCAGTTCGCCCAGCCAAGTGTCACGGGGAACCAATCTGAGAATGGCGGAAGCAGAATTGTGCAAGCCAACGTCCACACCGGAACTAGCCAGCCCAACAGGTCGAGTTGACATAAAGGAATGGTCAATTTTTTGCATGGGAATCCTATATATTGCTCGGACGTGAACGTTCAATCGATGACGCCAGTGTCGGCTCTTCACGTCTGAGCATGATGAGCTCGGCTTGGGACCATACGCCCACAACCTGATTCTGCAGCGCGAAAGTTACCCCTCGACGACGATGGGCGAGCTTGCCGTTCCTGCGAGAAACTCCTTGAGTTGCGCTTCGGCGTGAAGTACCGCATGCAGGGGAGCGCGGGCAAGTTGCG
>DASXXW010000116.1:0-10939 GCA_036502865.1 Rhizomicrobium sp.
GGTTTGGGATATGGGCGATGTAGCGGCTCTCATTGCCGCTCAGGAAGCGCCTATAGCGAAGCGTGGGCCGTACAAGAATAAGGCCGCTCAGGCTTACTCCACAATACAACATTCGTGCCAAATGCCCGGAATCCCGGCCAACTGATAAAGCACGTCTCCGCCGTGGTAGAACGAAACGTTCCGAACGACAGCCAATCTGCTCGCATACCATAGCTGCCACCATCTCAACCGATGATGAAGCTTCCAAGTCCGCCGGAACTCCACGAGGGTTGCCCTAGAAGCGATCCTCACGCGAGAGCCTTTGGGGTATGATTCGTGATAGGCAGGCATCGTGCGAAGTTAGTCTGGGGCACCTAAAATTCAAAATGCGTCCCTACCCCTCCCCGGTTCCGGCATGGTACATCGGGGATCGTGACAGCGAAGCCGCCATGTTCTTTATGGACAATCTGGCGAAGCGGCTGGCGCATCGTGTGCAGCTAACGACCGATGGCTTCAGGCCGTATCTGGAAGCCGTTGAAGGCGCATTCGGTGCTGATATCGACTTCGCGCAGCTTGTGAAGATTTACGGTCAGGCCCCCGAAGGGCAGCGCCGCTACAGTCCGCCGGAATGCCTTGGCTCGGTAAAGAAGGTCATCGAAGGAAAGCCCGATAAATCAAAGGTTTCCACGTCTTACGTTGAACGCAACAACGGCATCATTCGCCAGCCTTGCAAGCGTTATGCGCGTCTCACGCAAGCCTTCTCAAAGAAGGTCGAAAACCACGCGCTTTCCGTGGCGCTCCACTACATGCATTATAACTTCTGCCGCATTCACAAGAGCCTTCGCGTGACCCCTGCAATGGCCGCTGGTGTGACGGATCACGTTTGGGATATGACAGAGATTGCGGCACTTATCGCAGCCCAAGAGGCTCCTGCCGCGAAGCGCGGGCCGTACAAGAAGCGGGCCGCGTGAGAGGAAAAGGGGGAAGCAGTATGCCCAAGGGAAATACTTGCCCGTCTTGCGGGCATCTGACACTTCACCACAAGGGCGCTTACCATAAATGTTCCCATTGCAGCGCCGTTGGCTGGTGGGGCACCCCCGGGGCTCCGGGGCCAGGTTCTGGAAAGAACTGCCAAAAATGCGGGGCTCGGCAATACCGGCGCATTTACACCAACAATACAAGAAAGTTTGCCATTGAGCATTGCTATGGCTGCAAGGCTACTCTCACCGTTCGCCTCTGAATTTCAAAATGCGTCACTACCCCCTCCCGCCTTCCCTTGCCCCGTGATCCGCTTTCCGGTATAGGCCGCGCCCTCATGGCGGCTGCGGTCGCGGGACGCCCATTTGGGGCGCATTGCCGGATGGTCCGGTTTTCCCGTGAGCCAATGCGAGCGCAGGTGACCCACCTCGCGCACGTACCGCAGCCCGGAAAGGGACGAGATGGCTCTTTACGAGCACCTCCTGATCGCGCGCCAGGATATCAGCGCGCAGCAGGTCGACGCACTGGCGACGCACCTGAAAACCATCATCGAAGGCGAAGGCGGCAAGGTCGAAAAGCAGGAATATTGGGGCCTGCGCTCGCTTGCCTACCGTATCAAGAAGAACCGCAAGGGCCATTATGTGCTCCTCAACATCAACGCGCCGGCCAATGCGGTGCAGGAGCTCGAGCGGCAGCTCAAAATCAACGAAGACGTGCTGCGCTCGCTGACCGTGAAGGTCGAGCAGTTCGAGCAGTCCAGCAACAAGGCCCGCCGCGAGCGCGATGGCGAGCGTGACGGCGAGCGCAAGCCCGAGGGCGAAACCCAGCAGGAGAAATCGGAATGAGCCAAGCCGGCCAGCGGCGCCCGTTTTTCCGGCGCAAGAAAACCTGTCCTTTCTCGGGCGCGAACGCCCCCAGGATCGACTACAAGGACGTGAAACTCCTGCAGCGCTTCATCTCGGAACGCGGCAAGATCGTTCCGTCGCGCATCACCGCCGTGTCCGCGGGCAAGCAGCGTTTGCTGGCGCTCGCCATCAAGCGTGCGCGCTTCATGGCGCTGCTGCCCTACGTCGTGAAATAGGAGCGGCCGATGCAAGTTATCCTGCTTGAACGGGTCGAAAAGCTCGGCCAGATGGGCGATGTGGTGAAGGTGCGGGACGGTTTTGCCCGCAACTATCTGCTGCCCAAGAAGAAGGCGCTCCGCGCCACGGCGCAGAACCGCTCCTACTTCGAGACCCAGCGCGTGCAGCTCGAGGCGCGCAATCTCGAGCGCAAGACCGAAGCCCAGGCCATCGCGGAGAAGCTCGAAGGAAAGGTTTTCGTGCTGCTGCGTCAGGCCGGCGACCGCGGCCAGCTCTATGGCTCTGTATCGCCGCGCGATATTTCCGACATCGTCTCTGCGGGCGGCTTCAACATCAGCCGCACCCAGGTGCCGCTCGACAAGGCTATCAAAGACATTGGCCTCGTCCCCGTCACGGTCGTTCTGCATCCGGAAGTCCGGGTGCATATCACGGTGAACGTGGCCCGCACCGAGGACGAGGCGGAACGTCAGGCACGCGGTGAAGACGTGCTGGCCGAACAGGTTCCCGAGGAGGAAGCCCAGGACGCGGCGGAACTCTTCGAGGAAGGTGCGGCACCGGCCGAAGCCGAGGACGAGGCAGCAAAGTAGATTTTGCTGTAATATCCTTCCGGGCTGCCCCGCCGCGAGGCGGGGACCATCGGGAGAATTCGCATGTCCGTCGTCACGGAAACCAAACGCGTCACCGTTCCCGAAATTCGGGGACACAAGGGCGCGAAGCCTGTCGTTTGCCTGACCTGCTATCACGCCCATACGGCGCGGCTGCTCGACGAGCATGTCGACCTGATGCTGGTCGGCGATTCCGTCGGCATGGTGATGCACGGCATGGAAACGACGCTGGGCGTCACGCTCGACATGATGATCCTGCACGGCAAGGCCGTGATGCGCGGCTCGCGCCGTGCCTTGGTCGTCGTCGACATGCCGTTCGGTTCTTATGAGGAAAGCCCGCAAATCGCGTTTCGAAACGCTGCGCGCGTGATGCAGGAAACCGGCTGCGGCGCGGTCAAACTCGAAGGCGGCGCGCGGATGGCGGAGACCGTGCATTATCTCTCGCAGCGCGGAATTCCCGTGATGGCCCATATCGGCCTGACGCCGCAGATGATTCAGGTTCTGGGCGGTTTTCGCACACAGGGGCGCACCGAGGCCGAATGGCCGGCCATCGAGGCGGATGCAGCCGCCATCTCCGAAGCCGGCGCATTCGCCGTCGTGCTGGAAGGCATGGCAGAGCCGCTCGCTGCCAAGATCACGCGGCAAATTCCGATCCCGACCATCGGCATCGGCGCTTCGGCGGACTGCGACGGGCAAATTCTGGTGCTGGAGGATATGCTGGGCCTCAATCCCAAGCCGCCCAAATTTGTCCGCCAATATGCGCAACTCGGCCCGGATATCGAAAAAGCCGTTCAGTCCTATGCCGCCGACGTGAAAGCACGGCGTTTCCCGGGTGTCGAAAACGTCTATGGTATGAAGCGCGCCGTATAGACCGGCATCGTGTTGTCAGGCACGGCGCAGCGGGCTAAACCAAATTGACCGTTCAGGCCCGGGCGTAGGCTTGGCGGAGCGTGCGGGGCTGATGCCCGCTTTCGTTCCGGACCATTTGGCAATCGGGCGGGTGCCGCTTCGGCGCCGCACAAGGGATCGTTTCTGTGACCGACATTTTTCGCGAAGTCGAAGAAGATGTACGCCGCGAACAATATGAGAAGCTGTGGAAGAAATACCGCGACCATGTGATTGCGGGCGTGGCGATCGTCATCATCGGGGTCGCAGGATACCGGCTTTATCAGGTCTATGAGCAGCGCGAGGCGGAAAAGGCTTCCGTGGCCTATCAGGCCGCCGCACAGCTTCTGGAATCCGGGCAACCGCGCGCAGCAGAGCCGCAATTCGCTGCGCTCGCGAAAAGCGCCCCCTCCGGCTACGCAAAGCTCTCACAGCTCGCGCAAGCCGATGCGCTGTTTGCTTCCAACCAGCACAATGCGGCGATCCGTCTTTATGAGCAGATCGCCAATCAAAGCGATCCCTATTTCGCGGCCGTCGCCCGCATGCACGCGGCCTGGACGATTGTGGATGGCGCGCCGAAAGCCGAAGTGCAGTCGTTGCTTGCTCCACTCACGGATCCAAACAATTCCTGGCACGATCTGGCGCAGGAAATACTGGCCTATGCGGATCTGCGCGCCGGCGATACCGCGGCCGCGCTGAAATCCTATCAACTGCTGAAAGACGATCCGAAAGCTCCGTCCTCGCTCCATACGCGCGCAAGCGCCATGGTGCGCTTCCTGAACGGCGGTGGAGCGATCACCTATGGCCACGTACCGCAGCCGCCAAAGCCTGCGCAGACGATACTGCCGAAGCAGAGTTCCTCGGCGCAGCCGGCACCGGCACAGGCAAATCCGCCGCAGGCCGCCGCGAAGCCAGTCTCTACTAATTCCAAGGGTCCTCAGCCTCGATGAAATTTCATGCCTTGCGCACGGGCCTGTGCGTCGCCTGCCTGCTCATGCTGGCGGGCTGTGACAGTTTTGGCGGGATCTCCGACACGGTTTCCGGCTGGTTTTCCCCGGTCAAGAAATCCGGCATCAAGGGCGAACGGATTTCGGTCATGGCCGAGGACACCTCGCTCAAGCCGGACCCCGACCTTGCAAAGACCGGCGTTGTCCTGCCGCCACCCTATGTCAACAAGGAATGGCCCGAGCCCGGTGGATACGCGGCCAATGCGATGTATCACTTGTCCGCAAACGGCCCGCTCCGTTCGATCTGGGAGACGGATACCGGCAAAGGCTCCGATGACGATTCACGCCTGACGGCGCCGCCCATCGTTGCAGGGGGACGGGTGTTCGTGCTGGATGCCGAGGCGCATGTATTTGCTTTCAATGCGCGGGACGGCAAGCAGATCTGGGACCGGAAACTCGCGCCCGTTGGTCCCGACACCGATTTCTTCAACGTCTTCGGGCTGTTCGGCCCCGACATGTCGATCGATCCGTCGAAGGGATTTGGCGGCGGCGCCGCGTACGACGGGGGCAAGCTGTTTGTGAGCACAGGCTTCGGGCAAGTGTTCGCGCTGGACGCGGCAAGCGGTAAGCAACTCTGGAAAGCCAATCTCGAAGTGCCGATCGTCAACGCGCCGGTTGCCAATGGTGGACGCGTATTTGTTTCGTCGGAAGATAATCACTTCGTAGCGCTCGCCGAAACCGACGGCCGCGTATTGTGGGACCATCAGGGCATTTCGGAATCTGCGGGAATCCTCACCAGCACCAGCGCGGCGGTGTCGGGCGACACGGTGATCGTGCCCTACACATCCGGCGAGCTCTTCGCCATCCGCATCGACAGCGGCACGCCCGAATGGAACGACATGCTGACCAAGTCCGGCAATGTCACGGCCTTGTCCGAACTGGATGACATCGCGGGGCGTCCTGTCATCGACCGCGACATGGTCTTTGCCATCAGCCACTCGGGAATCATGGCAGCCATCAATCTCAACACTGGCGATCGCGTCTGGTCGCGTGACATTGGCGGAATCCAGACACCATGGGCGGCCGGCGATTACCTTTATGTTCTGACGACCGATGGACAGGTGCTCTGCCTGCAGCGCAAGGACGGCAAAGAAATGGATCCATCAGCTGCCGCGCTGGGATGATCCGAAAAGCCGCGACACCGCGATTGTCTGGTCGGGGCCCGTGCTTGTTTCCGACCGGCTGATCCTGGTTTCTTCCAACGGCAAAGCCGTTTCGCTTTCGCCCTATTCGGGCGAATTGCTGGGGCGCATCGATATTCCCGACGGCACCTATATTTCGCCGGTGGTGGCGAATGGGACACTGTATTTGCTGACGAACGGCGCGCGACTCGTCGCCATGCGCTGAGCGCGCGGGCGGAGATCACATCATGATGCCGCCCGCTGTCGTTATTCTTGGCAGGCCGAATGTCGGCAAATCGACTCTGTTCAACCGGCTCGCGGGCCGCCGGGCGGCCATCGTGCATGACACGCCGGGCGTGACGCGCGACCGCCAGGAAACAGAAGTCGAATTCGGCGATCATGTCTTCCGGCTTGTGGACACAGCGGGATTCGACGAAGCCGAACCCGGCAGTCTCGCCTCCCGCATGACCGAACAAACGGTCGCAGCGCTCCAGTCCGCGGATGTCTGTTTGTTCGTGATCGATGCGCGCGCGGGCGTGACAACAGGCGACGACGTTCTTGCGGACTCCATCCGCCGCGCGGGCAAACCCATCATCCTCGTCGCCAACAAATCCGAAGGCCGCACTGTCGATCTGTCGGACGCGTTGCGCTGGGGGTTTGGCGAACCAATCGCCATCTCCTCCGAACACGGCACCGGAATTGTCGATTTGTTCGATGCCATCGAACCGTTTCTCGAAGACACGGAGACGGCTGACCCGGATGCCGAAAACATCGAGCAGCCGCTCAAGCTCGCGATCGTGGGCCGCCCCAATGTGGGCAAATCGACGTTGTTCAATGCGCTGCTTGGCGAAGAACGCTCGCTGACTGGGCCGGAGGCCGGAATCACGCGGGATGCCATTGCCGCAGAGCTGGAAGCGGAGGGCCGCGTCATCCTGCTGCACGACACGGCTGGTATGCGCAAACGCGCGCGTGTTGCCGGGCAACAACTGGAACAGCTCGCTGTTTCGAGCGCGCTGACGGCGATCCGCTTTGCCGAATGCGTTATCATCGTCATCGACGCCATGCAGGCTTTTGAGAAACAGGATCTTACGATCGCCGATCTCGTGGTGCGCGAAGGGCGCGCGGTGATCTTTGCTATCAACAAATGGGATTGTGTCGAGGATCCCGCCGGAGCGATTACCGCACTCAAGAAAGAGCTCGACCGCCTCCTGCCGCAGATTGCCGGGGCGCCGCTCGTGGCTATATCGGCGCGTACCGGCGAAGGCTTGCAACGATTGCTGCCCGCCGTACTGGCCGCCGACCGCGCCTGGAACAGCCGGATCCCTACGGCAGAACTCAATCGCTTTCTGGCGCGCGCGGTGGATCGCCATCCGCCGCCGGCCTTCAAAGGCCGCCGCATCCGCATCCGTTACATGACACAACCCAAGGCGCGGCCGCCTGCTTTTGCGTTGTTCGGGACGCTTCTGAACGCATTGCCGGAAATCTGGCTGCGTTATCTGCAAAACGAATTGCGGGCGAATTTCGACCTCGGCGGAAGTCCGATCCGCTTCTCATTACGTAATTCGAAAAATCCTTACGCCGAGCGCTGAACTCACTCCGAATGCACGCTCTGCGATGACACTTCACCGCCATGCGGAGCGACGACGACCGTCTTGATGTTCACGAATTCCTGGATGCCGAAGCTCGACAATTCGCGGCCATAGCCGCTGTCCTTGATACCGCCGAACGGCAGCTTCGGGTTGGATTCGACGGGCGCATTGACGAAGACAAGCCCGGACTCCATTGCGTCGGTTGCCAGCCGCTCGCCCCGCGCGAGATCGCGCGTGAAGATGCCGCCGCCAAGCCCGAACTCGGAATCATTGGCGAGCCGGATCGCATCGTCTTCATCGCGGGCTGAAATAATGGAAGCAACCGGACCAAACATCTCCTCGTCGTAAGCCGGCATGCCTTTGCGCACATCGGTGAGCACGGTGGCCGGATAGAATGCACCCTTCCCGGCGGGAATTTCCCCGCCCAGAAGGCAGCGCGCGCCAAGCTCCAGGCTCTTCCTCACCTGTTCATGCAGGGAATCGCGAAGATCGTGCCGCGCCATCGGACCGAGGGTCGTTGTTTCATCGAGCGGATCGCCGGCTTTCGCCTTCGACATCTCTGCTACAAGCGCGCGCTCGAACTCCTCGCGGCGGCTTTCGATAACAATGAAACGTTTGGCAGCAATGCAGCTTTGCCCGGCGTTGACGAGGCGGCCTTTCGCGGACAGTGCGGAGGTAAAAGCAATATCCGCATCTTCGAGCACCAGATAGGCATCGCTGCCGCCGAGTTCGAGAACGGTTTTCTTGAGGCACCGGCCGGCTACGCTGGCGACGGCGCGTCCTGCACCACAGCTACCCGTAAGCGATACGGCGCGCACGAATGGATGTTCGATGACGTGCTCAACGGCCTTGTTGCCTATAAGCAGGGTTCGAAACAGATGCTCGGGAAATCCGGCATCGCGAAACAACTGCTCCAGCGCAAGCGCCGAGCCTTGTACATTTGCTGCATGTTTCAGCACGCCGGCATTTCCTGCCATGAGAGCCGGTGCTGCGAAACGCACCACCTGCCAGAATGGGAAATTCCACGGCATCACAGCGAGCAGCACACCCAGCGGATTGAAGACCACGCGCGCCTTGCGGCCGTCGAGCTCGACAGGCTGCGGAGCAAGAAATTTCTCCGCGTGGTCCGCATAATAGTTGCAGCCCACCGCGCATTTCTTTGCTTCCGCAATTCCGTCGCGGATGGGCTTGCCCATTTCCTCCGCCATCAGCCGGCCGTAATCGGCCGCCCGTTCGTCAAGCAGAGCGGCGGCGCGGCGCAGATGCCCGGCGCGAAACGCGAAGCTTTTTTTCCGCCACTCAAGATGTGCAGCCTGTGCCGCTTCGATCGCAGCATCGGCTTCTTCGCGGCTCATCTCGTGAAAGCGCCGGATCGTCTCGCCGGTGAAAGGATTTACCGATTCCATTGTGCGTCAGCCTGATGGGGGGTTTGGGGCGATGTCATGCACGAGCGGACAGGACTCGTAAAGCGCTGCAGCCGCCATCCCTGCGCATGCAAGCGCGGCTAGACCTCTCCGATCAATTTCAGCCACGCATCTTCGTCAACGACCTCGACGCCCAGCTTCTGCGCCTCGGCCAGCTTTGAACCGGCGCCCGGACCCGCAATGACGATATCCGTCTTCTTCGAGACGGAGCCGGCGACTTTGGCGCCCAGCGCCTCGGCCCGTGATTTGGCTTCCGGACGTGTCATTTTCTCGAGCGTGCCGGTGAACACGACGGTTTTCCCCGCCACGGGCGAGTCCACGGATTTTGGCGCCGCCACCGGCTGAATGTCGATCTCGGGAAGCAGATGGTCGAGCGCCTTGCGGTTATGAGGTTCGTCGAAGAAATCTTTAATGGCTTCCGCCACCGTCTCGCCGATGCCGCTGATGGAATCGAGTTCTTCCATCGCCTGTGCGCCTTCCATCGCCGCGAGAAACGCCTGTTGCGTGTGAAAATTTCTCGCCAGCAGTTTCGCTGTCGTCTCGCCGACATGGCGGATGCCGAGCGCGTTGATGAAACGGTCGAGCGGTACTTTTCGCCGTTGATTGATCGCGTCGAACAGTTTCGTGGCGCTCTGTTCGCCCCACCCTTCCCGCTTCGCGATGGCTTTCCCGCCTTCGCCGAAGCGCTTCTCCAGCCGGAAAATATCCGCCGGCTCCTTGATCAATCCGTCTTCATGGAAGGCCGCGATGTGTTTCTCGCCGAGCCCCTCTATGTCGAACGCGTTGCGCGAGACGAAATGACGGAGGCGCTCGACGGCCTGCGCGGAACAAATAAGACCGCCCGTGCAACGGCGCGCCGCCTCGGGCTCGCCGGTCTTCTCATCCACTTCCCGCACTGCATGGCTGTGACAGACGGGGCATCGCTCTGGAAATTTGTAGGGCTTCGCACCGGATGGACGCTTGTCCGGTATCACGCGCACGATCTGCGGGATCACATCGCCTGCGCGCTGCACAACCACGGTATCGCCGATGCGTACATCCTTGCGCGCGATCTCATCCTCATTGTGCAGAGTCGCATTCTGCACCACCACGCCGCCAACCGTCACGGGCTTCAATTTGGCCACAGGCGTAAGCGTACCCGTGCGTCCAACCTGAATGTCGATGTCCTGCAGGATCGTATCGGCCTGCTCTGCAGCAAATTTATGTGCAATCGCCCAGCGCGGCGAGCGGGATACGAAGCCCAGCCGCTCCTGCAGCGCCAGCCGGTCCACCTTGTAGACCACGCCGTCGATGTCATAGCCGAGCTTTGCGCGCTGTATTTCGATATCGCGGTAGAATGCAAGGATCTCCTCGGTACTCTTGCACCGCCGGACGAGCGGATTGACGTGAAATCCATAAGTCTTGAAAGCTTGCAACATGCTCCATTGGGTGTCTTCGGGAAGTTTGCTTGTTTCGCCCCAGGCATAAGCAAAAAAATGCAGCGGGCGCCGCGCGGTAATTGCCGGATCGAGCTGGCGAAGCGAGCCTGCAGCCGAATTGCGCGGATTGGCGAAAAGCGGCTTGCCTTCCTTCGCCTGCCTCTCGTTCAACGCGGCAAAATCGCTATGCAACATATAAACTTCGCCGCGCACCTCCAGCACGTCCGGTGCCTTTCCATGCAGCCGCAACGGTACGTCGCGCAGCGTCCGCAGATTTGCTGTTATATCTTCGCCTTCAATTCCGTCGCCGCGTGTTGCGCCCTGAACAAAAACGCCGTTTTCGTAGCGCAGGCTTGCGGATAAACCGTCAATCTTGGGCTCGGCGACGAAAGTGAGTTCATCGTCCGGCTTCAGGCCAAGAAAACGGCGCACGCGCGCCACGAAATCCGCCACGTCATCCTCATCGAACGCATTGTCGAGCGACAGCATGGGCACGCGATGAACGACTTTTGCGAACTTCTCGGAAGGTTTGGCGCCGACGCGCGAGGACGGAGAATCGGGGCGTATCAACTCCGGATATTTCGCCTCGATGGCGCTGTTCCGTTTTCGCAGCGCATCATAATCGGCGTCGGAAATCTCCGGCGCATCGTTCTGATAATAATATCGGTCATGTGCGGCTATCTCTTCCGCGAGACGTGCCAGCTCTACCTTCGCCTGCGCCAAAGTCAGCTTCTCGACGGGCTTCGTAGCACTCATTTTGCGCCGAATTCTTTCCTGCCGATCTTGCGGTGAAGAATTTCATGTGTCTTTCCCTCTCCCCCGGAACCGGGGGAGAGGGTTGGGGTGAGGGG
>DASXXW010000117.1:0-5905 GCA_036502865.1 Rhizomicrobium sp.
ATGTTAAACCTGTATCCTAGCGATTACGGCTTCCCATCCAAGACTTGATGCACAGCCCAAAAGTCGAATCTTCAATTTTAGGTAGCAAAAATGATGACGGCGTCCACTCGGGCTAGATTTAACCGGAATCCGCGGTTTTCCAAATCCCTGCCTCCGCGCGACCGGAGGGCCTGAGTATTGGCCGTCCAAACATTCCGTGTAATGCTCTCGGGCATCCGATCTCAGGGATGGCGATCGGCGGCTGGCGGCCTCTAAGGGCAACCGCTTTCAGCAAATATATGGATGTAACGGCACGATGAACGAGACAATGAATGGCGGCGCCGAAGCCGCGCCGGACAAACACCTCCGCAAGATTGTGATCGTCGGAGGCGGAAGCGCGGGCTGGATGACCGCTGCCGCCTTGTGCGTCGCAACGAAGCGGGAGAACTGCCAGCTCGTTCTGGTCGAATCCGATCAGATCGGAACGATAGGCGTCGGCGAATCCACCGTTCCGCCCATCAAGGACTTCAACTGGTTTCTTGGCATCAACGAGAAGGACTTTGTCGTCAGCACACAGGCTTCATTCAAGCTGGCCATCCAATATGTCGATTGGACTCGCATCGGCCATGTATATTTCAATCCTTTGGAGGGGCTTGGTTTCAGCGAATTGGCCGGCGGAAACGCCGATCTGACAATTCCCGCCGTGTACCAATATCTGCTGAAGCTTGCAGTTCACGGCCACAGTCTGGATCTAAAAGATTACAGCATGTGCAGCACGGCTGCAGGGTACAACCGTTTCGATCATCCAAAGAATGCACAGGGCTCTACCTTTGCATATGCATATCAGTTCGATGCGTCGCTCTATGCGAAAAACCTCCGCCTTTATGCGGAACACCGCGGCGTGGAAAGAATCGAAGGCAAGGTTGCAGATGTCGTTTTGCGCCCGGAGGACGGCTTCATCGATTCTATAATCCTCCAGTCGGGACAACGCATCGACGGTGATCTTTTTATCGATTGCACCGGATTCCGTGCGCTTCTCATCGGTGAGACTCTCAAGATTCCTTACGAAGACTGGAGCCACTGGCTGCCCTGCGACAGGGCGCTGGCAGTGCCTTGCAGAAGCACCGGGCCTCTTCTGCCTTATACTCGTGCGACGGCGCGGGAAGCCGGCTGGCAATGGCGCATCCCGCTTCAGCACCGCACCGGGAATGGCTACGTGTTTTCGAGCAAGTTCATCGACGAGCAGAAAGCTGCGGACAGGCTGCTTGCAAACCTTGATGGTGAGGCGCTGGACAGTCCACGCCTGCTCAAATTCACGACCGGCCGCCGGAAAGAGATGTGGACGAAGAATTGCGTGGCGATAGGGCTTTCTTCGGGCTTCATCGAACCCTTGGAATCGACCAGCATTCATCTGATCCAGGAAGGCATCATGCGCCTGGTCAAGCTTCTTCCCGACAGGGATTTCTCGCCCCTCATCATACGGGAGTATAATGGACACATAGCAGGTTTATTCGAGTGGATACGCGATTTCATTGTCATGCACTACCACGCGACGGAACGTGAAGACACGGAGTTCTGGCGCTACTGCAAATATATGTCCGTTCCGGACAAATTGCGCTTCAGGATGGAGATGTTCCGCAAACATGGCCACATTTCGATCGATCCAAGCGAAGGATTCCGCGCCCGGCCGTGGATGACGGCGATGTACAATCAGGGCGTCGTGCCGCAATCCTATCCCCCGCTTACTGATATGTTCGATGATCATGTGATGCGCACGGAAGCCGCCAAGCTGCGGGAAGGCGTTCTGCGGACAGTCCAGCAGATGCCAAGCCACGAAGAATATATCGCGCACAACTGCAAAGCGCCGGCGGTGGCGGTCTAGGGTTGGAACACTCGGCGGGAAGCAGCAAGAGCTTTGACAAGGGGCATACGCATTTCGTGGGGCACAGAATTGGCGCACCCTCGCGCGGCGGAGAGGGCATGTTATGAGTAATTCGGGTTTCATGTTCGAAGCGCGGCGAAGTACATTTATATTTTTCGCCGGATGCGTGCTGGTAACGCTGGGCGTTCTGCTTCATCTGCCGATGTACTGGATGGCGAAGGATATGGGCTTCGTTCTTTCGGGCATGCCCATGGACCCCAAGATGTATGTCGGCATGGCGCTTATCGTGCTTGGCATCATTGCCGCGGCTTATGGGCTGCTTCCGCGAATGCAAGTCACGGAATTCGATGACGCCGAGATACTTGTGCCTCCGGAAGATGCGCCGCTCACGCGCGCGCACTGGCTGCTCATGACCGGCCTCGCAATCGGCCTCATCATCGATATCATGAAACCTGCGACGCTGGGATTTGTCACGCCCGGCATGCTTGTCGAATATCACATCACCAGGGCACAGGTTGCCGCACTACCGCTTTCAGCGCTCACGGGTCTTACTCTGGGCTCGTTCGTCTGGGGTTGGCTGGCAGATCGTTACGGCCGCCGTGCAGCGATCCTGCTTTCAGCCGTGATTTTCATAGGTACATCGATCTGTGGCGCCATGCCGTCGCTCAATTGGAACATCTTCATGTGTTTTCTGATGGGCTTGGGCGCTGGAGGAATGTTGCCCGTTGCATATGCATTGCTCGCAGAAAATATGCCGACCCGGCACCGTGGATGGTGCTTGGTATTGATCGGAGGAATAGGCGCTGTAGGCGGCTATCTCGTTGCCAGCGAATTGTCGGCCCTCCTGCAGCCAGTCTACGGCTGGCGGATTATGTGGTTCCTGAACTTACCGACCGGACTAATGCTGATTGCACTCGGCCCGTTGCTTCCAGAGTCGGCTCGTTTCCTCATGTATATGGGTCGCATCGACGAGGCGAAGGCCGTTCTTGCGCGCTTCGGCGCCGTGGAAGTTGCCAAGGATACGCGCGTCGAAAAAGCTTCTCACGCGATGCTTCCACCGGTGGAACATGACTACATCACGTCCACCATCGCGCTCACGCTTGCAGCTCTCGCCTGGGGTTTTGTCAATTTCGGTCTGTTGCTATGGCTTCCGTCGACACTGGTTGCCGAAGGCCAGTCGGTTGGCCTTGCAAGCACCATAATCGCGCGCTCCACTTTGTTTGCGGCGCCGCTCGTAGTGCTGTCGGTCTTTCTCTATGCGTGGTGGAGCACGAAATGGTCCCTCGTGTCGGCCATCGCGGTGACGGCGCTGGGACTTCTTGTCATGGTGATGCGTGAAGAAGGTTTCACGCTTGTACAAAACCCGCTCGTTCCCATCACGCTTCTGATCATTGGAGCGAGCGGCATCATTGCCATCCTTCTGCCATATACGGCCGAGAATTACCCGATACGCATTCGCGGCCGGGCCATAGGATGGATTGCCGGTTGTACCAAAGGGGGTGGCCTCATTGCCCAAGGCGCAGGGGCACTCGCACTGGTTCCCGCCATTGGAAATGTCGCGCTTATCATTGCGGTACCCGCAATGCTGGCACTTGTGATGGTCGGGAAATTCGGACGCGAAACGCGCATGCGCGATTTGCGCGAGCTCGAACACGCGGCGCTTCAAAAGCCCTGATCGATGCCGCGTTTCAGAATCCTGCCAGTCTTGCGGCCGGTGCCGTTGGCGCTTGCGATGATCGCATCCACATCGGCGTTTGCCGACGACACTTCGAATCAGACGGAAGTGGTTGTTGTTTCTGCTACCCCATTTGATCAGCAACCACTAAGCGCGACTACGCTCAGTCAGGACGAACTTGCCCGCCGGCAGGCAGAAACAAACGACACGGCATCCCTGTTTGCCGGCGTGCCGGGCGTAAGCCTGTCCCAAGCTGGTGGCGTATCGAGCCTGCCCGTCATCCACGGCCTCGATAATGCGCGCGTGAACATAAGTGTCGACGGCATGCAGGTTGGGGTCGCCTGCCCCAACAATATGAATCCGCCGCTTTCCTATATCGACCCATCGAATGTGGCCAAAATCACAATCATTGCCGGCATCACCCCCGTCAGCGCCGGCGGCGACAGCATCGCGGGAACTATCATCGTCGATTCACCGGATCCGATATTCTCGGCGTCCGACGCAATCGAAGCGTCGGGCCGCATCTCTGGTTCTTATCGCAGCAATGCTGACGTGGCTGCGGGCTCGGTCTTTGGTACCGTTGCCGGAGAAAATCTCAGCCTGTCCTACGAAGGTTCGATTGTTGGAGCCGATGATTATTCCGCCGGCGGCAATGATGGAGCCATTCGCTCGACGGAATACCAGTCCGAAAATCATCAGGTGACGCTCGCCGCACGCGACGGATCAAACCTGTTCGTTCTGCAGCTCGGCCAGCAATATATTCCTTACGAGGCGTTCCCCAATCAGTTCATGGATATCGTCTTCAACCGGGCCACACATGTGAATGGGCGGTATCAGGGAACGTTTCCGTGGGGAACGCTGGAAGCCCAGCTCTATTGGCAGGGCGTCAGCCAGAACATGAATTTCCTCGCGGATAAAGGCGGCAGCGCGAATGGCGGGATGCCTGTCGATCTCAACTCCGATACAATCGGCTCTTCGCTGAAGACAACAATTCCGTTGGGGCAGGCTGACACGCTGCATCTGGGCAACGAGTTTGTACATTTCCGGCTCGACGATCACTGGCCGGCGGTACCCGGCAGCATGATGTTTGGACCCAATCCCTTTATCGATATCGATGACGGCCGCCGCGACCGGCTCGGTACGTTTGGAGAATGGCAGCACAATTGGGCGCCTGGCTGGTCTACTTTATTTGGCGTCCGTGACGACGTCGTGTGGATGAATACCGGCGACGTGCAGCCTTATTCGGCGATGATGGACATGACCGATGACATGGACGCAATGGCTTTCAACTCCGCCTCGCATTCCAGGAGCGACAATGATGTCGATCTGACAGCGCTCCTGCGTTACGAGCCCGACGCGGATGCGAGCTATGAATTGGGATATGCAAGAAAAACGCGGGCCCCCACGCTTTACGAGAGATATGCGTGGGCCACCGGCAGCATGGCCGCCCAGATGGTGAACTGGTTCGGCGATGGCAATACCTATGTGGGCAACCTCGGCCTGAAACCGGAAACGGCGAACACGGTCAGCGCCACTGCTTCCTGGCATGGGGACCCGGCTTCGCCCTGGGATGTGAGGATTACACCCTATTTCACGCATATCGACGATTACATCGGCGTCGACAAGCTCGGCGATTTTCCGGGGACACCTTTCGACCTGCTGCAATTCGCCAATCATCAGGCGGACTTGTACGGCGCCGATTTCTCGGCCTCGGCGCATTTATGGACGTTGCCGGAATCGGGCGACTTCAATGGAAAATTGACGGCGAGCTGGGTTCAAGGCCGCGATACAACGGCTGATACGAGTCTCTATCATCTGATGCCGGCGAACGCCGATGTCGATCTGGAATATGTTGCGGGGGCCGTAAGCGCCGTTGCGGAAGTGCAGGCGGTCTCCGGAAAGTCGCAGGTCGATACGCAGCGTAACGAGCCCGAAACGCCCGCATATGCGCTGGTCAATCTGAGCGCGGCCTATACGTGGCGGCAGCTGCGTTTCGACGCCGGCATCGACAATATATTCGATACCGCCTACAGCCTGCCCTTGGGAGGTGTTGCGCTCAGCGATTATTTTGCCACCGGCAATTTGCACGCTCTGCCCGGAATGGGCCGTACATTTTATATTTCTGCTACGGCTACTTTGTGAGTTTCAAACAAGGACTTGAGTTTTGCTGACGATCTTTGTCGACGCAGATGCCTGTCCGGTGAAAGACGAGGTCGAGCGTGTCGCAGGCCGTCATGCGCTCAACGTTTTTGTGGTCAGCAATGGCGGCATCCGGCCGAACGCACATCCCTTATTTCATTACGTTACTGTAGCCGAAGGCGCCGATGCTGCCGATGACTGGATTGTCGAGCATGTCGAAGAACTCGACC
>DASXXW010000118.1:0-11229 GCA_036502865.1 Rhizomicrobium sp.
ACTTTTCTACCCAGTTACAACCTTTGCCGTCATGAGCCTCGACCTCTCCCTCTTCGGAACCCCAACTAGCCAGGTGCGCGTACATCGTATAAAGGTGACTTCCCACGTGAATGATGACTGTGTTTCCTAAGCCATGATCGCTCTCACCGTTTTCGACTAGGGTTGCAACCCATCCTCCAGCCGCAGCTATGGCGTTGGCGTTATCAAAATTAGGCGTGATATCGAATGCCACATGGTGTTGCCAAAGCTTATCCTGCGATGAATCGTGCTTCCAATATTGTCCGTAGTCCTGCGTTACGTCATGGCGGTCAGAGGGCGATTCTACCGGCCAATAAGGGAAACCGGGAACTCCACCTTTGCCTTGCCTCTGATCGATATTGGTTGCACAGTCCGCTCGTTCAATCGCGAAACTTTCACCAGTGGAAAACGTCACTACAGCCACGCTGACGGAAAGTATAACAATTCGCCTCATTGGACAGCCTCCCTGTGAAAAGCTTGGATTTCCATTCCGAGCTAATATTTGAGCCGATATTCCCCGGACGACCTCGAGTTTAGGAAAAAAATACCACTTTCCCCGGGCGCGCGGAAGATCGAGCAGCGGTTTTTCTTAAGGAGCAGTCGTGTCCGAGCAAACCCAAGCCTAATAGGTTTGGCTTGATTTTCTGCCTCCAGGCACACTCTTCCGATCTCTACTGCGCACAGTACGGCTCCAGGGATACCCAGGATGGTCTGCCTTTTCGGACATGGTGCATCATAACGCTTCTCGACGCATATTTCTGAATAGATCGCACTCTATCCTCAGCAATACTCAGCGATTTGCGCCCTCAGGGATGGCCAGTTCGAGCGAACTCCAAGCGCGGCGCGCCAAATTTCTTTCCTCATCGCCGATAGCGCTCGCGTAGATCACCGTCGTCTCGATCCGGGCGTGGCCGAGCCAGCGTTGGACGATGTTGAGTGGAATTCCTTTCTGTCCCGCCTCAACGGCGAAAGCGTGACGCAGCGCTTTCGGCTTGCAGACGCTTTCTGCGATTCCGGCTTTTCGCATGACGGACTTGACCACCTTCCATGCGTTCGTGCGCCCCCAAAACCATAGGCGGCCTTCCTTGTCCACACCGTACATCGTGAGAAGCGGGATCAACGTGCGGGGCACGGGAACGGCTCGATATATTTGCCTCTTCCGTTGCTTGAGTGTCTCGAAGATTATCGCTTCGTCGGCAGCATCGATGCGGTTTGCCGTCAGCGCGAGTACCTCGGATATGCGCGCACCCGTGAATGCCAGAGTAAGGCAGAACGTCGAAATTGCATCCCGTTCTTTCGAGGCAGCATAGACGAAAGCCAGTCGCTCCCTCGCGATCAAGTATTTGCGATTGCCACGTTGGTCGAAGAGGGTCGGCGTCATCAGATCGATCCTTCCGGTGAACGCTGGAAAAATCGATACCGAACGATTGACCCGGCAAAAGAGGTGTGAACAGAATACAGCATTCTGTTCACTGGCAGTGGGTTGCCCGCTGGTGCTCTGCTGTCTGCCGGATCAGACTATCAGGCCGCCGATCTTCTTCGCATCTTCCTGCGTCGCCGGATTGTAGACCACCATCGTCAGGTCCGGCCGGCCGTCCACCGCGAAGGCGGAATATTCGAAAGCGACTTCGCCCAGAACCGGATGCCGGATGCGTTTGACGGCCTCGCCATGGGCGGCCTGCACCTCATTATCATCCCACATCGCCTTGAACTCGGGACTAAGACGGCACAGTTCGTCCACCAGCGGTTTGACATCCGCTGCGGCGCCGGCGCGCGCCGCATCCACCCGGAAGGCGCCGACGACAAATCGCGCCACGCTTTCCCAATCATATTGCGCAGCGCGCGCGTGCGGATCGAGGAAGATGAAGCGCAGCACGTTGCGTTGCTCCGGCGGCAGCGCGCCATAATCGGTGAACATCACGGTGGCGCCCCGATTCCAGGCGATGACATCCCACAGCGCGTTGCGGATGAGCGCCGGCGTGGGCTGCAGTGCATCCAGCACGCGCTGTAGCCGCGGCGTGACACCGTCCGCCTTGCGATAGCGCGCGTCGGGCGGACGCCCCAGGCCCAAAAGGAAGAGATGCTCGCGCTCGACATCGGTCAGCATCAGCGCGCGGGCGATACGGTCGAGCACGTCGGCGGAGGGTGCGCCGCCCCGGCCCTGTTCCAGCCATGTGTACCAGGTGGGGCTGATATTGGCGCGCTGGGCCACTTCTTCGCGGCGCAGGCCGGGCGTGCGGCGGCGGTGCGAGGGCAGGCCGAAGGCGGCCGGATCGAGTTTGGCGCGGCGCGCTTTCAGCCAGATGCCAAGCCGGTTTTCCGCAGACGCATGTTCGCTCATCCTGTTATTCTTTATACCATGATAAAGTCACTACTTTACCAGCATAAACCGAGCGCCCAGTTCTGTCTCGGACAAAACAGGAGCATCGTTCATGCGTGCATTCGTTACCGGCGCTACGGGCTTTATCGGCGCAGCTCTCACCAGGGATCTGATCGCGGCGGGCCATCAGGTCATCGGTCTGTGCCGCTCGGAGGACAAGGCGGCTTCTTTGGCCGCCGCCGGCGCCGAAGTGTATCCGGGATCGCTGGAAAATCTCGACGGGCTCAGAGATGGCGTCGCGCGGTCGGATGGCATCATCCATCTGGCGTTCAATCATGATTTCTCCACGTTTCAGCAGAATTGCGAGGACGACCGGGGCGTTGTCGTCGCGCTCGGCGCAATGCTGAAGGGCTCCAGCCGGCCCTTGCTAATTACGTCCGGAACGGGGATGGCCAGTACGGCTCCCGGCCGTCCGGCGACGGAAGACGGCGAAGTCATCAGCTCCGCGATCATACCGCGCGCGGCTTCCGAAGAAGCCGCGAACGCGCTGGCCTTGGAAGGCGTGAATGTTTCCATTGTCCGGCTGCCGCAGGTTCACGACACGGAGAAACAGGGGCTTGTTACCTACGCCATCCAAGTTTCGCGCGAGAAGGGCGCCTGCGTTTATATCGGCGACGGGCAGAACCGCTGGCCGGCCGCGCATGTGCTCGATGTGGCGCGGCTTTACAGGTTGGCCTTCGAAAAAGCCGAACGCGGCGCGCGCTATCACGCCGTCGCCGAAGAAGGCGTGTCGATGCGCGACATCATGGAGGTGCTTGGCCGCCGGCTGAAACTGCCGGTCAAATCCATCACGCCGGAGGAGGCACAGGACTGGTATGGCTGGCTGGCGATGTTTGCGTTGCGCGATCTTCCCGCGTCGAGCGAACAGACGCGCAAGCAGCTCGGCTGGCAGCCGAAGGAGCGGGGGCTGCTCGCCGATCTGGCCGAACTTCAGTAGCCGTTAGTATCGCCACCGGCGCATGATTGTAATCAGCCGTTCGCGACCTTGTGCACGCTGTGGGTCAGCGTGCGCAGGCCGGCGACATTGCCGTCATAGACGAGTTTCCGGCAGCTGCGGTCGCGCTTTTCGATGACGAAACTGACGCGGACATTTCTCTCCGGCTCGCTCGCAACATAATCGGCCAGGTGATTTTCGATGATGGAGAGCGCGACCGCGACCACATAGGGCTCGCGCTCCAGAATGCTGGCGGAGACGAACAGATTGGTTTCCCAATGCGTGAAGTCTTCCTCACCAAAGCCGCTCGCCTGTATCGAATTGCAGAAACTGCCGAGTGGAAAACACGCATTCGAGAACATCGACCGCGCCGCAATCGCATGCCGGCCGACCTGCAAATCACCGCGCGATCGCGCAAGGTGAAAATTATCCGGCATGATGGCGATTTCCGGCAGGGAGCAGCCAAGCTCGCTCGCGCGATCGCTGATATTTACGTAGTCCAGTTCGGTGATGGATGACATGCGAACCTCCATATGGTTGCGCGACAGATCGATTTGACGGAACGACATTGTTGTTTGTCCGCGTCAGGCACTATTTGCCTCCGGCGGATGCATCTCCGGTTCCGGATTGCGCGTGTGTTTCTTTGCGGGGGCGAAATGCTCGCGGGCCACGGCCAGTTCGAAAGTCAGCGAGCAATAGGCGGAAAAAATAACGAAGATGATGGCGGCACCACTTGTCCATTTGTTGCCCATGCCGGTGACGGCCGCGCCGTAAAGCATCGATGCGAGGGCAAAGCAGACAATCGTAACCCCCCAGACGATTCTCATGGCCGGCGTGAGGCTCGAGATCGACAGATGCGCGCTCAGCATGCGCGTGAACACCGTGACGGCCACGAGGCCCGAATTGGTGATGGTGATGAACAGGAGGTCGGGAGCCCAATTGTCGTCCCAGCCGGGATCGGATTTTGCCGCGACATGCAGGAGCAGATGGCACAGCAAAGGCATGAGACCGATCACCAGCCCGGCCCCCCAGTCGCACCAGGCAATCTTGATCGCATGCCCGGGCGTTTCGGGCCGATGTTTGCTCAGACGTTTTTCGTGCCGCGAGCGGTGATATTTTTGGGAAGGGGCGGCGACGGACGCGCTTTCCGGCAGTACGGTCGCCAATAATCGCATCGATGCCGTCATGTTCGCGGTCTCCGCTCTGCGACCTGGAGCGAGATCGAAGCGCCGCCATCCCCTGGCGTGAAGGCCTCACCGTCCAGATATGTGCTTAAAGCACATATCTGCTTCTAGCACACAGAAAATGTAGGATCAAGCCCTACAAATGGGCCGGAAGGCTTAGGGTGCGAAGCTGCCGTTTAATGCGCCTGGAGGATGTCCACCGGGCCGCCATTGAGGGACGCATCGAACACGCCAACGGTGAGCGGGCCGCCATAACAGGCGCCGGTATCGAGCCCGCTGCTGAAGGTGCGGAGCTCCGGCATATCGAACGGCTGGTGTCCATACACAACATGCTTGCCGAAATCATGATCGTCTCTTTGCCAGCCGCGAATCCAAAGCCGTACTTCTTCTGGCTGTTCGGCTAACAAATAACGCTTGCTCAGTCCGGCATGTACGAAGAGATGGTTCTCCGTCTCGATCAGTGATGGAAGCGAGCCCAGCCAATCGATATGCCATTTCATTTCATCCTGATGGCCGGCATAGGACGCCTCGGTTTCGAGCCCGCCATTGCTGAGCCATTGCGAGATGGATTGTCCTTTGTGGGCGCCGAGCATCATATCCTCGTGGTTGCCCATCAATGCGCGCCAGATCCCGTTCGTTCCGGTGACAAGCTCTTTGACGAAACCGACAACTTCCCGCGATTTCGGACCGCGATCGACATAATCTCCAAGAAATATCCCGCGATGGGGACGCCCATCCGCATGTGTTTCGATTTTTGCGATCGCCGCGCGGAGTTGATCGTAACAGCCATGCACATCGCCAACGGCGTAGATGAGATCGCTCACGGCGTTGCACTTCGATACAAGGAATAATTCATTCCTGCTTCAACGATATCTGTTTCGTCATTTATTTGGACCGCGAGCGCCGCCCGGAGCTCGAACTACATTCGCAGGCGAGCTTTGCAGCCTTCGCGGCGGCGCAGTCATGGGTGGTGCTCAGGGATGCCAAACTATGGAAATCATAAGAGGCGGTGACGCGCTTTCCAAGAAGCCGCATAGGACCGAAATTGTTTGACATTTCCGTCCGCGGAATGCTTTTCGGATGGTTTCCGGGTTCCAGTACTGGTTTACCGGACATTAGCCCCCAATGAGACAGTCTGAATCGTGAAAGTGAAACTGCATCATGGCGACCTGCCCGACGGCCTCGATCTCGGGCCCATGGTCGCCATCGACACCGAAACCCTCGGCCTCAATCCTCTTCGTGACCGGCTCTGCCTCGTGCAGATGTCGGCGGGCGACGATGTCTGCCATGCGGTGCAATTCGACTCGGCTGATATTCACGCGCCCAATCTGAAGCGGATGCTCGGCAATCCGGCCGTGCTGAAGCTGTTTCACTTCGCGCGGTTCGATCTGGCCACGCTGAAGCGGCATGTCGGCGTGATGGCGGCGCCGGTCTATTGCACCAAGATCGCTTCAAAGCTTGCGCGTACCTACACAGACCGACACGGGCTGAAGGATCTGGTGCGGGAACTTCTGGGCGTCGATCTCTCCAAGGAACAGCAGAGTTCCGATTGGGGAGCGCCCGGCCTGAGTGAAAAACAGCTCGCCTACGCCGCCAACGACGTAGCCTATCTGCACAGGCTGAAAACGGCGCTTGATGGGATGCTGGCCCGCGAAGGGCGCATGGCACATGCCGAAGCCTGCTTTTCCTATCTGCCCGCGCGCGCGGAACTTGATCTCGCCGGTTGGGCGGAGATGGATATCTTCGCGCATTGATGGAAACGGGTGGACGGACGTCCGCTTTGACTGCCGCATGCTTGAATGCCCGGGCCGGGGAGCCCATAATCTGCGTCGGTCGGGCATGAGTATCGCGTGCGAGCGATCGTTCCTGGGGCGCTTCAAGGGCTGCGTTACTGCGCTGAGCGGTTTCGTGACGTCGCAATAAGGTGTCCTGAATGCGTTCCAATATTTCCGCCGTGGCGTCGGCCTTGAAGAAGGACCATTCAGCTTCGTCTGTTGTTCCGGGCGATCTGGCCGCCGCGCGCCGCGTGATCGGTTGCGCGTCGGAAGCCTTGGCGGCGATGACCGAATCGCTGGACGGCGCGTTCAGCCAAGCCGTCGATCTTCTGCTGCGTACCACCGGCCGCGTGATTGTCAGCGGCATGGGCAAGTCGGGTCATGTGGCGCGCAAGATTGCAGCGACTTTGGCCTCGACCGGCACGCCGTCGCATTTCGTGCATCCTGCGGAAGCGAGCCATGGCGATCTTGGGTCGGTTACGCGTGCCGACGCGCTGC
Organism: Rhizomicrobium sp.; assembly: GCA_036502865.1. GTDB lineage: Bacteria > Pseudomonadota > Alphaproteobacteria > Micropepsales > Micropepsaceae > Rhizomicrobium. The sequence continues at coordinate 6,790 of DASXXW010000118.1, forward strand.
TCATTCTGTCGAATTCCGGCGAGACCGCCGAGCTTTCCGATCTGATCACTTTTGCCAAACGCTTCTCCGTGCCGCTGGTCGGTATCGCCGGCCGCGCAGAGTCCGTGCTGCTGCGCGCCGCCGATGTGGCGCTCCTTCTCCCTGCCGCGCGCGAAGCCTGCCCGATGGGCCTTGCACCGACCACATCCACGACCCAGATGCTCGTGCTGGGAGATGCGCTTGCCGTGGCACTTATGGAGCGACGTGGCTTCACGCCCGATCAGTATCGCGAACTGCATCCGGGCGGTTCGCTCGGCAAATCTTTGCTGCGCGTCGGCGACATCATGCATGGCAGAGACGAACTGCCGCTCGTCGGCGAAGACGAGCTGTTACGCGACGTCGTGCAGGTGATGACGGAAAAACGCTTCGGTTCGGCGGGCGTGGTTGATAGGAGCGGCCGACTGATCGGAATTTTCACCGATGGCGATTTGCGCCGCAGCGTCGGACGCATCGAGAGTTCGGCGCGTATTGCAGATTTCATGACGAAATCGCCAAAGGTTGCAGCTCCTTCCGATCTCGCCGCGCAGGCCGTGGCGCTGATGAACAAGCACAACATCAACGTAGTGTTTGTCGTCGAACCGTCGGACGAATCGGGGCGTCCATTGGGGATACTTCATCTGCACGATTGTCTGCGGGCCGGCTTGCAATGAACCCTGGCCGCAGCAGGCACGCCGTCGCCGAACCGCTCGGACATTCACCCATGTTACATGGATCGCGGGAATGGGGCGCACGCGTGCGTGCTACGATTCGTCAAACGGAGCGCTATTCGCGTTTTGTCACGATCATGAAGCGCGCTTTGCCTTTGGCCGCGGCTGCGCTGCTCGCCGCCGTTCTCGTCTACGCACTTCAGCCGCGGCAGGAAAACAGCCAACGCGTGGCGATGACGTTTCAGCGGCTCGGAATCGTCAACAACGATCTTGCCATGATCAAACCGCGTCTCACGGGCGCCGACGATGAAGGCGATCCGTATGTGGTGACCGCCGAAGAGGCGATCCAGGACAGGCGGGATTCCCGGCGCGCCACGCTGAAAGGCGTGGAAGGCGATGTAACACTCAAGGATGGCAGCTGGATCACCACGCTCGCGCCCGCGGGCGTTCTCGATGCCCGCAACCGTCATATGACTCTTGACGGTCCGATCTCCGTATATTCTGACAGTGGTTATGAGATTCACACCATGGCCGCGAATGTGGATATGAAAACGGCGATCATCACCGGCGATCGCGCAGTATCGGGGCAGGGGCCGATGGGCATCTTCCGTGCCGACCGTTTCCGCGTCGACCGCCATGCCCGCATGGTTTTTCTTTACGGCAATGTTCACATGATTATCGACCACCATATCGCGAAGCGGAAGCTCGGCCAGTGATTTCGGCAACAAGTTTTACTCTTCGTCGTCGCCCGATTCATGCGGCCGATCCCGGTTCTTCGAGAAAATGGATCACAGGGATCGGCCGGACAACAGTGCTCCTGTTACTAATGGCCGGTTCCGCGCCCGTTGCTGCCGCGACAGCTACTGCTCCCGCCGCCACAAAAGCGCCCACCGGCGGTGCGGTCCCGCATCATGACTCCGACGCGCCGGTCAATGTGAGTTCGGACAATTTCGTCGGGAATTTCGAAACCAAGGTCGGGACCTATACCGGCAATGTGATTGTCACGCAGGCCGATTACAAACTTCGCGCCGACAAGGTCGATGTGAATGTGGTCAACGGCAAGCCGAGCCGCTTCCATGCCTTTGGCCATGTGGTGTTTGTTTCCACCTCCGGTACGGCGACGGGCGATACCGGGGTCTACGATCTGGGGCCCCGCGTGGTGACGCTGACCGGCCATGTCGTCCTCACCAAAGAGAAGGACGTGATGCACGGCACGGCGTTGACGGTGAATATGGTTACCGGCGAATCGCATCTGACGGCGCATGGTTCGCCGGGGAATCGCGTACAAGGATTGTTTGTTCAGCAACCCTCAACCCAAGGCACTGCAAAGTCGACGGGTGCCGCTCCGAAATAGGTTCACGATTCATTAAAGGGGGATAGGCAAGTTTCTGTGATGGACATGATCTCTTCCGCCCCACCCGAAGAACGCCGCGAACGCGATCACGTGCGGGTGGTCGAAGGCGGCCAAGGCCTCGTCGTTACGCGAATCGGCAAGAGTTTCCGGCGGCGCCCGGTTGTCCGCTCGGTGAGCCTTTCGCTCAGGCGCGGTGAAGTGGTCGGGCTGCTCGGGCCGAACGGTGCCGGCAAAACCACCTGTTTCTACATGATCACCGGATTGGTGCCGGCGGATTACGGCACGATCGAGCTCGACGGCCATGATGTCACGCGGCTTCCCATGTACCGGCGTGCGCGCCTGGGGATCGGCTATCTTCCGCAGGAGGCATCCATCTTCCGCGGCCTTACGGCCGAAGAGAATATCCGCGCCACGGCGGAACTGGTGGAATCCGACCCGTCGCGGCTCGAATCCCTCGTCGAAGATCTTCTGTCCGAGTTCGGCATCGCCCATGTACGCGATACTCCGGCCATCGCATTGTCGGGCGGCGAGCGCCGGCGTGTGGAAATCGCGCGCTGTCTGGCCACGCATCCATCCTACATTCTGCTCGACGAGCCGCTGGCAGGAATTGATCCGATTGCTGTCGGCGAAATCCGGGCGCTGGTGCGGCATCTGAAAGACCGCGGCATTGGCGTACTCATTACCGATCACAATGTGCGCGATGCGCTCGAGATTATCGATCGCGCCTACATCATCCATGAAGGTCAGGTCCTGAAAGAAGGACTCCCCGGCGAGATCGTCGGCGACCGCGACGTGCGCCGGGTCTATCTCGGCGAGCGTTTTTCACTGTAGCAAAGGCGCGGTCGGGGCGGGCTCATGGCGATAACCCAAAGGCTGGAGATCCGGCAGGGCCAGGCGCTCGTCATGACGCCGCAACTGCAACAGGCGATCAAACTGTTGCAGCTGTCCAACCTCGAACTCACAGCCTTTGTCGAACAGGAACTGGAGCGAAATCCGCTGCTCGAACGCGACGAGACGGCGGAAGCTCCACCCGACTCGCGCGACGGCGAAGCTGCGGCGGAAGCCGATGGCGAACCGCTCGAGACCGCACTGGCTCGGGACGACTTCTCCAAAGCTGACGAACTCGATGCCGAGCGCGAAGATGTGTTTGCGGAGGATATGCAGGCTGCGCCGGCGGCGCCTCTGACCGATTGGACGAGCCTACGTTCCTCGTCACTGTCCGACGATGATGGCTCTTTCGAGCGAACGCTTGCGGCGTCCGAAACGCTTCACGACCATCTGATTGCACAGCTTTCGATTGCGGGTCTGGACGGCGCAGACCGGCTGATTGCGCTGGCGCTGATAGATGCCATTGATGAGGCCGGTTATCTGCGCGCCGAGGCCGGCGAAATCGCAGAACGTCTGGGTGCCGAAAAAAATGCGGTCGAAAATATCCTGCGCGTGATCCAGGGTTTCGAACCGACGGGCGTTGGTGCCCGCAACCTTTCAGAATGCCTGGCGTTGCAATTGCAGGAAAGGGGACGTCTCGACCCCGCAATGAATACGCTGTTAGCTCATCTCGAACTTGTTGCCCGCCGCGATCTGGCAGGTCTTTCCGCACGCTGCGGAGTGGATCTGGAAGACGTCACCGACATGATCATGGAGCTCCGGGAGCTCACACCGAAACCGGGACTCGCATTCGGTTCGGAACCCGTTCAACCCGTAGTGCCGGACGTATTTGTGCGCGAAGCACCCGACGGCAGCTGGCATGTCGAACTGAACACGGAAACTTTACCCCGGCTTCTGGTCAGCGCGCGTTATTATACGACAGTCGCAGCAAGTGCCCGCGACAAGGACTCGAAGACCTATTTGACCGAGTGCCTGAACAATGCGAACTGGCTTGTGAAAAGTCTCGATCAGCGTGCGCGCACGATCCTCAAGGTGGCGAGCGAAATCGTGCGGCAGCAGGATGCCTTTCTTACGCATGGCGTCCGGCATTTGCGTCCGCTGAACCTGCGCACGATTGCGGAGGCCATCTCGATGCACGAATCGACGGTGAGTCGCGTGACGTCGAACAAATATATCGCTACGCCGCGCGGCGTGTTCGAGCTCAAGTATTTCTTCACAGCGGCAATTCCGGCGATGAACGGCGCAGAAGCGCATTCCGCGGAAGCCGTGCGCGATCGTATTCGCGATCTGATCACCAATGAGATGGCGGAGCAGATTCTCTCCGACGATCGTATCGTCGAAATACTCACAGGCGATGGAATCAACATCGCCCGGCGCACCGTCGCGAAGTACCGCGACGCCATGCGAATACCCTCTTCGGTGGAGCGTCGCAGGCTCCGCCAAAGCGTGCGCGTACCGCACGAATTTCAGGCTTCTCCGGCATGATTTCGGCAATTGACAGGGGTAGGTCCC
>DASXXW010000119.1:0-11484 GCA_036502865.1 Rhizomicrobium sp.
TTGGAGATGTCATACACGAAGGTCGACCCCGCCGAGGACCAGTTCTCCGTCAGATCGAAGCTCTTCTTGTTCTTTTGTCCGGCGATCTCGGTGTTGTTATCGCCGCAGCCGGTGAGCAGATGCGCGCCGAGCTCGATGCCGACTCCCGGAAGGCTCGCTTTGTAGAACGACAGACCATCGCAATAGGAACTGCCGCCGCTACTGAGAAATTGAATGACATTGACCTTGGACGAGTGATCCGCCGCAAAGGCCGGCGAGATCGCGCCGAGGCACGCCGCGGCTGTCATCATCAAATATTTGTTCATGACTGTTGTTCCCCCATTAGCGGGTTGCAAACTCCGCACACAGCCAACTCTACGTCACCTCCCCGGGCCGTCAACAGGAACGAATTGGTTTAGAGGTTGGCGGCGATCACCATGCCGTCATAGGCGGGCTCGACGCCTTCGGGCAGTTCCCTTTTGAGCGTCTCGTAATCCAGATCGAGATGGAGATTGGTGAGAACCGAAAATTTCGGCTTCACGCGCGCGATCCATTCCAGCGCGGTGGCGACATTGGCGTGGGTGGGATGCGGGGTGTAGCGCAGCGCGTCGAGAATCCAGCACCGCACACCTTGAAGTGCTTCAAATGATTCTTGCGGTAAGCCATTGACATCACTGGAATAAGCAATTGGACCGAAGCGCAGCCCTAATGATGTGATGCTGCCATGCTGCTGCCAAAACGGCAGAACGGGAACGGGACCGCCCGGCCCCGTAATCTCGAATTCCGTGAATGGCTCCCGGAGGACGTGACTTTGCAGGAGGGGCGGATAGAGGCTGTCCGCCGGCGTGTCGAAGATATAGCGGAAGCGGCGCTCGATGCCGTCCAGCGTCTTCCAGTCGGTATAGACATCGATACGCCGGCCCATGACATGGAAGACCGGCCTGAGGTCATCGATGCCGTGCAGTTGGTCGGCATGATCATGGGTGATGACTACGCCATCGATGCGCGCCACACCCGCAGCCAGCAACTGCTCGCGCAGATCGGGTGAAGTGTCGACCAGCACCGAGGTGATGCCGCTTTCCGATTGCCGCTGCACGAGCGCAGAGCACCGCCAGCGCCTGTTCCTGGGATTGGTGGGATCGCAGGCGCCCCAATCGCCCTTCCCGTCCTCGCCGCCGAGGCGCGGCACGCCGCCGGAAGATCCGCAGCCCAAAATCGTAACGAGAAGACGATCAGTCATGACACGCGCCTACCCAACGCAGCTTTCCTCCCCCGCTTGCGGCGGGGGAGGTTCGGCCGCAGGCCGGGGAGGGGGCCGCCCCCTCCACCGCTTCGCTGTCCCCCTCCCCCACCTTTGCGGAGGAGGAAAGAGCAACGCGCAACACACACAGCATGGATTTATGCATCGGCCGGCCGGTTCGCGCGGGTGAACAGGCGGAAGAAATTATTTGTCGTGGCGTCGGCGAGTTCCTCAGCAGAAACATTTTTCAGCTCCGCGAGCATGGCTGCGGTATGCACAACAAATGCTGGTTCGTTTCGTTTGCCACGGTGAGGCATGGGCGCAAGATAGGGTGCATCCGTCTCGACGAGCAAACGGTCGAGCGGCACGTGTTGCAGCACATCGCGCAACGCGTCGGATTTCTTGAACGTCATGATTCCCGACGCCGAAATATAGAAACCGAGATCGAGCGCGGCCTCCGCGAGGCGTTGCGTTCCCGTGAAACAGTGAATGAGGCCGGTGAAGGCGCCCTTCCCCATTTCTTCATTCAAGATTTCAATCGTGTCGTCTTCCGCATCGCGCGTATGGACCACGAGCGGCATCGCGAGTTCGCGTGCCGCGTCGATATGGGCGCGGAAATTTGTCTGCTGCTGCGCGCGCGGACTGTGTTCGTAGTAATAATCAAGGCCCGTTTCGCCGATGCCGATGACTTTGTCGCCGCGCGCCAGTTCGATCAACGGCGCGCCGTCCGCGAGCGGTTCGTGCTCCGCTTCGTGGGGATGGCTGCCGACCGTGCAATACACATTCGGAAACGGCGCCGCAGCGGCGGCGACACCGGCAAATTGCGACAGTTTGGTTCCGATCGACACGCAGACGCCCACGCCCGCTGCTTTCGCTCGCGCGACGACATCGGGCAGTTCGGCCGCGAAATCCGGGAAATCGAGATGGCAATGGCTATCGACAAGCATGGGAAGCGTTCGCGCTGGTGATCACAAGGCGCCGCGGCGGGCTGCAAATTCCAGCGTGCGTGCCGCGGAGAGGATCGTCTGCCGCGGCTCCAGATGCAATGCGGCGGAACGCACGAAACTTGTACCGATGCGGTTGCGCAGCTCGACCCAGCGTTCGAGATCCGGCGTGTCGTCACGCGCGCGTTTCAGGATGCGCGCCGCCAGGATCTGCGTGAGATAGGCGCCGAAGGATTCCAGTCCGCGATCCACTCTTCCCAGACGTTCGGCGAGAGACAATGTCGCGGGAAAATCGGGCGCCGTCGCGCGGTCGATAAGCCTCTCGGCATCGGCTGCGAGTTTCAAACCATCTTCGCCGGCCAGCCGGAGCGCCATGCCTAACGAACCGCCCGATAATGAGATGAGGCGCGCGCGATCTTCTGCGGACAGGTTCGGCAGTCGCGCCGCGAGTTGTTCGGCAAGCAACGTATCGCTCAAGGCGCGCAACCTGAGCAACTGACAGCGCGAGCGGATGGTCGAAACGAGTCTGGCCGGCGCATGTGCGAGAAGGATCAGCATGGAGCGCGACGGAGGCTCTTCGAGAATTTTCAGCAGCGCATTTGCTGCCGCATCGTTCATGTCGTCGGCGGTGTCGATGATGGCTACGCGCCATCCGCCGGCGCCCGACGTCATGCCGAAGAAATTTCCGAGCTTGCGAATCTCGTCGACGCCGAGAACCGTCATCGGCTTTCCGGTTTCCGGATGCGCGCCGCGCTTGAGCACCAGCAATCCCGGATGCGCTCCGGCTTTTGTCAGCATCGCGGCGGGATCATTTTGCGTAACGTTCAGATCGTCCGGGCCGCGATCGTTTGCGCCATGGGCCAGCAGATAGCGCGCGATGCGGTATGCAAGCGTCGCTTTGCCGATGCCGGGCGGACCGGTCAGCAGCCATGCCTGCGGCGGCCGGCCAATGCGGATGGCACGCGCGGCGCGCGTCAGCGCTTCATCCTGGCTGAACAGGTCGAACGTTTCGCGCGGATGCGCCTGCCCCGCGATGCGATCGCTTTCGAACGGTTCCTCTTCGCGGACGCGCCTGGGCATTTGTTATTCCTTGTGCAACCTCGCCCAAGGCGAGATGCAGTGATGATTCACACTCCGAAACGCAGCGATATGGCCTGCCAGATTTGTGCTGCGACATCATCGGGCGGCGCACTGGCATCGATCAGAACGCAGCGCTCCGGCTCGCGCTCCGCAAGCGCGTGAAAGAAATCGCGCAACCGCCCATGAAACGCGAGATCGAAATGCTCGAAGCGTGTTTCGTGATCACCGCGCGCGCCGGCCCGCGCCAGGCCCGTTTCCACCGGTACATCCAGGATGAACGTCAGATCCGGCTTGAACGATTGAACCGCCGCGGATTCGATAGCGGCGATCTTCGCTCTATCGAGGCCGCGCCCCGCGCCCTGATAGGCATAGGTGGAATCCGTGAAGCGGTCGCAGATCACCCAGCGCCCGGCTTCAAGCGCCGGGCGGATCGTCACGCCAAGATGATCGACGCGCGCAGCAAACATCAGCAGCGCCTCGGTGAGCACGTCCCAGCGGCCTGGATCACCCTCGACAAGCAAGCCGCGTATTTGTTCCGCGCCCGGCGAACCACCGGGCTCGCGCGTGGCGCAAACAGTTATACCGCAAGACTGCAACGTCGCGGCGAGCCGCTTCGCCTGCGTGGATTTGCCTGCGCCCTCCCCGCCTTCGAAGGTGATGAAGCGCGCCGGCGCAGCCATCAGGCAGGCGGACCAAAGAGCAGCGTGTGAAGCCCCAGATACATACGTCCAAAGATCCCGGTGCGCGGCATGTCGGCCCCGGCATAGACGGGAATCTGCGCCCCCGGATAATCGGGCGCCGTTATCTTGATCACGCCGATCTGCTGACCCTTGGCGACGGGTGCCTGCACCGGTCCGTCATAGACCAATGAAACTTTCATGCCGGCGCGCGAATCCACCTGCATCGTCACATTGAGAGGCTTGTTTACGACCAACGGAACGTTGTTGCCCTCCCCTTGCCAGACTTGCGCCTGGCCCACGGAATCGCCCGCCTTGAACAAGGTGTATTGCCGAAACTCACGGAACGCGACGCCGAGCAAACGCGCAGCTTCGTCGCCGCGCAATTGCACGCCGTGCCAGTCCTGCGCGGCGGGTGTCATCTTGTCGAGCTGCGGATAGCGCAGGCCGTTCAATACGAGAATGAGCCGGTGGCCGTTCTGCACAGCAGACACGGTGATGCCGTAACCCGCGGCATCGGTGTGGCCGGTTTTCAAACCGTCCGTGCCCGGAAATTTGTCGAGCACCGAGTCACGGTTCTGTTGCGTGATGGAATGTCCGTTGCCGACATCCTGCGTGAAGCTGCGTTCGGCGAAGTAATGATAGTATTGCGGATAGTCGTAGATCAGATGGTGCGCGAGTTTTGCCAGATCCATCACCGACATCATCTGTCCCGGCGGGTCAGGCAGACCATTGGGATTGACGAAATGCGATTGCGAGAGTCCCAGTTGTTTCGCGCGCGCATTCATCATGTCGGCGAAGGCTTCGACGGAACCGCCAAGCGACTCCGCGACCACTACGCACATATCATTGGCGGACGCGATGATGATGCCGCGGATCAGCGTCTCGACGGGAATGCGCGAACCTATCATCGCAAAGCCTTTGGAGCCCTGTGTGGACCAGGCGCGTTGCGAAACCGGGAACGTATCCGTCAGCTTGACGCGTCCGTCCTTCAGCCGCTGGAAAAGCAGTTCCAGCGTCATCAGTTTGCTCATCGAGGCGGGCGGCGATGCCGTCGTGGCATCTTTCGCCCACAGCACCTGGCCGGTCTCCCCGTCCATCAGCACGGCATGTTCGGCCGCCGTCTCCATGGCGGCGGAGGCGCTCTGCACGCCGAAAGCCGTTACTCCGATTGCGACGAACAAAAGCGAAAGCCAGCGCATGGGGCGCATCGTCTGCGGTCTCCTCTTCAAATTGGATGCAGATTCGGACTCTATCATACCGCCCGTCATGTCATCGCGCCTTATTGGCGCAATCTGGGCAATCCGAATTTATTGATCGACGACGATCTTCGCGGCGCTTCCGCCGAGTTCCGACAAATTGGCAAGCGCTTCGCCGGCGGCATTGGCGGACTCGAAGGGTCCGATACGCACGCGATAGAGAGTTTCTCCATCCCGGTCGACCGGTGAAATGGTCGAGTTCCCGACGCTCGATAGCTGGCCCTTCAGGCGCTCGGCATTGTCGCGCTCCGCGAATGCGCCAGCCTGCACATAGAAATGTGCAACAGGCGCGTCGGATAGCTCGGAGGGCCGCATGGCTGGCGGCGGGTCCTGAGGCGGCGTTGTTTCGTCCGCATCGGCTTCTGCGGGAACAGTCTGGCGCGGCGCAACGGACACCGGCTCCAGCGACGCGACCTGTATCTGTTTCGTCGGCGCGGCGACGGCAGCAACTGTTGCAACAGCCGGGGGAGTTTCGGTGTTGTCTCCGCCGGAACTATCGGCGCGCGCCAGATAGGTCACGCGCACATGCGCCGTGCCCTTCTCGTAAAAGCCGAGAAGCTGGGCCGCATGCGCCGAAACATCGATGATCCGCCCTTGCGCGAAGGGCCCGCGATCGTTCACGCGCAACACGAGCGAGCGGCCATTGTCGAGATTGGTGACGCGCACATTCACGGGCATGGGCAGCGTTGGATGCGCCGCCGTCAGCCCATCTGCATCGAAGAGTTCGCCATTCGCGGTGCGCTCGCCATCGAAGCCCGGGCCATACCAGGAGGCGATGCCGGTTTCGTCGTAATCGGTCTGAACGCGGGGGTAATACCAGTTGCCGGCTTCCTTATAGGGCTGGCCGACCTTGTAGCTGCCGCCGATGACCGACGAGGTTTCCTCGGTCGTCGAACAGGCAGCCGCGAGCAACGCGCAGGCGCACACAACCAAGAGCTTTTGAGCCACACCCCGCATAACCCCGAGTGAGCCCAATATTAATTAACGTCCCGTTAACGTTATGCTTTTTGCAATAATCCTTGCCTCCGGCTTATCCGGAGCTATTCTCCGCCCGCGCCTGACAAGCCACTGACATAAAAGCGAGCTAAAACCGCGCAAAATAGCGCTCACTTCCGGTGGACGCGGGATCCACCGCCGGGAAAAAGACAATGGCGACGCAGCACACGGATTATCGGGCCGACCGGCTCGCGAATGACCTCTATGATCGATTCCTTAACCGTCGCCCAGACCCCGACGGCTACAGGTATGTCCAGCAAAGCCTGAAGGAAGGCCGCAAATCCGTCCGGCAGCATGTGCTGGAGATCGTGGGCTCGGAGGAATTTCAAACCAAATTCGTCCGGAACCGGCCGCGGGAATCCGTGGTTCAGCATCTTCACCTGGTGCTGCTGGGCCGGAAGGTCAACGACCCCTACCAGCTCGCGCGCCAATCGGCGGATTTCGCGCTTCTGGAGCTCGTGCCCTATGCCGAGCGGCTGACCCATTCCTCGGATTACCGGCGCCTCTATGGCGAGGACCAGTTGCCCGGTGCGGAGCATCCGCTGGATTCATAGGCGTTTTCGTTTTCGCGGATCGTCTTTGCGCTTTTTGCCGGCGCCATTCTCTTGAATGGACGCACGCCGTCACGGAAGTGCTTCATCATCCGGTCGAGTGGTTGAAGGCACCGGTCTTGAAATGCGCCAGCGGCCGCGCCGCCATGCTCCTGCGCCACCGGCATTGCGCCGCTTTATTCGCGTTTACGCGCGCCTCCAGGCCGTCCAGCACCGTTGAAATCCATTCGTTGGAGTCAGCAGTCGCTAAGGAACAGAGGCGTCCGTGCTTTCCGAGATGCTCCGGCCGCGGCGTCGCGCGCTACGTCGCACCGCCCATCCGAACCTCCCGCGCGTTACGACAGTATGAGCGACCATCCCCAGAACGATCTTGACGCCGAGCTGGCACGGCTGGCTGTCCAATTAGATGAGTCGCGGAAACGGCTTGAGGTTGCCTTTCATACGGAGCCCCGCGGTGACGTGGCCAAAGCCGGGCGGCTGGGACCATGCTTGGAAAAGGCCCAGGAAGTCCTAGCTATCCTTAATCGCATCAAAAAACTCCAAGGCAATTCGTGAACGCAGCAGGATAAGAGCGCTGCCGGCATCCTGCTCGGCGCTTGTTGCCTGTATCACTTAGCGCGTCATTTTTCATAACTCATAGCGGCACACCTCGCAGTGCCTGATCGCAAAACACGCCGGCGGCTTCGAGGTCTGGCCCCCCTTCCATGGGCTTGGGAATCCATCGGGTATGGGGCTAATGTGTCTGGGGTTCAGGCTGTAGCGAGATGCAGGACGATCTTACCCGCGCACAACGCTATCGCGCTCTGGCTGCGCAAATGTGGGAAACAGCACAACACGAGCCGGACGAGAATCGTCGAAAACAGCTTATAGGGCTTGCCGATCAGTATAGCGGCCTAGCTGACAAACTGATAGGGCATCAGGCGATGCGGGCGCGAAATACTAACACCTGAACTTCAACTGTAACAGTGCCGGCACGGGTCGTTCTGTTTTATACGCCGAAATCGGCGTTGATGTTCGACCGTGAGATTGTGAGCGGGCGGCCCTAAAGCGCATGCACGCGATCCAATCGCCGGGGGCGCGGCCGCGGGAATCTGTGGTTCAGCATCTTCACCTGGTGCTGCTGGGCCGGAGGGTCAACGACCCTTGCCAGTTCGCGCGCCAGTTGGCGGATTTCGCACTCCTGGAGCTCGGGTCCTGTTCCGAGCGGCTGGCGTATTCCTCGGATTACCGGCGCCGATCTCTTGAACGGACGGGCGCCGTCACGTAGGTGCTTCATCGTCCGGATGGGTGGTCGAGTGGTTGAAGGCACCGGTCTTGAAAACCGGCAGGCCCGCAAGGGTCTCGTGGGTTCGAATCCCACCCCATCCGCCAGAAAAATAAATTCTGATGCGTTTGTCGGCTGACCTTCCCGTAATAGGGCCGAGATTAGCGCTCATTTGGGCCGCTTTGCCGTGAAAACCATGCCGCAGTTGCAAATCGGATCACCGCCCGCAGCGGCTGTGCCCTCTAAATGTCCCTCAGAACTGATGACGCCGTCATAGGGATATTGACCGTTGGCTTCGCCAGCGAAGGACGTGACCAGCTCCGCACCATTCGAGGTGAGTTCGAAGAGGGTACCGCACCCAGGATCCGCATTATCGCAGAGGTCGCCCGTGCCGCCTTCGGCAGTTGTACCAAAGAGATCACCATCGGTATCAATGTGAAGTCCAGCGCGCGGATACTCACCATCAATACAGTCCACTTGAGAACAGAACGCATATAACACCGTTGCTGTCCCATTTGATGAGACCTTGAACAAAACTCCCCTGTCGGTCGTTCCCCCCTAGGAGGCCGTTCCATAGAGATTGCCAGCGTGGTCGCTTATAAGACCAGCCTCCGGAAATCTTCCATTGTCGTTGTCGAAAGCTACTAGTACAGTTTCGGTCCCATCCGGGGCAATCTTGAACACAGTGCCGCAACCATTGCTGTAGCAGTTTGGGTTGGCGCCGTCACTGCCGCCGAAAAAAGTATAAAGAACTGTCTCGGTGCCATCCGGCGCGAGTCTAAACACCGTGCCGCAGCCCAAGTTAGATAAGCAGCCACTACCTCCGCCATCCATGGTGGTACCGTACAGGTTGCCTAGACTATCTTTGATAAGTCCCGCTACAGGAAATGATCCATCGTCCCCTCCGGCAAAAGCGTGAAGAATGCTCTCGTTGCCATCGGGGTCAATCTTAAACACAGTGCCGACATCGCTTATTCCACCGCTCATCGTCGTCCCGAAATAATTGAACCCACCATTCGAAGCGGGCACTTTGAGCAAGCCGGCTTGAGGATTCGCCCCATCACTGCCCCCAGTGAAAGCATGAAGCGACCAGCCCTGTGCTAATGCATCGAGAGGCATGGATAAAATCAACGTAATGCCGCAGCACACTACCAATCCGTGGTGTATCCTTTTAATTCCTAGCATGTGTGCCCCTTTTATTCACGGCCGTCAGCTCTGATCTGCGTTGGTCGCCAATAGACTTGCACGGAGCGCGCCTATCGTGTGCGACCTATTACTGCGGCGGGTTGGCAATCAGATAGGGCAATCCGTTGTTGATGTTGGGATTCTCTGCCCATACTGCTGGGTCGAAGCCGGCGGGTAACTGCGACTGAAGTTCCGTCGTCGTCAGGCCTGTAATCCCAGGATCATTCACAATGTTGCCTGCTCCCTGACTCAGATTTGTGATGCCGCTTGTATTTACGTCCCAATAGCCATTCGAAATGCTTCCGCTGTCAGCCTCGTCATCTCCAATCAAACCTCCCAGAACAGGGCCGGTACCCCTGACCTTTCCAGTAGAATAGGAATCGGCGGCTGTAGAAAAATTTTGACCGATAAGACCACCCACGAGACTTTCTGTGTCTCGGCGTAGTTTGCCGGTAACTGCCGTGGCGGCATACGAGTTAGTAATTGGGCCGCCACTGAAGCTGACGAGACCGCCGACAGTGATCGCTCCACCGGAGATTTCTCCTTTAGCGAAGCATTGGTCGATAACATTATCGTTCTCACCCACGAGCCCTCCGACAAATGTTCCGTATTGCTGAAGGGTTTGCAAGGTTGCATGTGAGTTCTTTACGACGCCTGGCTGATCATTGTGTCCCACAAGGCCGCCAATTTCGGTTCCCTCGGCGGCTCTGTAGATCGTAGCCGAGGAGCTGGAATCGATGATTGTTCCATTATTAACCGCAACAAGCCCTCCCGCTATACCTCCACTTGCCGCGCCTTTGCTGGGCCTAATGCGAACCGCGGTCCGCGACCCGACGATAACACCATCATTCTGACCAACCAACCCTGCAACCGTACCAGCTTGCGTAACTTCATTTGCAGCATATATTAGCCCGCCAGCCTGAGAGCCCTCGATCGTTCCGGAATTATATCCTGCGAGCGCGGCAATCTTTGCGGCAGTCCCACCAATCGAAACATTACTCAGTTTTACGTTTGCCAAAATGGCTTGCTGTCCGACGTTTTGGAATAATCCAACGTCGTCTCCATTGGCGGTATCGGAAATGGAGAGTCCGGAAATCCTATTGCCAAGGCCCTCAAATGAACCCGTAAACTCTGCCGTGACTGGGGGGTGGCTATAGGTGCCGTCTTTGTCCGCGTTGTAGTCCGCAGCCAGTGCGTAAGCCCCACTTGGATCGGAGTTTGCAGCGATTGCAAGCGAAGCAACGCTACTAACAAGGGTATAGAGCGTGCCATTGATCGTCAGTGAGCTGGAGAGTTTATGAAAGGTCACGGAACCCTTGTCCCCGAATGACGGTTCGCTTTCGTTTGTGGAGAGAGAGAATTGGGTGACACCAGCGACGGAGACGTGCGAGTTGATCGCGATTGATTGATAGGATTGAAACGCAAGTCTATTTGTACTCGACCAACCGAGCGGCGCGGACACGACAATATTCATAGCCTGCACACCGGAATTGGTGGTAGTTACTGTCACCGCGCTCGATGCGAGTAGGGTTTCCAGATCTCCTACATTTAGCACGGCCTTCTTTGCCGTTGGCGCGCATATTCCACCCGAACAACTCATATTCTGTGTTGCATCCGAGGAAATCGTAACATCAGCCACCGCGCTGGACTGCGCGAGCGCGACCGAAAGCAACAGAACGCCGTATAAAGCTACCCGTGTTTGCATGACTGCCCCCATATTGCGGAAACAATAGAGCATGTTAGGCGCAAAGGCGCGAGAGTTCCGTTCACGCCTAACGAAATTCTTGGGCATGTTTCCTTCAGTCATTTGGCGGGGCAAAGCTCGGGATTTGCGATTCGGCGCCAGTGAGTCCCGCTCACGCGATGGTTGCGCAGGCTCTCGGCACACTTCAATTTGTAGTACAGGATCGGACCGCGCGGGAAATTGCTCCCCAACAATTCCGCCCCTATCCGATCGGCCAGCGTGCAGTGTGTAAGGTGGCATCCGACGACAGGGCGTCACAGCGACCGCCCCAGCGAGTCCTGCAATAATCCTCGGGTAAAAGTGCGTGTGTTTGCTAATTATCACCGCGTGCGGGACGCGATGCAGATACACCGGAGCACGTGAATGACGATGCAGGATCGGGTTGCCCGGTATCGTTACCGGGCAGAGGAGTTGCGGGTGCTGGCCCAGGATTGGACCGACAGCCGCGCCCAGGCAATGATTTTGGAAATCGCCAATGATTACGAACATATGGCTGACACGGCTTCGAAGCTTCGGTTGATCGTTTCGGATCGCTCCTGAGCTCAACGTTTGTTGAATCTCCCCA
>DASXXW010000120.1:0-14368 GCA_036502865.1 Rhizomicrobium sp.
AAGTTTTCTTCGGATTCCATCCGTGGCTCTATCTCTTCCTTGTTCCGGCGATCTCCATGCGGCTTTGGGCCGAAGAGCGGCGCACGGGCACGATGGAATTGCTCCTGACACTGCCGGTGCCGCTCTGGGCGACCGTTGCAGGTAAGTATCTGGCCGCGTGGGCCTTCACGGGCGTTGCGCTTGTCCTCACTTTCCCGATCTGGATCACGGTCAATTATCTGGGCCATCCGGACAATGGCGTCATTCTCGCGAGCTACGTCGGCAGCTTCTTTATGGCCGGCGCCTACCTCGCAATCGGGGCCTGCATCTCGGCCTGTACGAATAATCAGGTAATCGCGTTTGTAGTCAGCGTCGTCGTCTGCTTCCTGTTCACGATCTCGGGCGCCCCCCTAGTGCTGGATTTCTTCCGTGCCTGGGCCCCTCTTGAGTTGGTCAACGCAGTGTCGTCGTTCAGCTTTCTCACGCATTTCACCGCCATCTCGACAGGCGTGATCGATCTGCGCGATCTGATTTTCTTCCTGTCGCTGATTGTACTCTTCCTTGCCGCGAACATCGTCGTCGTGGACCTGAAAAAGACGGGCTGATCTCTCATGAAGCCGCTTTCCCGCCGCCTCTACGCCCTCGGCGCGATCTCGCTCGCCGCCGTCATCTTCGTGGCGCTCAACATCGCCGCCGATGCGATGTTCACGACAAGCCGCCTCGATCTCACCCAGAACAAGCTCTACACGCTTTCTCCGGGCACGGTTCACACGCTCGAACAGTTGGTCGAGCCGATCACGCTCAAATTCTATTATTCCAAGAAAGTTGCCGCTCAATACGCCCAGATCAATAACTATGCAGGCCGCGTGCGCGACCTTCTCGGCGAATACGCCGCGCATTCAAACGGCAAAATCATTCTCGAAGAAATCGACGCCGAACCGTTTACGCCGGCCGAAGACGCTGCCGCCTCAGCGGGTCTCACCGGCGCTCCCACGGATACCGGCGATCTGGTCTATTTCGGCCTTGTCGGTACCAATACGATCGACGGCAAAGACACCATCGCCTTCTTCTCGCAGGAGCGTGAGCCCTATCTCGAATATGATCTCACATCGATGATCTATCGGCTGGCCACGCCGAAGAAACCGGTCATCGGAATTGTATCCAGCCTACCGCTCGAGAGCGGCGCGGGCGGAATGGCTGCGATGTTGCAAGGGCAAGCTCAGCCATTCCTCATCTATCAACAACTCAATCAGGCCTACACGACGCGGATGCTCGGTCCGAATTTCGACAGCATCCCGTCGGATATAACACTGCTGGTGCTGGCGCATCCTCCCCCGCTGCCGCCGAAGCAGCTCTATGCCATCGATCAATATGTGCTGAATGGCGGACATGCGCTGGTGTTCCTCGATCCCATGTCGGAGATCGCACAGGCATCACAGGGCGGCGGACAGGGCATGGCGCCTTCGTCTTCCGACATGAAACAGCTCCTGCGGGCCTGGGGCGTGGACTATGATTCGTCCAAGATCGTGCTCGACCGCTCGCTCGCGCAGGCCGTGCAGACCTCCTCCGATCCACGGAATCCCGTGGCGCGCTATCCTGCCTGGCTGCATCTCGACACATCAGATTTCGATAGCGCCGATCAGGTGACTGCAAATTTGCAGGCGCTCAATCTGGCAAGCGTTGGATCGTTATCTCCACTCAAGGGTGCGACGACGACATTTGAATCGCTTGTCCGCTCGTCGGATGAAGCATCGCTGATGGATGCCATTCAGGCGAAACTCGATCCGCGTCCGTCGGATCTCATGTCGCGGGTTGAGCCCTCCGGCAGGCGCTACACGATCGCGGCGCGTATTTCCGGTCCGGCGAATACGGCATTCCCGGGTGGTCCGCCTGAAATGGCGCAGCCCACGGATGCCGCCAACAAGGCACCCTCGCGGCCAAAAGGACCGCCACAGATCAAGGTGTCGAAGGAACCGATCAACGTCATCATCATGGCGGACAGCGATATCTTCGACGACAGATTCTGGGTGCATGTGGAGTCGCTCTATGGACACCGCCTGGCGACGCCGTTCGCGGACAATGGCGCGTTCGTCCTGAACGCTGTCGAAAACCTGACCGGCTCCAACGATCTGATCTCGCTGCGTACACGGGCGACGAGCAGCCGTCCGTTTATCGTTGTTCAGAAAATGCAGGGCGAAGCCCAGGCGCGCTTTCAGCAGGAAGCGGACGCCCTGAAACAGCGCCTGTCCGATACCGAGAACCGCCTGCACGCGCTGGAACAGGGAGGCGCGGCCAATGGCCAGCAACAGCCCGACGCATCGCTCGGTCAGGATCAGCAACGGGAAATCACCAAATTCCGTAAGCAGGTGGCCGATACGCGGGCACAGCTGCGTGACGTGCAGCACAGTCTCCGCAAAGACATCGACGCGCTGGGTTCGTTCCTCGCCTTCATCAATATCGCGCTGGTACCCATCATGGTTGCCAGCTTTGCGCTCATTCTCGCTTATCTGAGGCGCCGCAAACGCGCTCGCGCGCTCGCGCTGTGAGGCATTGTCATGGCTGATACGCACGCAATCACACACGACCCGCGCCGCCGGAATCTGCTGATTCTCGCAGGTGTTGCGGTTCTCACCGTGCTGTTTGCAATTTTCGCACTGGTGCGCCAATCCGAGGAAGTTGCGCCGCATTATCAGCCGCAACCATTCCTGCCCGGTCTCGCATCGCAAGTACGCGAGGTTGCGCATATCCGCCTCGTTTCCAAGGCAGGTACTGTCGACGTCCAGTTCAAGCCCGACAAAGGCTGGGTTGTTACAAATCACGACGATTACCCCGCTTCATTCGAACATGTGCGGGAAACCACGGTTGGTCTGGCGGCGCTTGAGACCATCGAACCGAAAACCGCCCGCGCAGACTGGCTTCATTATCTCGATCTGGATGCGCCACCGAAAGGCGATGGCATTTCCATTACATTGCAGGATGGTCAGGGTCGCACGCTTGCCTCGATCATCACCGGCAAGAATGTGGATATCGGCGATCCGAGCGGTGCCGTTGGAATGTTTGTACGGCAAGCCGACTCCGACCAAAGCTGGCTCGTTCGCAGCGTGTACCAGCCGAAGGCCGACGCGAAAGACTGGCTCGATAAGCAGATCATCGATGTCGATGTCGCACGGATCCAGGAAGTCGACGCCAACCCGGCGAATGGGCCGTCCTACGAACTGCGTCGCGACAAACCCAATGTCGCCGGCCTTAGCCTCGTCGATATCCCGAAAGGCCGCGAGATTGCCTATGCAGGCATAACCGACAGCATCGCCAGCGCCATTAGCGGCCTCACTTTCGATGACGTGAGTTTGGCCAAGGATCTCGATTTTTCGGACAGCACGCATGTGTCCCGTCTGGTTACCCACACATTTGATGGGCTGACCGTGACCGTGAACGCGATTCAAAAAGGCAATGATTATTGGGCGACCATTTCCGCCGAGGGCGCTGCTGACAAGCCGGATGCTCAAAAACAGGCGCGGACTATTGATGCGCGCACTTCGGGATGGGCGTATAAAGTACCGCCTTATAAGGGCCGCCAGTTCATGAACCCGCTCGAGAGTCTCCTGAAGCCCCTGCCGACTCCCACAGCGCCCACATCGCCGCCGAAATGAACCAGGCGGGCATGGCGGATGCTGACGGCACATCCGCCTTCCTGCGCAATCTCTGGTATCGCGCGGCGCCGGCAAACTCCCTTCGTCGTGGGCAGCTTTCCCGGCACATCCTGTTGGGCGAGCCGATACTTCTTGGTCGGACCCATGATGGACGCGCGTTCGCGCTCCGCGATATCTGTCCGCACCGTGGAGTTCCCCTTTCCGCGGGGCATATGCTTAAGGAAGGCAGCGTCGAATGCGCCTATCATGGCTGGCGCTTCGCCACCGACGGCGTCTGCCGATTCATTCCGTCGTTGGTTGAAGGACAGGATTTCGAGGCGGAGCGCATCCGCGTCCGCAGCTATCCGCTTACCGAACAAGATGGACAGATATGGCTATTCATGACGGCGAACGGCCGCGAAACGATCACGCCGAGCTTTGGCCCGCCAAAAGTACCCCTGAACGGTGATGCCATTCCGCGGCTCGTGGAGACCCAGCACTTCGGCTGTGCGATGGACCACGCTGTCGTGGGCTTGATGGACCCCGCGCATGGGCCGTTCGTACATCAGTCCTGGTATTGGCGTTCGCGTACATCGATTCACGCGAAGGCGAAGCGCTATGCGCCCTCGCCGCGCGGTTTCTCGATGGTCGCGCATCGGCCCTCATCCAATTCCTTCGCTTACCGGCTGCTTGGCGGTGAGGTCTCGACGGAAATCCGCTTCGAATTGCCTGGTGTTCGCTTCGAGCACATCCGTGCGGGGACGAAAGAAGTGGTTGGGCTCACCACCTGCACGCCGATCGACGCTGATAACACGGAAGTCACGCAGACGTTTTACTGGAACCGCGCATGGCTTGGCCTCGCGAAGCCCTTGGTACGGCCGTTCATGCACGCCTTTCTCGGCCAGGATCGCGCGATGGTGGAGCTGCAGCGCGAAGGCCTGAAATTCAATCCCCGCCTGATGCTGATTCCCGACGCGGATGTGCCGGCCATGTGGTATCAACGGCTTAAGAAAGCCTGGAACAATTCGCTCGAAACCGGCGAGGCATTTGTCAATCCAGTACCTGAAACGACTCTGCGATGGCGGAGTTGAAAACATCCGTTGCTCTGCCGATTTGTACGCAGGCCGCGAGTTCGATTGTGAAATTTGATGCCACGCACTGCACGAGGATGAGAAACTCGCATGCCTAAGCGCAACGACATCCATACGGTGATGATCATTGGCGCCGGGCCGATCGTCATCGGTCAGGCGTGCGAATTCGATTACTCCGGTGCGCAGGCCTGCAAGGCATTGCGCGCGGAGGGCTACCGGATCGTACTCGTGAACTCCAATCCGGCGACCATCATGACGGATCCGCAGCTCGCGGATGCGACCTATGTCGAACCCATCACACCGGAATTCGTTGAAAAAATCATCGCGCGCGAGCATCCAAATGTTCCGGCCGACCGGGTCTTCGCGTTGCTGCCGACCATGGGCGGACAAACCGCGCTTAATACAGCGCTGTCGCTACGCAAGCGCGGCACGCTGGACAAATATGGCGTGGAACTGATCGGCGCCAGCGCCGATGCGATCGACAAAGCGGAGGATCGCGAACTATTCCGGCGCGCGATGATCGACATCGGTCTTGAAGTGCCGCGCGGGATAACGCTGAAGGGATATCTGCGCCACAAGAAGGATGCGCGCGGGAATTTTCTTTACGATGGGCAGAACAATCCCGTCATGGAGCTTTCGCCCGAAGCTTTCGCCCATGCTTTGCAGGCGCTCGAGGAAGTCGGCCTTCCCGCCGTGATCCGCCCGTCCTTCACGCTCGGCGGCACCGGCGGCGGTATTGCCTATAATCGCGAGGAATTCTTCGAGATCGTCGAGCAAGGGCTTGACGCCTCCCCTACCAACGAAGTGCTGATCGAAGAATCCGTCATCGGCTGGAAGGAATTCGAGATGGAAGTTGTCCGCGACCGCGCGGACAACGCCATTATTGTTTGTTCCATCGAAAACGTGGATC
The DNA here is from genome assembly GCA_036502865.1 of Rhizomicrobium sp. Taxonomy (GTDB): domain Bacteria; phylum Pseudomonadota; class Alphaproteobacteria; order Micropepsales; family Micropepsaceae; genus Rhizomicrobium. The sequence goes on from DASXXW010000120.1 coordinate 5,610, forward strand.
CGATGGGCGTGCACACGGGCGATTCGATCACCGTGGCGCCGGCGCTCACCCTGACCGACAAAGAGTATCAGCGCATGCGCAGCGCCTCCATCGCGGTACTGCGCGAGATCGGCGTGGAGACCGGCGGCTCGAATGTACAATTCGCCGTTAATCCCGATGACGGTCGCATGGTCGTGATCGAGATGAACCCGCGCGTCTCGCGTTCATCGGCGCTGGCTTCGAAAGCGACGGGATTTCCCATCGCGAAGATCGCGGCCAAACTTGCTGTGGGCTACACGCTCGACGAATTACAGAACGATATTACGCGGGCGACACCGGCATCGTTCGAACCGACCATCGATTACGTCGTCACCAAGATACCGCGTTTCACCTTCGAGAAATTCCCCGGCGCGGAAACAACGCTGACGACGTCGATGAAATCGGTCGGCGAAGCGATGGCGATCGGACGCACCTTCGCCGAATCGCTGCAAAAGGCGTTGCGCTCGCTTGAAACAAATCTCACCGGGCTGGATGAGATCGAACTTCAGCCGGATCCGAATATCATTCGCGCAGCACTTGCGCGTACAGGGCCAGATCGCCTGCGCATCGCTGCACAGGCCATGCGCGCGGGATTTCCGGTTTCGGAAGTCGCGGAAATCACGCGCTACGACCGTTGGTTCCTGGAGGAAATAGAGGCCATCCTCGCAGTGGAAGCACAGCTTCGCCGGGACGGATTGCCGGCAGCCCCGGCGACATGGCGGACCATCAAATCGATGGGGTTTTCCGACGCGCGATTGGCGACACTCTGTGGTTTGAAAGAACCGGACGTGCGCCGTGCGCGGATCGCATCGGGAATACATCCCGTTTTCAAGCGGATCGATAGCTGCGCAGCCGAGTTTCTGGCGCTGACACCCTATATGTACAGCAGCTACGAGTCCCCTGTCGGCGCGGAGCCGGTTTGCGAGAGCAGCCCGACGGATGCCCGTAAAATCATTATTCTCGGCGGCGGCCCCAATCGCATCGGTCAGGGAATCGAATTCGACTATTGTTGCTGTCACGCAGCCTATGCACTTTCCGCGCGGGGCTTCGAGACGATTATGGTCAACTGCAATCCCGAAACCGTTTCGACCGATTACGACACGTCGGACCGGCTCTATTTCGAGCCGCTCTCCGCAGAGGACGTATGGGAAATCGTTCGTGTCGAGCGCGCCAGGGGAACGCTTGTCGGCGTGATCGTCCAATTTGGGGGTCAAACGCCGCTTAAGCTCGCGCGGCGACTTGCTGACGACAACATACCTATCCTCGGAACGACCGCCGATGCCATTGATCTCGCCGAAGATCGTCAACGTTTTCAAAATCTGCTCAACCAGCTCGGATTGCGGCAGCCGCGCAACGCTACGGCGATGACTTCCGAAGTAGCAATCTCCTCCGCGAGCGAGATCGGCTATCCTGTGATCCTGCGCCCCTCCTATGTACTGGGCGGCCGCGGCATGGTCATTGTTTCGGACGAGCCGCAACTCAAATCCGTTCTGCAGTCGGGTGAGTTGTTCAAAATCTCCGGCGACAATCCCGTTCTGATCGACAGATTCCTGAACCACGCGATCGAGATCGACGTCGACGCAATTGCCGATCGTGCCGGCGAAGTGTTTGTCGCGGGCATCATGGAACATATCGAAGAGGCCGGCGTGCATTCGGGTGATTCTGCCTGCGCGATCCCACCTCATTCGCTCAAACGTGAAACCGTCGCCGAAATCGAACGGCAGACTGTGGCACTTGCTCGGGCTCTCGGGGTGTGCGGCCTGATGAACGTGCAATATGCCGTGCAGGACGACGAGATTTTCGTGCTGGAGGTCAATCCACGCGCAAGCCGGACCGTGCCTTTCGTGGCCAAGGCCATTGGTTTGCCGGTCGCGGCGATAGCAGCGCGCGTCATGGCCGGCGAGTTGCTTTCGGCATTCGATCTCGAACGCAAACCGTCCAATCACATCGCCGTCAAAGAATCCGTGATGCCTTTTGCGCGTTTCCCGGGTGTGGATACGGTGCTAGGTCCCGAAATGCGCTCCACCGGAGAGGTGATGGGGCTCGATACGAGCTTCGGCCGCGCCTTTGCCAAAAGCCAGATCGGCGCCGGTGCAAAGCTTCCGCTTGGGGGGACGGCGTTTATCTCGTTGCGGGAAGCGGACAAACCGCTCGCTGTCGAGCCCGCACGCCAACTCATCGCCATGGGTTTCGACATTATCGCCACACGCGGAACCGCAAAGTTTCTGGAAGCCGCAGGTGTGGAGGTTCGTGTCGTCAACAAGGTGCTTGAGGGCCGGCCGCACATCGTCGACGCACTGAAAAATGGCGAAGTCCAGCTCGTCTTCAACACCACGGAAGGCAGTCAGGCGCTGGCCGATTCCCTCTCCATCCGCCGTACCGCGCTCCAGATGAAGGTGCCGTATTACACGACCATGGCAGGCGCGGCTGCCTCGGTCGAGGCGGTCGCGGCGTTACGCGGCGGGGCGCTCGACGTCCGGCCCCTCCAGAGTTACGGGTGATCCAGGATGCGCCTAGTATCCCTTGAACTCCGGAAGTGGGGGCCCTAACTTCTTTGCCGCCTGACGGACCGGAAATGGATCGCCGGGCCGTGACAGGCATTTAAGGCAGACGTCGAAAACTCCGTATCGGCCCGGCTCAAAAAGCAGGCCGAGAGGAGCTTTTTTGCCGCCAGCGGGATCAGGAGCCCATGGAACGTATTCCAATGACGAACGGGGGCTTTAAGGCCCTCGAAGACGAGATCAATCACCTGAAGACGGTCGAGAGACCGGCGACCATCCGTTTGATCGAAGAAGCGCGCGCGCATGGCGACCTGTCGGAAAATGCGGAATATCATGCCGCGAAGGAGCGGCAGGGCTTCATCGAAGGACGCGTTCTCGAGCTCGAAGACAAACTCGGCCGCGCCGACGTCATTGATATCTCGAAGCTTTCCGGAAGCTCCGTCACGTTCGGCGCGACGGTGACGCTTGTCGATGAGGATACCAAGGCAAAGAAAAAATATCAGATCGTCGGCGATTTCGAAGCCAATGCCCTGAACGGCCGCATCTCCATCTCGTCACCCATCGCGCGCGCGCTGATCGGCAAGTCGAAAGGCGATTCGGTGGAAGTTGCGGCGCCCGGTGGCCCACGTTCTTATGAAATACTAAAGGTGGAGTTCGTTTAATCTGCGATCGCACCCTGGACTTTCATCCCGCGTGCAACTGAACTCAGATTATCCCCGCTTGGCGATCAACGCGAAAAGCTCAGCGATTTCGGTGAACCTGTTATTTGGCGAAAGTGCACCAAGTTCCTCGCGCAACTCATCTTCAAATGCGCGCGCCCGTGTCCCAAGATTTTCCGGCGATAGCGCAGAAAGTGAATAAGCGAGTCCTACGATATCGTCAGTTGTCACCACGCGGCGGATGATAATTCCGACTCGTTCGAGCTGAGAAAATCGCGAATCGAGCAGCACGGATTCATGCGATCGATATGTCTTCGAGCGTGCTTCGCGGACATGGGACGCATTCGCGCGGCCATATCTGTCGGCGACGTCCCGCAGCACGCCGCGCCACGCATTTTCGATTGTTGTGGGATGTTCGTCATGAACCAGCGCAATAGCGCCCCCCTCGCCGATCAATCGATCAAGCATGTCGAGCGCGGGCGCGCGGTCCATCCAATGGAAGGCCCGGCCGATTGTGACGAGATGAAATGGTCCAATTCCGGGCGGCATGTCGAAAGAACTGCCGCGATGGATATCGAGCGACACGGACCGTTCTGTGGCCGCAGTGCGCAAACCCGCCAGCATTTCCGGTTCGGGATCGACGGCTGTTACGGCCATGCCGGCCGCAGCAAATGGAATGGCGAGCAATCCAGGCCCTGCGCCGAGATCCAGGACCGCGTCCCCACGCTTCAGCCCCACGCATCGGCTGATTCGGTCGATCAGTGCATCGGGATACGCCAGACGATAGCGCGCATAATACGGTACGTTCGCCCGGAATCGGCGCGGGTCATAATCAGGCTGGTCCATCTGTGGCCCGTGCGCAATTCCTTCCGGCCCCTTATACTAGCCACAGACTGCTTCGGCTGGACAAGATCATGGCGACCATCGCTCTCGTTGACGACGACCGGAACATCCTGACCTCCGTCGGGATGTTGCTCGAACAGGAGGGTTATCACGTCCGCACTTTTTCGGACGGTGCCTCCGCGCTGGGCGCACTTCAGGCCACGCCACCAGACCTCGCCATTCTCGATATCAAGATGCCGCGTATGGACGGTCTCGAGCTTCTGCGGCGTCTGCGGCAGAACAGCGATCTGCCCGTCATATTTCTTACCTCGAAGGACGAGGAAATCGACGAACTCATGGCTCTGAACGCGGGTGCCGATGATTACATCCGCAAGCCGTTTTCCCAGCGATTGCTACTGGAACGTGTAAAGACGGTGCTGCGCCGTTCCGATACAGGCAATGGCAACAGCACGAACGCCACCGAACCGAAGCGCGAGATACTTGTCCGCGGCAAGCTCGCACTGGATCCACAGCGCCACGATTGCACATGGGACGGCAAACCGGTGCGGCTCACCGTGACAGAGTTCCTGATTTTGCAATCGCTGGCCCAGCGACCGGGTTTCGTGAAGAGCCGCGACAATCTGATGGACGCCGCCTACGACGATCAAGTCTATGTCGACGACCGAACAATCGACAGTCATATCAAACGGTTGCGAAAGAAATTCAAAGCATCCGATGATAGTTTCGACGCGATCGAAACGCTATACGGTGTCGGATATCGTTATCGCGAAAGCTGACGGAGATAATGGCATGGCCTTTCGCGGCCGGCCCTCACGACCGGTGAAACGCCGCTTCTCCGGTCTTTCTTCGCGAATCCTCGTCTTCAATGCCGTTGCTCTTGCGATCCTGATCACAGGAATGCTGCTGGTGCAGTCGAGCCGGCAGGGCCTCGTGGACGAACGGCTTTCAGGCGTAGGCCAGGTTGCTTCGATTGTTGCCGGTACGCTTGCGGAATACGCGACCGAGGAACGGACGCGTTCCATTGCGGACGACGAAGCGGAGCCGCTCCTTCGCCAGCTCATCGCACCGACAAATTTGCGTGCGCGTCTTTACGACATCGACGGAAAGCTCGAAATCGATACGCGCGATCTTCTCGCCCGCAACGTGGTCGAAACCGTCGAGCTACCGCCGCTCGACTTCCGGCATCGCATCGAAACCTGGCTCCTCGGTCTCTATGACGCGATCATCGGCGTTCGCCCCTTCAACACGATGGAACCCTATATCGAAGCCGGCGGTAACGGACGTGTCTACGCCGAAGTGCGTCGCGCGCTGGAAGGTGTGCCGGCATCGGCGCGCCGCTTCGATCAACAGAACAAGCTCATTCTTTCGGTCGCCGTGCCGATCGAACGCTTTCAAACTGTCTATGGCGTCCTGCTTGTTACGACGGAAGGCGGCGATATCGATCACATCCTGATGGAGGAACGTTCCACGCTGATCGGTATTTCGCTCGTGGCGCTCGCCGTGATGATCGTTCTTTCGCTTTATCTGTCGGGCACAATAGCGAGGCCGATGAAGGCGCTTGCCGATGCGGCCGACCGGGTGCGCGGCGGACGAATGGGCCGCGAGAGCATACCGCGCCTCTCAGGCCGCAATGATGAAATCGGCGACCTTGCCGACAGCCTCTCCGCGATGACGCGCGCGCTTTACGACCGCATCGATGCTATCGAACGATTCGCAGCCGACGTCGCGCATGAGCTCAAGAACCCGCTGACATCGCTCAAAAGCGCGGTCGAAATGTTCAGCCGCGCGAGTGATGAGACCTCGCGTGGGCGCCTGATGACGGTCATCACCAATGACGTGAGACGCATCGACCGGCTTATCACCGACATTTCCGACGCCTCACGCCTTGATGCGGAACTCAGCCGCGAACACATCGGGCGAGTCGATCTCATACGCCTGCTGCAGGTCATGGCGGAAATCTATCAGCTCGTCCCACCGGTGCGCGGCGTAAAGCTTGCGCTCTCGGCGACTCTGCCGCCACACGTCATCGTACTCGGCCAGGATGAGCGGCTCGGCCAGGTATTTCGCAATCTGATCGACAACGCCGTTTCATTCAGCCCCGAAGGTGGAACGGTGACGATCGATAGCCAGGAACGGGAGGGACGTGTGCGCATCATCATCGATGATGACGGTCCCGGCATTCCACCCGAAAATCTCGAGACCATTTTCAATCGCTTCTACACGGAGCGTCCGGACGCACACGGATTCGGCAAGAACTCCGGGCTCGGTCTCTCAATCGCACGCCAGATCGTGGAAGGATTTGGCGGCCGAATCTGGGCGGAAAATCGAGCTGCCGGCACTGGCGCCCGTTTCATTGTCGAACTTCCATTGGCAGACAGAGGCTAGTGGAAAGTCCGAAGGATTATCTAACGCAAATACGGCTAAACCGTCCGAAGGAGCATGAACCATGTATGTCGCAGGTCTTGTTATCCCGGTACCGCAGGACAAGATGGATGCCTATCGCAAATGGGCCGAGAACAGCGCGAATATCTTCAAGGAATATGGATGCCTAGAGATCGTCGAATGCTGGGAGGACTACGTACCCGACGGCAAACAGACCGATTTCCGCCGCGCCGTTGCTGCGAAAGAAGGTGAAAAGATCGTCTTCACCTGGCAAGTCTGGCCCGACAAAGCGAGCTTCTATGAGGCGGAAACAAAGTTGCATGAGGATGGCCGATTGGATTCCGGGGGAGAACCGCCGTTCGACGCCAAGCGTCTTATCCTGGGATGTTTCAAGCCGGTCTTTGCGATGGGAAGAACTGCGGCTGACTAAAGTTGATATATTGACGAGATTTCCGTGACACCCCAAGTCATCAACATTCATGCGAGCTGCGTGGTCGTCGGGCGCGCTGGCGACGCACTGGGCGCTCCCGGCGACGCCGGGCTGCTATTGCTCGGCGAAAGCGGAAGTGGCAAATCCGATCTCGCGCTGCGGCTGATTGGGCTCGGTGCCGAGCTCGTCGCCGACGACCGCTGCGATTTGTTTGTTTCATCGGGCGTGCTTCACGCTACCGCGCCAAGCGCGCTTGCCGGGATGATTGAAGTACGTGGGTTAGGCATTGTGAGCATGCCCTACAGGTCTGAGGCCCAAATTAAGCTCGTGGTGCGTTTGGCTGCCTCAGATGCCGTGCCCCGGATGCCGGAACCGCGACGCTACCGCCCACCCGGATCGCTTACCGTGCCGGAATCCGGGTTGCCGCACGAGATTCTCCTGGCGCCTTTTGAAGCCTCCACCCCGATAAAGATCATTGCTGCGATTGCCGCGTTCACGCGTAGCACCCCTGTGCTTTAGGGCTTCCATCCCGCAGCATGTGCGTTATCGTCGGTCACTCTTCGGGGCTCTCGGGACACCATGATTGGCATCGTGATCATCACGCATGGACGGCTTGCCCAGGAAACCATTGTGGCGATGGAGCACATGGTTGGACCGCAGCCGGATCTCCGCGCCGTGAGCATCGGCCCCGAAGACGACACGGAACGGCGGAAACGCGAGTTGGCCGCGGCGGTGAAATCGGTGGACCACGGCCAAGGCGTAGTCGTCGCCACCGATATGTATGGCGGCACACCCTGCAACATTGCTCTATCCTGCGCCGAACGCGGGCGCGTGGAAGTGCTGGCGGGTTACAGTTTGCCGAGCCTGATCAAACTCATTGACGTTCGCGGACGCCTCTCGCTCGATCAGGCCGTCGCCCAGGCGATCGAAGCCGGACGAAAATATATGCGCGCCGCGTCTGCCGATCTCGACGGGTGAATTCCCGATGGCGGAACCACATCGCGTGATCGTCAAGATCACCAACAAGAAGGGGCTGCATGCACGCGCATCGGCGAAAGTTGTCGAGGCTGCCGCGCGCTTCCAGTCGCGCATCGGAATTACCAAAGATGGCCAGACCGTGGATGCGCGCTCCATCATGGGGTTGATGATGCTGGCCGCGAGCGAAGGCTGCGAAGTCACCGTGGAAGCGGAAGGCCCGGATGCCGAAGCCGCACTCGCCGCTATCGTCGCGCTCGCCGAAGCCAAATTCGGCGAGGAATAATTTCGTGATCGAAGTACGCCGCATTTCCGGCGGCAACCCGGTGCACTTCGAAGTGATCGTGCGCGACGGCACCGGAAAAACGCATCACGACGTTACGCTGGATTTCGAAAACCTCGCACATGCTGATTGTACTGCCGAACAATACATCAAAGCGGCCTTTTGCTTTCTGCTGGATCGCGAATCGAAAGAAGCCATTCTGAAACGGTTCGATATCTCGTTAATCACTCGATACTTTCCGGAATTCCCAAACGAAATCCGGCGATATCTCCCGGCCGACTAAGCTGCGATGCGCCGTGTCCAAGGATCGCCCGGCGCCGTTACATAATTCGCGATCACGACGCGCCACGGAATGAGAAATGGGAAAATGGCGACCAGTGCGCATGCGAAGGCGGTTTGCGCTGTGTCGGCATCCATGTGGTGTGTGGACCACAGCGGCAGTGCCACGCGCAGCAGCCAGATTACTTTCCAGGCCATCTCGAAAAACAGCAGAGGCAACATCCGCAAAGGATAGCGCAGGCCGAGTACTGAAAGGGCTGACAACGCGCCGAGCATGCTGAGCACAACGCCATGCATAAGCTCCCAGGACTTTGATAAATTGAGCAGTGCCGGCCAGATCTCCGACCCCAGTCCAGCGGCAAGCAGGAGATAACATGCGCGCAACAGAT